>JBDRCY010000010.1:0-17276 GCA_043821265.1 Chloroflexota bacterium
ACGGACACTTTAGAGGTTATTGCCCTGTTCCCTGGTGGTTCTATTATAGTCCCTTCTTACCTGCAATGTCTTGGTTTTTGCCTCCTTCCTTTTCTGGATTATTTCGTGATACCTGCCGGTGTAAACATCAAAGGGCGTGACATCACCGAGCCCTTAGTGATAGCGCCGGTAGATGTAGTAGTCTATAAAAGCCCTGATGGCTTTCTCCAATTCACCGGGCATCTCGTAGGGCATAAGGCTTAACTCTCCTTTGATGGTACGGTGGTATCTCTCTATCTTGCCGTTAGTCTGGGGATGGAAGGGAGAGGCTAAGATGTGCCTGACCCCTACCAGTCTTAAGTAATCTCCGAACTGCCGGGAGATGTACCCCGGTCCATTGTCGGAGAGAAGCATTGTCCGGTCCTCCACCGGCACATCGGTCATGCCGGTAGCATCTATAGCCTTCTGTATGACATCAATGAGAGAGTTCGATGCCATATCGCTCTTGAGCTCCCAGGCCAGTATGAAGCGGCTATAGTCGTCCATCACTGTCACCAGGTAATACCAGCCCCAGTCTATAACCTTGATATGAGAACAGTCGGTGGCCCAGAGCTCGTTGACTCTTTTCGTCTTACGGTGGTACTCCTTGCCTGCCTTGAAACCCACTATCTCCGCCGGCTTGATCAGTCCTTCCCGTTTCAGAGCACGGACGACAGTGCTCTCGGATACATACAAAGCCTCGGTATCAACGATCCTCAAGGCAAGCTCACGAGAACTTAACTCAGGAAATGTTCTGGCTAGGACAAGTATCATCTCCTCTTCCTCGGGCCTGAGCTTGTTCCAGGGGACTGGCGAACCGCCTTTCCTGTCCTGTAGCCTCCCTCCGACTTGCCGCTTTAGCCAGCGATAATAGGTGCTCTTTGCCAGTCCCAGCTGTGCCAGAGCCCTTCGGCGCGGCAGTCCGGAACCAGCTATCAGGGATAGAATCTCGCTCTTTTCGATAACGCTCACCCGGGTATATCTCCCCTTTATTCCAGGCCCGGCGCTGCCGTTTTTTTAAGGACGTGTACCTGGAGAGATAACTCAGCTACCAGCGTTTTAAGCCTGGCATTTTCACGCTTGATTTCCTGTATTTCAGTCCTGGTAGCATCCCGAGTCATGTCTCTGGTGAGCCTTTCTTTGCCTGCCTCCATGAAGTCCTTCAGCCAGGCATAGTAAGTGCTGGGGCGGATACCTTCCCGGCGACAGAGGTCCCTGATGGGCGTGTCGCGGCGAAAGCCCTCGAGGACAATGCGGATCTTCTCCTCGGCGGTGAACTTGCGGCGGGTTATGCGCTTGATGTCGCGGATAAATTGCTTGGTTTCTGCGGTCCTGGCCTCTGCATGCCAGGGTTTATCGGTTATTCCTTGAATCATTGTCCTGCTCCCTCCTTAATCGATACTTTACTTCCACGGGGAAGCAGGAGCAAGCCTCTAAGCGTCCATTAACTATTATCCCAGAAGTGGCCCATTGATGCTGACGATTTACAGGTGGGTACAATAGCCTTGATGATGTACAACTGAACAGGCTTAAGGAAATCGTGTCATTGAATGTTTTTAATGAGACTATCGTCACGGGCGATGTGGCTGTTAATGAGGTGCTAAAGTACTATCAGGTGAGGCGCGACCCTAAATAATGTTTGTCGTAAACGGATGTGAAAATTGGGATGCGCTCCACTGATTTATATATATTCATCTGTCAATGGAAAAACATCTTAGTACTGCAGGAAGGGCAGACGCTCTATATAGCCGGTATACACTAGGAACACTAGGAAATACAAAAAAGGGAGAGCTGGATATATAACCGGTTTCCCTTTGCGATGGTTAGAATAGGAACAGTGCTTATCTGCCTGCCGCTTGGCTAAAGTATCGTAAATAGTGTTTAAAGCAACAGCAAAATGCTGGGAAAGTCCCGGAAATTTGCGTACAAAGGCACCGGGAGGGGTAAAATTCAATGTAGTTAGTTCACCTGGCGTGACGCTTTCCGTGACGCTCCCCGTGGAAGGTGCCAGCCGTAATTTGGTGTGGTCGATCGTAGGAGGGGTAGCCCAGGGACTGCCCTGAACCATCTCGGACACTATCGGACGGGGTTTTAGGCTCGCCCTCCGAAGACCGATGCTCTGTCCGCTGAGCTATAGGCGCTCAAGGCGGTGGGGTGAGTGGAGGGATTCGAACCCTCGATATCCAGGGCCACAACCTGGCGCCTTAGACCTCTGGGCTACACTCACCACAAATGTGGCAGTGCTATTATAGCCTAAAAGCGCCGTTCCTTCAACGAGCGGAGGCTAGTTTCTGCCAGGCGGCCACTACCTCCAGGTAGCTGACTACGGTGCCGAAGAAGGCCTCCATAACCCGTAGAGTGGCATTATGGTCCCTTAAGTTAGTGGTGGCGGCGCAGTCCCTGACAAAGACCACGTAGTAGTCCTTCATGAAGGCATTTCTGGCGGTGGACTCGACGCAGGCATTGGTGGCCACGCCGGTCATAATCACCGTTTTTATGTCCCGGCTCCTCAGGATGAGGTCGAGGTCGGTACCGATGAAGGCGCTGTAGCGGTGCTTATTGACGATATAGTCATCGGCTTTTGGCCTTACCCGGTAGAACTCGGCACCCCAGGTGCCCTCCCGGCAGGGGGACTCGTCCGCCGGTATATTATGCCGGGCCCGAATTTCCAGCCGTACCGGGGACATGTCCCAGTGGCTGACCGATTGCCGGATATAGATAACGGGGACAGTGGCCTGGCGGGCCTGGGAGATGAGTTTTATAAGGCGCGGCACCATCCTTTGCGTAAGGGTTAATTTTCGGCCTCGTTTGCCCAGAACGCCGTCGCTATGGCAGAAGTCGTTCTGCACATCCACTACCAGCAGGGCGGCATGCCGGGGGTCAACCTTCTCTTCGAGGGTCTTTAACATTTCATCCTTTCCCTCTGCCGTTATTACTTGACATAAGGTTTGCGGCCTATCGTCGCCAGGCGGCTACTACCTCCTGGTAGCTGACTACAGTGCCGAAGAGGGTATCCATAGTTCGTAGTGTGGCGTTATGGTCTCTCAGGTTGAATGAGGCGGCGCAGTTCCTGACAAAGACCACGAAGTAGTCCTTCATGGAGGCGTCCCTGGCGGTGGACTCGACGCAGACATTGGTGGCCACGCCGGTCATAATCACCGTTTTTACGCCCCGGCTCCTCAGGATGAGGTCGAGGTCGGTATCGATAAAGGCGCTGTAGCGGTGCTTGGTGACGATATAGTCATCGGCCTCTGGCCTTACCCGGTAGAAGTCGGCACCCCAGGTGCCTTCCTGGGCAGGGATGCTGTCTAAGGATAGGCCGCGCCTGAGCAGCTGTTCTTGCTGTACCTCGGACAGGGTCCACGGGTCGGTGGCCATCCGGATAAATATGATGGGTACTTCAGCCCGGCGGGCCTGGGAGATGAGCTTTATAAGGCGCGGCACCATTTTCTGGCGATACGATAGGTTGGTGAAGCCCCGCTTGCCGGATATACCGTCGCTATGGCAGAAGTCGTTCTGCACGTCTACCACCAGCAGGGCGGTATCCCGGGGGTCAACCTTCTCTTCGAGGGTCTTTATCACTGGCGCTTTCCCCCTAACGGTGTCAGTAGTGCTCATCCGGGGCGCACTTGTCCAAATAGTATAGAGCTTACCCGGCGGCTGTCAAGCCGCCAGTGAGATTCAGGGGTAAAGTGGCGATAATAGCGCTATAGAGGTATTGCCGGGCCGGAGAGTGTTGCGGCGAGGCGGATGTGCCGGGGCTACCCGGTGCTATTTTCATCCAGCGCGGATATTTTATCTCCTTCGACTGCTCTCTAGTCGGAGATGATCTGCTGGACCTTTTCCAGTTCGCGGCGGAGTTTAGCGACGAAGCCGCTCTCGACGGCGAGCTTGGCCTGCTGGATGGTACCGACAATCTGCGGCGCTTGACTGTTGCCATGGGCGACGGCGGATACCCCGTTCACTCCCCATAAGGGGCCGCCGCCGGCTACCTCGCCCGGGCACATTAGCCTCACCAGCTTGGCGGTTACCACTTCCAGGTCGGTGGCGGGGAGGCTGTCCTTCAGTTCCTTGCTGAGCCAGTGCCCCACCGTCCGGCCCAGCCCTTCGCAGAGCTTGAGCAGTATATTGCCGACGAAGCCGTCGCAGACAATGACATTGGCCCGGCCCCGGAGGATATCCATACCCTCCACATTGCCGATAAAGTTAAGGCCGCTTTTCTGAAGCAGGGGATAGGCCTCCTTGGTGACATCGTTGCCCTTACCCTCCTCGGCGCCCACATTCAGCAGCCCCACGGTGGGATTTTCAATGCCGAGGAAGCTCCTGGCGAAGACGCTGCCGGCCACGGCGAAGTTCACTAGGTGGTAGGCCTGGCAGCCCACATTGGCACCGAGGTCGAGGACTATCGTCTGTGGGGCCAGACCGAGGAAGGGCCCTCCGGCCATGGGACGGTCTATGCCGGGCAGGGCGCCCAGGTATTGCAGGGCGCTGACCATCACGGCTCCGGTGGAACCGGCGCTGACCACGGCATCGGCCTTGCCCTCCTTCACCAGGCGGGTGGCTACCGCTATGGAGCTATCGCGTTTGCGCAGGACGGCCATGGCTGGTGCCTCGCCGTCCTTGATGGTCTCACTGGCCTCTACCAGGCTGACCGGCAGGTGGGAAATATCGGTTTTAGCCAGCTCGGCCTCGATTTCGCTCCTGGGGCCGACGAGGAGAATCTCGATGCCCACCTCCCTGGCGGCGGCTACGGCTCCCTTGACTGTTTCGCCGGGGGCATAGTCACCGCCCATAGCGTCGACGGCTATCCTCACTCGCTGGCCGGTATCGTCTGGGTCTACCATGGTGCCTCCTTTTTTGCCGGTGGAGATTTCTGTTTCAGTCCTACCAGCTGTGGCTGATGGCGTCCCTGGGGCAGGCGCGGTGGCAGTCTGTTTGGCGGGTGCTCTGGCAGGAATAGAACCCGGGACATAAAACGGCTATTTTCTTCCTGGTCGCTTCGCTTACCCTGGCCTTCGGCTGGCCGCTATCGCCAGCAGCCATCTCCAGGATTCCCGCCGGGCAGGCCGGCACGCACTGGCCGCAGCCATCGCACCGGCTGTTGTCGATGGTGATAAAGTAATTGCCGGTGCCGTCGCTGTAGCCGTAGTGTACCTTCATCTGCTGGGCCGGGCCCCCGCCGTCGCAGCGCTCCCGGGCAAAGATGGCTGCTCCCAGGGCACCGCATAGCTGCGGGTCTGCGCACAGTAGCGGCTTCAGTCCCACCTTTTCCTCTATTTTGGCGACCATTCCCTTGTTCTTGGAGATACCCCCGGTGATGGTAAAATCGGCCTCGATGGATACCCGCTTGAGCAGGTTGAGGCAGCGGCCGGCGATGGCCTCATGCAGGCCGGCGAGGATATCGCTCTTGGCCACCCCTTTCTTGAGGTAGGTGATGGCCTCCGTTTTGGCGAAGACGGCGCAGATGGTATTAAAGGGGATGGCCGCCTCTGATTTGAGCGACAGGTCTCCAATCTCTTCCAGGGGAGTGTTGAGCACCTCGGCTATCATTTCCAGGAAGCGGCCGGTGCCGCCGGCGCACTTATCGTTCATGACGAAGTTGCTCACTCTTCCCTCGCTGTCACAGCTTATCCCCTTGCAGTCCTGGCCGCCCATATCCAGCACGGTTTTCACCGAGGGGAAGTACCAGTTGATGCCGCGGGCGTGGCAGCTTATCTCGGAGATATTGTCATTGGCGAAGGGGACCAGTACCCGGCCGTAGCCGGTGGCCACGATATACTGGATGCCGTCTAAGGCTATCCCGGTCCCCTTCAAGAGCCCCTCCATGGTCATGTAGGCGGTTTTCACGCTCTCGGGGCCGGTATCACCGATTATTGACGAGATAATAGCGCCGTCTTTCATCAGTACGGCCTTGGCCGCCCGCGAGCCGATATCTATCCCGGCAACTATCATCTATCCGGCTCCTTGGGCTAGTTTCTCGCGGCCAACGATGGCGGCGCCCAGCGCGGCGACGCTTCGGGGTGCCTGGGGTAGCAGGACGTTACAGCCCAGCTCCAGCTCCAGGGTCTTGACCAGCCCGCTATTTAGGGCTACTACGCCGCCGGTTATGGCGATGTCGGGCTGGATGCCAATCCGCTTGCACAGCGCCATGATGCGGCTGACCACCGAATAGTAGATACCGGCGACAATTTCCTCCTTGGGGGTGGGAGGCACCCGGTGCACATGGGATATTACCTCGGACTCGGCGAAGACGGCACAGGTATTGGAGATATCGGCCCGGGCCCCATTCTGGGAATAGAGCTGGGCCATCTCCTCCAGGGGCATCTGCATCAGCTTGGCCATCTGCTGGAGGAAGACGCCGGTGCCGGAGGCACACTTATCGTGATTAGCCCAGTCGCTGACCCGCCCGCGTTCGTTCAGCTTAAGGACAGTAGAGCTCTCGGCCCCCATGTCTATTACCATTCGAGCGGTGGGAAAGAGGTGTTGTATGCCCCGGGCCAGGCAGGTGGTGATGGCCTTCTGCTGCTGGCTGAAGGAGACGGCTTTGCCGCCGGCCCCGGTAGCCACGATGTATAAATCATCGGGGGAAGTTAGCCCGGCCTGCTTCAGCACCTCTTCGGTGGCTAACCGGGCACTGGCTTCGGCTTCATCGGCGGAGAGGATTATGGACGAGGCGATGACGGCGTCATCACTCAGGATTACCGCCTCGGTGGTCAGGGTGCCGACGTCTATGCCCAGTGTTCTCATTTTTGCTTAGCGGTCCTCCAGCAACTCGAAGAACTGCTCCAGCCTTTCCCGCATTTCGTCTTCGGAGGTAATGGTGGGGTCGACTACATCGCAGTCCGTGGTGAGCACCGGCACGTCTATTTCGTTGAGGGTGTCCTTAAACAGCTTGATGGCGGCACAGCTTTGCCGGCAGCCGACATCGGCATAATAGATGGCGCCGTCAACCTGGTATTTGCGGGCGCAGTCGACGACATCGTCCAGGGCTTGCTTACCCAGTGGGCCGTACATGCGCATCTCCGGTATCATATAGGATTTCCGGGCGATGCTCTCCAGCGGTTGTTCGGGGTCGAGGCGGCCCTCTCCCCAGTGGGTAAAGAAGGGTTCGGTTACGCTCACCGCCCCGTACTGCTGCGAAAGCTTCTCCAGGAACCCCATCAGGTACAGGGGGGGCAGGAAGAGGGTCATCAGGCGAAAGCGTTCCTGGGGCACTGCCCCCTGGCCGTCTTCAACCTTTGCCGCCAGCTCCTGGCGCAGCGTCTTCAGGTATTCGATGGCCTCCGGCTGACCGGGGAACAGGTAGCCGGTGGTCAGTAGCTCCAGGAATCCCAGGGGGTTGAAGGGGGTGGGCACCGCCCGGCGCAGTTCGTTTATCTCGCGGAAAAGCTCTATCTGCTGGTCCAGGCGGGCAACGATACCGGCCAGCTTGTCCCAGTCCATCTTTAGCCCCGACTGCTCCTCGAGGAAGGCTATCATGTCCTTCAACTCCGCGACCAGATACTTTATCTCGCCCTCGCTTTGCTGGAAGGGGTAATCGAGGAAGAAGCCCGGGCAATCACTTATCTCCATGAGCAACTCGCCGCTCTTGGCGGTGTTGTCGCAGCACAGGCTGGACCACAGCATGGCGTCGGGGCGGGGTACTTCTCCCAGGGCCAGGGCGCCGGCTACGCCCCGGTGCGGCGAGCATATCTCAGAGGCCAGCCCCAACTCAGCCCCTTTGGCCAGGATGTCGGCACAGTTATCGGTGAAAAGGGACATCATCCAGGTGGTCGCCTCGGTATGCATCGGGACAATATCCATGGCGTAGAGTATCTCGGTGGGGAAGAAAACGGTATGGGCGGTGATGAAATTGCCTTCTTCCCGGGCATGGAGCAGGCGGGTGTAGTAGTCGGAGAGCATCTGGTAGTACATGGCCTCGCTCTTACGTGCCCCGGGGCGCGACTGGTTCATCCGTGATATCAGCCGGGAGGCCCTTACGATGGACTTAATCCGGTTCCTCTTCTCGGTGGGGGTTGTCATTTTCTGCCCTCCAGCATCTCCAGGAATGCCTGGACCCTGGTCTGTACTTGTCCCGAACCCGAGGTGCCGTATTCCACGTCCAGGGCCAGGGTGGGTATGCCCTTTGCCTTCAGCCGCTCCGTCAGCAGCGGCAGGTCATGGGCATAGGGGACACAGTAGCGGATAATCTGGCTGATGACGCCGTCCACCTGGTAGTCCCGGGCGAGGTCGAGTACGCGGTTGAAGCGCCCGTCGGAAGGCACCATACGGGCACAGGGGAAATTATTCAGGTAGCGGCGTGAGATGGCCCGGAGGGGGGGTGTTTGCCCGTCAAGGACCACCGGGTCGGACCAGTAGCGGGTGCTGGTACAGAGTTCGTCGGTTACCACCAGCGCTCCCTGGCTTTCGATGGATTTGATGAACTCGGGGTTGGTCAGGACACTGCCGATGAGCATCAGCCGCGCCCGGCCCTGGTGAGCTTTGTCCGAGGCAGCCAGCTCGTCCAGCAGTTCCGTAAGGTATTCATTAAATAGCTCCTTGGGCATGCGGAAGCTGGCATCGAGCACCTCCATGGTCTCGGCACCGGTAATGGGCGGCTCGGGGAGCTTGCGCAGTTCATAGAGGCTCTTCAGCAGGGAGCGGGATTCGTTATACAGCTCGATGGACTTAAGCAGGGCATCGTCGGTTATCGCTATGTCCAGGAATTCCTCCAGGTGCTCCTTGAACTGGACTACCTGCTGGTAGTAGAGTTCATGGGCCCTTTCGGTGTACTTGCGCGGTACGGTGAGTACGTGATAGAAGGGTGTGCCGATATAGTTACGCCACAGGTCAAACAGGCGGCGCGCCCCGTCGCAGGTAGAACCCCCGGCCACGCCGTCCAGGAAATCATATTCTCCTCTTAAGCCCAGCTGCAGGCAGCTGCGGGAGAAAGAGCAACTATTAACGTAGAGATAGGCGTTGCCGTCATCAAGCTCCATCTCCTGGGAGTAGCCGGTAATCCTGACGGGCAGCCCCCCGGCGGCGTGTATGACCTCTTCGGGGATATAGGTGCAGAGCCAGCCAAACACCTTCTTACCCTGGCGCTTGCGCTCCAGGACCTGGGCTGTCTTGGGGAAGGCCTTATTTACTTCTCGAAATCGGTCAATCATAGGCCGTGCCACTATTATTTCACTTCGGCGCTTCGGTAATCAGAGTGAGGCAGATGATGCCAGCCTTGTGGAACGGGTTGGCCGGTGCTTTCCGGAAGACGGCTATCGCGATAACAGCTCTCGCCTCAGTCGATTTATTATATATTATGCCTCGCTGATTTCACAAATCCGTAGCCTCAGGCTACGGAGCCAATGCCGTTAGGATACAAGGTAGCCCCCATCGGCCACAATGAGGCTGCCGGTCACATAGCTGGCCAGGTCGGAGGCCAGAAACAGGGCCACCCGGGCAATCTCATCGGCCTTGCCCATCCTCCCCAGGACCATGCGCGCCATGAATCGCTTGAGCTCGGCCTTCCCCTGCTGGGCTGATTCGCTGTCGAGGCGGGCCAGTAGGCCCTTGGTCAGGATGCCACCGGGGGCAATGGCGTTCACCCGGATATCGTGCTGGCCCAGTTCCCGCGCCAGGCTCTTGGTCAGCGTGAGGACCCCGCCCTTGGAGGCGTCATAGGCCGCCAGTCCCTGGGATGAGGGGTGCACCGCATCGATGGAGGCGATGTTTATGATGCAGCCGCCCTGCTCCTGTTCTATCATCCGCTGGCTGGCCTCGCGGCTGCAGAGAAAGGTACCTTTCAGGTTTACGGCCAGCACCTGCTCGAAGTCCTTATCTGAGGTCTGGGCCAGTGGTATGCGGGGGAATATACCGGCATTGTTTACCAGGATATCGATGCCGCCCAGGATCTTAACGGCGGTGCTGACCATATCCCGTACCGCCTCTTCCTGGCTGATATCACCGGCATAGAAGGTGGCCGTAAAGCCATAGCCTTCAAGCTCGCGGCTCGCTGCCTGGGCGCTCTCCCGTTCGCTGTCAGCGATGAGGACGCTGGCGCCGGCCTCGGCCAGACGGTAGCTAATGGCCAGGCCGATGCCCCGCCCGCCACCGGTAACAATGGCCCTTTTACCGGCCAGACTGATAAGCTCGTTAATCGGTATATTTTGCATTGATATGACTACCCGGATATGATTTGAAATATACCTAGACTTACTAGGTAAGTATATATAAGCCAGTCTCCACTGTCAAGATAGTCTGGCGCTGGCGGTGCTGGTATGATTATAATAGGCGGTAAGCCTGAGGCAAGGGATGTGATGATGCGAAAGGTAAGAGTACAGTTTCCCTGTGGCGAGCTTTCCCTCGAGGGGATACTGGATATCCCCGAAGGTAGCGGGCCCTTCCCGGCGGTGATAGTCTGCCACCCTCATCCCCTCTACGGGGGCAGTATGAATAACAACGTGGTGGGTAGCGTCTCGGCGGCGCTTACCGCGGCGTCGTTTGTTTCCTTTAAGTTCAACTTTCGCGGGGTGGGTAGAAGCCAGGGAGAGTATGCCGGGGGAATAGGTGAGCAGGAAGATGTTAAGGCCGCTATTTCATATCTAGCCACGGTGAAGGCAGTGGACGGGCGGCGGCTCGGACTGGCCGGCTATTCGGCTGGCGCCGCTTTCGGCCTGCCCGTTGGCTGTAGTGACGCCCGTATTAAGGCCCTGGCGGCTATCTCGCCGCCGCTGGCCATGTTTGACTTTGACTTCCTGGCCGGCTGCCCCAAGCCGAAGCTGCTTCTCTCGGGCAGCCGGGATGGTTTTACCCACCGCGCTCGCTTCCTCGAGTTTTGCCGGCACCTTAAGGCGGAGGAGGAACATGATAGCATCTATGGCGCCGACCACTTCTGGTGGGGGTATGAAGCGGCGCTGGCGGCTAGGGTAACTACCTTCTTCAGCCGGGTGCTCCCGGCTTGATTTGAGCGATTTTCCGGCGGTCATGCCGGGTCTAATCGGGGTATATTTCCTTGACCTTGGTCCTTAGCGCATATATTTGCCTTCTTTTCTGACCGCCTTTGGTAAATGTCTGGTTTTGAGCAGATGGGTGATCCCCACTACGCAGGGGAGCCCGATACTGTAGCTAATCAGCGCCCCGGAGGCCCCCGTAAGCCAGGCGACTGCCCAAAGCGGGGCAAATATGATAGCGCCGGCCAGCATGGTATTGCGCGTTTTCCACAGGGGGAAGAGGCATACCCCGACCAGGATGAGCGTTGGCTGAGGCAGCAGGGCGCCCAGCACGCCGATGGCGGTAGCCTCGCCGCGGCCGCCCTTGAAGCCGAGGTAGATGGGCCAGTTATGGCCGAGGACGGCGGCCAGCCCGGCCAGGAAGACGATGGGCTGTGCCGCCAGGGCCTGGGTAAGCAGGATAGCTATGGCCCCCTTGGCTATATCGGCCAGGAGCACGGTGATACCGGCGCCAGGTCCTATCTCCCGGTAGGCATTAGCCGCACCGACATTGCCGTCCCCCATCTTCCGGATATCTATCTTCTTGAGCAGGCGTCCGGCGATGTAGGCCGCGGGAATAGACCCCAGCAGGTAGCTGCCCAGTATTAGGCCGGCTGCTATCACTCTTGGCCATCTCCAGACCTATTTCAGGTAGTCCTCCAGGCTCATGGACTCCCAGAGGTCCGCGGGTGGCATGACCCTGGTAGCAAACCCCTCCGGCTCGGTGGCATCTATCAGTATATTGGTATCCAGAAGCCCTTTGCTTAAGCCGGTCTCGTCGCGTGAGCAGGGGCTGAGCATTATGCTGGGCATGCGGGGGATGATGTCGATATCCAGTTCTCCCCTTACCCGGTTGCCGATGGCCCACAATACTTCCTGGTGATTGTAGACATCGATGTCCTCATCCACCACCACCGCTATCTTGCGGGCGCGGTTGGCACACAGGGCCGCTAGCCCCGCCAGCCTGCCGTCACCGGGGTTACGCTTTTTGATGGAGATGAACATGAAGTGTTTACCCGCCATGGCCAGGGGGGCGTGGTGAACCGCTTTGACGGTGGGGATGACCCTTCTTACACTGTCGTAGAGTTCCGACTCGTAGTACAGTTGAGCGGCCAGGTTATGCTCCGGGTTTATGGGGTCGAGGTTCTGGTAAATGGCATCTTTACGCATGGTTATGGCCTTTATCTCGATGACATAGCAGGATCGATGGCCTCCGTAGTAGCCATAGGCCTCGCTGAAGGGGCCATCGGTTTCCGTTTTAGCGGGGTCGATTATCCCCTCGATGGCTATCTCGGCAAAGGCGGGGACGGGGAGGTCTACGGTTACACCTTTAGTCACCTCCAGCGGCTCCTCCAGTAGTGCTCCCATGACGTCAAGCTCGCTCTGTCCCAGGGGGTATGTACCGACCGCACCCATACCGACCAGCGGGTGGTGGCCAATGAAGGTGACCACCTCCATGGGCTTGCCCAGCTCGGCATAGCGCCGGGCGATAACGGCGGTATCATGTATCGGTGTCGGCATGCAGGCGAGCCGGTTCTTCCCCTTCACCTCCTGGCGATATACTCCGACATTGGGTACTCCCGTGTCCGGGTCCTTAACAATGGTCATGCCAAAGCTCACGTATTTGGCGGGATTGAGCTCGTAATGGTGGATGATGGGTAAAAGCCCCAGGTCCACGTCCTTGCCCTGCAGTACCACTTCTTGCACCGGGGCGTCTTTTCCCGGAATCTCCTGGGGCGACCTGAGATTATCTTGCCGGCGGCGGTACTCCCGGAAGATGCCGTTATTGCCCACCTTTTTGAGCTTATCCGGGGTGACGTCCAGCGCCAGCCCCAGCAGTTCGTAGCTGGCGAAGATACCGTTGACCAGTGGCAGCTTGCTCCCCTCGATTTGGGGGCAGTAGAGTAACGGGAAGCGGCCCTCCCGGGCCAGTTTCTGTGATAGGACGCACACCTCGTACTGGGGGCTGAGCGGCTTATTGGTCTCGGCGTAATAATCGGGCCCTGCCTCCCTGGCCGCTTTGAGGAATTGTCTCAGGTCCTTGCCCATTTAACCCTCCTTTCAACTGCGTTTATCCCGTCTATATTAGGGCTACTCGGTAGGGATACTTTAAGTAGCTGGCATGCTTTTGTCAAGTCTGCGTATCGTAAAGGAAGCTCGCCCTTGATTATGCGATAGAGTGAATGAGTCCCGGGGTGCTCGGAGCGCTGCCTGGCGTGGGGATTGCAGGCGCAGGCTTCCTTAAGTGGAGAAGTTTTGAATGTTGAATTGAGCGGTATCGGATATCTCAGGTGGATACGGCCATTACTATATTGGTGTAGGTGATGCCTATGAAGATAATGAACAGTACCCAGGTGACGGTGGAGAACCTTATCCTTACCCTGCCCAGGCGGGCGATGGTGGCGCTGGCCAGCACCGGCTGGGTTAACTCGGCGAAGATGAGCAGGATAATAAGGACGACAGTGGTGACCAGGCCAACGCTGAAACCGATAGTGGTGTCGAAGGCCGTTTGGTAGTAGGTCATGGAGGCCATGGAGCTCATCACCGTGGTGGAGAATGAGGCGAAGCTGATAAAGCTCGACCATACCTGCGGCGGGTATGATGGTGAGGAGATGGCCTTCTCGTAATTCCCCAGGTTGGACTGGGTCCTGACGACGAAGTTGATCTGGTCCCCTAGCTGCAGGGGGTTCTTGTAGGCGTATTGATGCATCTCATATGAGGCCGGGGCGATAGCGGTCTCCCCGTCAGCGACAAGCTCGCCGTTGGCATAGAACTGATACTTGGTGAGCAGGGCCTCCGGGGTGGGGTTGTTCAGCTTGAATGTGGCCAGTACCGGCTCGCCCTCCCGGGGGACCTCGGGGGTGACCACCATGCTCACCGGGTCGGAGGCTCCCCTCAGGGTAAGCCAGAAGCTGGCCATGAGCAGTATGCCCAGGCAGACTATAGCCAGCTTGAAGTGAGTGCTTCTATTCTTTTCCACTTCTTAAGCCCCTGACCACCTTAATTAATTATATTATAGCACTTATAGCACTTATTTTACTATTGCAAGTGGTAGCTGACCCGCTTGATGGGGGTCTCTTCATTCTCCTTATAGATAGTGAAGCTGACATTGCCATCGCCGGCCCGGTCGCGGCGGATATGGCGGATGTAGGTAAAGGACTGGCCATCGTCCAGCGAGACACTTTCCGTGGATTGGGTGCCGCCAACCAGGGTGTTGATGATGTATTTATTTATCTCCCCCTCGCGGTTAATGATGACGAACTGGATAATCCATTCATCGTCCGTCTCCAGGAGCTGCTCTCTTTGCACCTCGCTGTACTTACCCTTGCTCACCATGGGGCGGAATACGGTGAACACTACCAGCACCGCCAGGACGCCCAGCGCTATGATGTATATGATTCTAAGCTTGGGCATGCCCCAGTTTTTTCTTCCTTATCCAGCAGTATACGCCGCAGCATAAGCCCGGCTACCCCCACGCCGGCAATCACGGCAGGAAACTCCGGTATGGCTGCAGCGTCTACATCGAAGCTGTCCGCCGTTACAAATCCATCGGTCCCGGCGGCGCTGTCATAGTTGGTTGGCGGGTTGGAGTTTAAGCGGAAGACGGCGGCATGCCAGGTGCCGGCGACGGCACTTCCGTCACCGGTCAGGTCAAGCGTGCTGGAGATGTTGCCGTAGGTGGTGGCGGTAAGCCCGCCATCGGTTTCTATCTTCCGGCCCCCGTTGGCGCCGGCGTCGTAGTAGGCAACGTCATAGGTGGTGCTGGTATCCAGGCCGTGTGCCCAGATATAGGCATCATACTCCCCGGCGTCGTAGGCGTTATCGATGGCAGTATGCCCGCCGGGTGCTGTAAGACTCAACGGTATTGGCCTTGATGGCGATGATATTGGCATTCTTGACAAAAGCGGTCGCAGAACCACCGGCGGTATCGGTCTTGTATTGAATCTTAACAGTGTGCGCGCTGCCGATGGTGAGGTTCACCTTGGTCAGGATAAAGAAGGAGCGGTAGAGGGCCCTGTCCCCAGACTCAAAGACATACTCGCCGTAGCTGGTGGTGTCTATATCCAAGTTAGCATAGAAGGCTTTGCCGACATTCTCCTGCCTGCCGAGGCCCTGTCCGATAACTATATAATCGTTACGAATAGTGAGACTATCGGTAGTGAGGGTAACCTTGTTATTGGTATCATTATCGTAGTAGTCCAGGTCGGTACCGTCGCCCTCGGCCTCGGTTTCGGCATAATAGAAATCGCCGAAGTCGTCCGCCAGCACGGCGGTAATACGGGCATCCTTGATATAGGCGGTGCTTGTCCCCTCACTCTTATAGTTGATGTCGAAGGTTTTCAACGCCGCTGACAGAGTCTCTTTCTCCATATAGGCGTAGCTGGCATAATTGGTGTCAACTACTTCTACTTCGGCATCTTGCACGGTATTTAGAGTAAGTTCGGAAAGAGTACCTTTACCGCTGGTACCGTTTTTCATGTTCGCCGTAGCGAAAATAATATAGTCCGCTTCCGTTCCTGGGGTGAAGCCAAGGGTAAGTTTGTTGCCGGTAGCATAGTCACTGGTAGTTAGGGTGGATTCTCCATTACTCTCGGCATTTTCATAGTTGAATACCTCTAGGACGGCTATGGCGCAGCGCTTGATATAGGCGGTCTCGCCTGCTACTTCTGCATGGTACTGGATTTTGGCGGTATAGCTGATGCCGCCGGTGGCCTCTAGTATCTTGTGGGTGCCGAAGCCGCGCCAGTTGAGAAGGATATCCCTCGGCTGGTGGTATGTTTCAGAATAGCCGGTTGGGCTAACGGTTGGACCTAAAGCAAGCCGGACTATGGTGGAATTATCTATAGTTTCATAATTGGTCAGCGCCGAGGCGATTACTATGAAGTCCTTGTCGGTGGGTGGGGTAAAGGTCAGGGTAAGGGCATTGTTGGTATTATCATCATAGGCGTCCAGGGTAGTGGTCTGCTGGGCGGCGTTGGAGATATAGTAGCGCTCCGGCTTGTAGTCGTCGTCGGGCGTGCCGGCATACGTCGGCACGGTTAAACCGCAGGTGAGCGCTAATACAACAATAATGAAAACTATCAAACGTCTATTCATTGATTGTTCCTATTGCGTATACCTGAGGTTAGTAATCTAGCAGGAAAAAGTTTCTTTGTCAAGACAGTGGCGCCCTGGGCTTTACTCCATCATGGTTGGTGATTCAGGTAAATAGTTATTAGGGGCTGATTAGCTAAACTGGGCGAAATCAGTATTAAATAATGACAGGAGGCAATGGTTAGAAATAATGTGTATTAGTGGTAGAATAGGGGCATGGATTTCAATTTTAGCCTTGGGTTGTTTATCGGCTTTATTATCGCTGGAGCGTCTCTTATGATTGGAGTTTCTCAGTGTATCGGGATTGCAATACTAGTGTTAACTGCTATTTGGGGATTTCTATTTGTGAACCCAATGTCTCCAGTGAAAAAATATTGGTGGTCTGCCTCGGGTAAATTAGCAATTATGACCCAACAAACACCTGGTTATGAACCAAGAGCTAACAGTGAATATATATCTGTCTGGGTAGAACTAACCTCGTGGTCAGGCATAATGGTTGATAGGATAGTTATAAAAATAGGACAGAAAAGGATTTCCTCTTTTGATTGGAACTCACATGAAGTAATAGCACGTGAACATAAGTTCCTAGATTTTGGAAGACCTGATTGGTTGTGTAGTGGGGAGTATAGAGTTAAATTGATTGCTTATACTACTGAGGGCTATTCCAAATCCAGGAAGTTCATACTTAAAGTTAATACTTAATAAGGGAGATTCTCAGCCTTGAGCAACTTTAGCCACAAAGGTGACGGGTGTCAATATCTGTGATAAACACGAATTGTAAAGTAGTAACAACCAAGATTGAGTAGAACCGGATTTTCACGTAGCTTGTCTTGCCAGCAAGTCATAATCGAACGTCGTCTTTCTTAAGGAGTATCAATGCTATTATATTAGATTCTTAAGCTGAATAATACTCCAAAAGTTCTATTTATTGATACTCCAGTTCAATCATGTCACAATCTGACTTTTATTTAACAGCGATAAAAAGGTGCGCTCTGTTTTACGCCTGAGGGCTAGACGCGTAACTCTAAGTGAAAAAAGGAACTATTGTTACGCCAGCTACCCACTCCTTGACAGCCAGCGAGCAGAACATTAGCATAGCGATAATAGTTGAAATGGGAAATCCCAATTAAAGTGAGGCACGTAAACATAGACAATGGGAAAGGGGGCCGGAATGCTGATTGATACGCATGTGCACCTCTG
>JBDRCY010000011.1:0-2897 GCA_043821265.1 Chloroflexota bacterium
CTTTCGGCAAGCCAGGAATGGGCCGAGTCCGTTGGTGATAGGGACCAGTGGCGCTCCTTCTGGCAGGGAGAGGTAAAGAGCTATTATTTTATCGGTAAGGACAATATACCCTTTCACACCATCGTCTGGCCGGCCATGCTGTTGGGATATGGAGACCTCAACCTCCCCCCATGACGTACCGGCCAACCAGTTCTTCACCATCGAAGTTAAACGACTCTCCACCAGCCGCAACTGGGCAGTCTGGCTACCCGACTTTCTCTCCCGCTATGACCCCGACCCGCTACGCTATCTGTTGTCCATAAACATGCCGGAGACTAGCGACACCAATTTCTCATGGCAGGAGTTTGTGCGCCGCAACAACGACGAACTGGTGGCTACCTATGGCAACCTGGCCCATCGAGTGCTCACCTTCGTTTACCGCAACTTCGATGGCTGCGTACCCACCTATGATGACATGGGAGTATCTGAGACCGAAGCAGCTCTTATTGATGCCCAAGGCAACGATTTAATAAATTTATCCACCGCATTATTCAGAGAAATGGACGAGTCTCTCTCCCGATGCCATTTCCGGCAGGCGCTGAAAACAGCCATGGGCGTGGCCCAGGCAACCAACCGCTACCTGGACGAAAAGTCGCCCTGGAAGGTAATTAAGGAGGATCGCCAATCTGCCGCCACCTCGCTATATGTCGCCCTCGTCTTAATATCCCACTTAAAAACCATGCTGTACCCCTTCCTGCCCTTTAGCTCACAACGCCTGCATGAGTTCCTCGGCTTCGAGGGCCGGGTTAGCGATAACAGATACGAGCTACAGGCCCCGTTGCCAGGACGGAAATTACTATCACCCGAGCCGCTATTTACCAAGTTAGACGAAAAATTAGTGGCCGAGGAGACCAGCCGGTTAGGTCACGTCGAATGTCAATGAAATCACCGACTCGCTGGGGGACCGGAGAAGAATAATTGCATCTTAGCGCTATTTATAAACCCGTTAAAAAGGATTTAACCCTATTAGAAGACTGGCTCAAGTCAACCAGCCAGGCTAACTATCCCGGACTGGCCGAACCATTAAGCTATAGCCTCCAGGGCGGCGGTAAACGCATTCGCCCCGCCCTTACCCTGCTAGCGGGTAAGCTTTTTAACTACAATCTTGACTGTCTTATGCCCATGGCCATGGCCGTTGAACTGATGCACACTGCCACCCTGGTACACGACGATGCCATTGACAAATCGGCGGTTCGCTGGGGCCGGCCCACCATTAACAGCCTGTGGAGCGAGGAGACGGCCGTGCTCCTGGGAGACTACCTGTTTGCCAAGGCGGGAGAGTCCGTTGCCGATACCAAGAACCTGAGGGTTATAAAATTATTTTCGCAAACCCTGCAGATCATCTCCAGCGGGGAGCTGAATCAAGCCTTCAGTGCCTATAATATAGAGCAAACCCGCGAGCAATACTTCCAGAGGATTCGCTGTAAAACGGCTTCCCTCTTTTCCCTGGCTACCACGTCCGGCGCCATTCTGGGCCAGGCCCCTGAGGAGTCGGTCCAGGCCCTGAAAGAATACGGGCACAATCTCGGCATCGCCTTCCAGATTGTGGATGATATCCTGGACTTCGTCGGTACGGAAGAGGAGCTGGGCAAACCGATAGGTTCGGATTTGGTTCAAGGCACCATCACCCTACCCGTCATGCTTCTCCTGGAGCGCGAGGCCGATAATAAGACGGTAAAGGCACTGTTTAATAACGGGGATAAAGGAGAAAACATAAAGCAGGTAATACAACTGATTCATAACTCGTCAATTGTACAGGAATGCTATGAGGTCGTCGCTGATTACTGCTCCCATGCCCGCGATAACCTCAAGCATCTGCCCGATAATCCCAGTCGCCAGGCGCTGATAAATCTGACCACCTTTATTGCCCGGCGCAAGAGATAATGCTAGTCCACAAGCTACTCCAGTTTAGAGCCGCTTGTGTAAATGCTGGTCTAACTCCGCCAGATGAGCTCTTCCCTCGGTGAGCAGCTTATCAATCTTCCCTTCCGCATAACCGAGAATACCAGCAAACACCTCATGATCATGCTGGCCGAGGGTGGGCGGCGCCAGGTAGCTGGTATCATCTATGCTTCCCGGCATCTTCAGCGGATTCCCCACCAGCCGCATCTGGCCCCCCAGGGAATGCTCCAGGCCGAGCACCATATGGCGATGCTGTACCTGGGGATGGACCGCCGCCTCATCCAGCGTATTTACTGGGGCGGCAGCTATATCCTCGGCGTCCATGAGTGCCAACCAGTCCTTGGCGGGAGCCTCCATCAGTCTTTCCCCAATAATGCGGTCGAACTCCTCCTTGTGCTCAAGACGGGCCCCAAGAGTGGCAAACCGGGGGTCATCTACCATCCAGTCAAGGCCCAGGACACGGGCCAGCCTGGGCCAGGAAGGGCCAATCACCATCCAGCCCTCTTTGGTATTATAGGCATTATAGGGGACCAGCGACAGGTGGCCGGAACCGAGGGCCTGGGGCACAATCCCCGAGCAGAAATAATAGGCGAACTCATAAACAAGGGTGGCCATACAGCTATCCAGCAGCGATATATCTACCAGCTGTCCCTTCCCCGTCCGCTCCCGCTGCACCAGGGCCGAACAAACCCCCAAGGCGCCCATCATGCCGGTGGTAATATCGCCCATAGGGGGCCCTGGTTTGAGCGGCGGGCCACCAGGCTCACCGGTAAGGCTCATAACGCCACTTATGGCCAGACCACCAATATCAAAGGAAGGACGGTTACGGTACGGCCCGGAAAGCCCGTACCCGGTAAGGGAGCAATGGACAATGCGGGGGTTTATCCCCTTCAGCGTATCATAATCGACGCCTATGTTCTCTATGGCCTGAGGCCGGAAATTAATCCACACTACAT
>JBDRCY010000012.1:0-33419 GCA_043821265.1 Chloroflexota bacterium
CCAACTGTATGCCCACCCTCTCTGATGGCAAATCTCAGCTTTTCTGTCATAGCTATTGGCATAATCAGCTCTGCATCCATATTGATGTTATCGCCTGGCATAACCATTTCTACTCCCTCCGGGAGCTTGATGTTGCCTGTAACATCTGTTGTTCTGAAGAAAAACTGGGGTCTGTAGCCTGTGAAGAATGGCGTATGTCTGCCACCCTCTTCTTTCTTTAAGACATAGACCTCACACTTGAACTTTGTATGGGGGGTGATTGTGCCCGGGGCACAGACCACCTGACCCCTTTCTACACCATCTTTTTCTATTCCTCTAAGGAGCAATCCAACATTGTCTCCAGCCTCACCTGTATCAAGGGTCTTTCTAAACATCTCTACGCCTGTGACGACTGACTTTTTTGTTGGCTGGATACCGACTATCTCTACAGCCTCCCCTGTCTTGATGACACCCTGCTCTATCCTTCCAGTGGCTACTGTTCCCCTTCCTGTGATAGTGAAGACATCCTCAACAGCCATTTGGAAAGGCTTCTCCTTCTCTCTCTTTGGAAGGGCGATATATGTATCTACTGCTTCCATCAGCTTATGTATAGCTCCACAGTGTGGGCATTCTGGTTTTGAGCAGCCACACTCTGCGGCTTTCATAGCCGAGCCTCTGATGATAGGAATGTCATTGCCCGGGAATTTATATTCTGTAAGAAGCTCTCTCATCTCTAATTCTACCAACTCTAATAGCTCTGGGTCATCCACCTGGTCTATCTTGTTCAAGAAGACAACAATATAAGGGACGCCAACCTGCCGTGCTAAGAGGATATGCTCTCTTGTCTGGGGCATTGGACCATCAGAGGCGGCTACAACAAGAATAGCCCCATCCATCTGAGCCGCACCGGTAATCATATTCTTAATAAAGTCAGCATGACCCGGACAATCAATATGGGCATAGTGCCGTTTCTCCGTCTCGTACTCAATGTGGGCAATGGCAATGGTCAACCCCCTCGCTTTCTCTTCCGGGGCATTGTCAATACTCTCGAAGGAGCGGAAGCCGGTCTTGCCGTACTTGGACAACACCATCGTTATCGCCGAGGTCAGGGTTGTCTTCCCGTGGTCAACGTGGCCAATCGTACCCACGTTTACATGTGGTTTCGTCCGATCATACTTCTGTTTTGCCATTTCAACCTCCCTTTATTCCGAGCCCACAACCAGATTCGAACTGGTGACCCCGTTCTTACCAAGAACGTGCTCTACCGACTGAGCTATGTGGGCATTAGACCTATATTATACCGAATCTTGAGAAAATACCCAAGTCTGGTGGCTAAATCAAGCAAAATCTGGTGGAGGGGGCAGGATTCGAACCTGCGAAGCCCTTCCGGGCGGCAATTTTACAGACTGCTCCGATTAACCACTCCGGCACCCCTCCCGTACCACCGGCTTAATACCACAGCCCGAGAGGGGATTCGAACCCACTAGCCTACCGATTACAAGTCGGTTGCGCTACCATTGCGCCACTCGGGCACTATTCCAGCCGCCCTTAAGAAAGAGACGCTGGGTAACTGTATATTATAGAAAATAGCGAGGCCAAAAGTCAAGACGCCCGCACCCCCTCCAGCCTGGGGCCAGCTAAAAAGTTGTCATCCCCCAGCCCGATATGATATAAAAAACCCGAGGGACAGGTGCCCTTTGGCTAAATGAAGGAGGTAACGACGTAAATGGCAATCCGTGGTGAATACACCGAAGACGAAAAAAAGATGATAGCCCAGGTAGATGACCTCAGGGGCAAGGTCACTTATGCCGGCGAAGTTATGACACCGGATAATATGTATCCCGTATTCTACGGGGAAGCCAGCCGCAGCGCCATCCGGCGCTTCTGCGAGGCTATAGGGGACGAAAACCCGCTGTTCCGCAACGAGGAATACGCTCGTTTTACCCGGTGGGGCGGCATTATCGCTCCCCCCATGTTCTTAAACTGTATCACCGCTACCTTTGGCGCCCCCCATATGCTGAGGCTCCCCGACAGCCTTATACTGCTGACCCTGCTCAATGTCGGCTCCACCGTCAACTGGTATAAGCCACTCAGGCTTGATGACTCCTTCGTGGTGAAAGACGTCTGGTACAGCGGCTTCGAGGATAAAACGAGGAAGGACGGCAAGGGCCCCCGCACCCTGTTTGCCACCAGCGACCGGCTGTACTACAACCAGAGTGGTGAGCTAGCCGCCCTGGCCAAGAGGAAGCGGTTCTATGTCATCGCTCCCAAGCCCAAAGAGGGAGAGGCCCCGCCACGGGCCAGCAGCATGCCCATGCTCAAGGCCTATGTCTATAGCGACGAGGAACTGGAATGGATTTACCGCGTCTATGACGAAGAGGAGATACGGGGCGGGGAGCCCCGTTTCTGGGAAGATGTAAACGTAGGCGATGACTTAAAACCCGTGGTCGACGGCCCCCGCGACATCTGGCACATCATGCACGCCTTCGAATTTACCGAGTTCACCCCCAATGCCCTGCTCACCCGCAAGCGGTGGAAGAGGGCCGGGATGAATATGCCCGTTGGCTTCAGGGACCCGGTGACCAACCTCCCCCGCCAGGGCGGCGAGGTGCACCTCGACAACTGGACGGCGCAACAGATGGGGGTGCCGCTGGCCATCGGCTTCGGCGTGCAGAATGACTTTGCCCTCGGTCGCCTGCTCACCAACTGGATGAGCGACGAAGGGTTCCTGAAGAAATACGAGAGCCAGAACCGCATTATCGACCCACTGGGCGACACCATGTTCGGCAAGGGCAAGATAATAAAGAAATACGAAGAGGACAGCGAGCACCTGGTGGACATAGCCGTGTGGTGCGAGTGCATCCGGGGTTACATCGCCGCTATGGGCACCGCCACGGTGGTACTACCGTCACGCACCCGGGTGATTTAATCCATCCCCGGATTTTAAGAAGAGAAATACCTATAAAAGTTCCGAGGAGAAGCAAAATGGCTGATATTAAAGTAGGCGATATAGTCAGGATAAAGGACCGGGCGGACTGGGTGGGCCAGTATAAACTGGCTGGCACAGAGGGCAAGGTTATCGACGTAAGGGAAGCGACCGGCTTCGTCGTGGTTCACCTGACCAAGACCGGTACCGATATAGACCTGGACACCTCGCTAACCTTCCGGCTGGACGCGGTAGAGCCGGCGTAAGCTACCGGTTCGGGTAAGCTAACAACCAGCTAAATAGCTCATACCGGGCGGGATTTTATTTATCCATCCGCCGGCGGATGAGCGGCCGGCAGTTTAGGCGGGCGGGACAGGATAGCAAAGACTATCCCCAGCATGCTCAGGCCGATAGCCACTATCATAATCCACAGGTAGCTATCAAACCTATCGTAGACCGCTCCCGCAGCTAACGACCCCAGGAAGCCGGCGGCGCCGCAGATGGATATCCAGCCGTAGATCTTAGGGTAGTTGGCGGGGCCATAGTATGCCGCTATCATTACCGGGCGAGCGACCAATAGTACACCGTGGCTTATGCCAAAAAGCGCAGCGTACAGGTAAATCAAGGGTAATGAATTGGTATTAATGAGGATAACCAGCGCCACTGCCCGCAGGGCAAAACAGAAGGCAATCAGGTATCTTACCTCAAAACGAAGCGCCAGGCCCCCGATGGCCAATCTACCCACGATACTCATACCGGGAATCAGCCCCAGAACGGTAGCCCCGGTAACCAGGGAAAAGCCGATACCTTCCACGTAGGCTACCTGGTGCACCTGGACAATGGAGATGCCAAAGAGGTTAAGGAGGACTGCGCCGATTATAAACCAGGTAGCTGGCTGCCTCATCGCCTGCCCCACCTCCCAGTCCACCGCCGTCTGGTGAATCCGCGACGGGGGAGATACAGATAAACCGGTCGTCTCATCTATCGGAGTCGCTATGCCGTCCGGGACCTGGCCTATATCCGCCGGCCTGCCCCGGACCAGCCAGCCGCCAACACCGACCGCCAGCACCAGCTGGATACCGGCCAGTACCAGCACCGAGGGACGCCAGCCCATACCGGAAATCATCCAGGCGATAAAGGGCGGGAAGGCCAGGCCGCCGGCGCCGCCGGCAGCCGCCACGATACCCATCACCAGGGACCTCTTCCTGGTAAACCAGTTAGCCACCACGGTGGTACGCGCCAGAAGCCCGCCAATGCCGGCACCAAAGCCGCCCAGTACGCCATAGAAGAGATAAACGTGCCAGACCTCTTCCGCGAAGGCCAAACCCAGCAGGGCCAGGACCATGAGCAGATTGCCCCAGATCAGGTTCTTCCTCGCCCCGAACCTGACTATAGACCACCCGGACAGGGGCCCTAAAAGGGAAAACAGTACGGAATACAGCGTAAAGGCACCGGACAGGGTCTTCATATTCCAGTGAAGCTCCTCAGAGATGGAGGGCAGGAATACCGCAAACGAGTAGGCAAAGGTGCCGCAGATAGAAAAATATATCAGCGCCAGCCCCGCCACTACCACCCAGCCATAGAACCCTTTATCACCCGCTCCCGCTTTAGCCAAATAGTTATCCTGTTTCATTTCTGGCCCATTTTACACTAAATCCCGGGGCAAGCAGAAAGCAGCTACCGGCCCTCAGAGGACCAGGACCAGGCTAATCTGTGGCCGGGGGCCGGGGCGGGCGGGCCAGCAGTGCCAGGGCGATGCCGATAGCACTGAAGCCAATAGCCACCACCATAATCCACAGGTAGCTATCAAACCAATCATAGACCTTTCCGGCGGCAAATGCCCCCAGGGCACCAATCACGCCCGCCAGGGATACCCATCCGGATATCTTGGCATAGTCGGTGGCCCCGTAATACGAAGAAAGTATGGTGGAGCGCGCAATCAGCAGCCCGCCGTAGCCAATGCCGCTGAGCACGGCATACAGATAAAAGACCATTAGCGATGTAGTATTTATCAGGACGAGCAGCGCCACTACCCGCAGGGCAAAGAAACCGGCAATAAGGTATCTTACCTCGAAGCGGAGCGCCATGGCACCGAAGGCGAGCCGCCCCAGAATACTCATGCCCAGCAACACCGACAGCACTGTGGAAGCCGCCATCTTATCAAAACCAGCGACCTCAACATAGGCCTGCTGATGCACCTGGATGATGCTGGCCACGAAGAGAATGAAGATAACCATGCCGATAATAAGCCAGGTAGTCGGCTGTCTCATCGCCGGCCCCACCTTCCAGTCCACCGTTGCCTGGTGAACCCGTGACGGGGGAGCTACCGATAAACCGGTCGTCTCATCTACCCGAGCCGCTATCCCGTCCGGGACCTGCCCCACATCCGCCGGCTTACCCCTGACCAGCCAGCCACCGATGATAACCGACAGCACCAGGTGAATACCGGCCATGACCAGCAGGGAGGGCCGCCAGCCTATACCCGAAGCCAGCGAGGTGATCAAGGGCGGGAAGGCCAGGCCGCCGACGCCGCCGGCCGCGGCCACGATACCCATCACCAGGGCCCTTCTACGGATAAACCAGTGGGTGACCACCACCATACAGGGGTAAAGGCCGGCGAAGCCAAGTCCGACGCCACCCAGAACGCCGTAGGCCAGGTAAACATGCCAGACCTCATCGACGAAGGAAAAGGCCACCAGACCCAGGACAATGAGCAGGTTGCCCAGGAGCAGGTTCCGCCTGGCCCCGAACCGGGCTATAGACCACCCCACCACCGGGCCGAGGGCCAGGAATATCCAGGTATGGATAGAAAAGGCCAGCGACAGGTCGCCGCTAAGCCAGCCCATGTCCTCAACAATACGGGGTAAGAAGACACCGAAGGCGAAACCATAGGTGCCACAGCTGGACAAATAGATAATCACCAGTCCCGCGGTTACCGTCCAGCCGTAGAACCCTTTATTATCCACCATAGCTATAACTCTACCGGAATTGGCGACAAATTACCACCCTTGTTTTGACAAATAAATTAGTGCTATTATAGTGGGAGAGGCGAAATATGCCTACGGAGAAAGAGAAAGCACTAGAACTGGTTATCGACCAGCTGGAAAAGCGGTTTGGCAAAGGCTCAGTGATGAAGCTGGGGGCGGCAGCTATGGGGTCGGTGGAGATTATTCCTACTGGCTCATTGTGGTTAGACCTGGCCTTAGGGGTTGGAGGCATTCCCAGAGGGCGAATCACCGAAATATTTGGCCCGGAAGCGTCGGGGAAAACCACCTTGGCCCAGCATATAATAGCCGAGGCCCAAAAACAGGGCGGAATGGCCGCCTACATCGATGTCGAGCACGCGCTCGACCCCACCTATGCGAGCAAATGCGGCGTTAATATTGACAACCTGCTCATCTCCCAGCCGGACAGCGGGGAGCAGTCCTTGGAGATTGCCGAAGCCCTGATCCGGAGCGGGGCCCTCGATATAATAGCGGTGGACAGCGTGGCTGCCCTGGTACCCCGAGCTGAAATCGAGGGGGAAATGGGCGACTCCCATGTCGGCCTACAGGCCCGGCTGATGTCGCAAGCACTGAGAAAGCTGACCGCCGGTGTTAGCCGCAGCCGAACCGCACTACTATTTATCAACCAGCTCCGAGAGAAGGTCGGTGTTGTCTTTGGTAATCCAGAAGTAACCCCTGGTGGCCGGGCGCTCAAGTTCTACAGTTCCATCAGGATAGACTTAAGACGCATCGAAACTCTCAAGCAGGGCAATGAGGCCGTTGGCAGCCGTGTCCGGGCCAGGGTGGTCAAGAACAAGGTTGCCCCCCCATTTAGAAGCGCTGAGTTCGATATCATGTTTGACCGGGGGATAAGCGCCGAAGGTAACCTTATTGACCTGGGTCTTGAGCGGGGGCTGATAACCAAGGCGGGGGCTTTCTTCTCCTATGGTGATATTCGTCTGGGGCAAGGGAAAGAGAACAGCAAACACTATCTCACCGAGCATCCCGAAATAGCCCAGGAAATCAGGGAAAAGATTACCGCCTCAGCCGCTACCAGCCATACCCCTTCAGGGTAACAGGCCAGTCGAGCTATTAAAAAGCTGAACCGGATTCGGTAAGCTTAATATAGAGAAAAAAATAAAGGCTGAGGCTTATAGGCTTCAGCCTTATGTCTTTTAGGAGTAGGGTGAACAGATAATGAGTAAGATTACTGCTATCCGGATAGGGGGAGGGCGGACGAAGCGGGCAGCGGTATCCCTGGATGGCCGGTTCGCCTTTAACCTTGCCGCCGAGGTAGCGGCCAGTGAGAACCTGAAAACGGGGCAGGAGCTGTCGGAGGGGCAAGTCGAGGCCCTGCTCAAGGCCGATAAATTCCACCGCTGCTTGGAGGCTGCTTTAAGCTACCTCAGTTACCGGCCCCAGAGCGAGTCCGAGATAAGGCAGAGGCTCAAGCGCCGTGGTTTTGCCGGCGATAGCATCGAGGGAGCGCTCTCCAAGCTCAAGGAACAGGAGCTAATAGACGATACGGCCTTCGCTCATTTCTGGAAGGAAAACCGCGACTCGTTCAACCCGCGCAGCCAGCGGCTAATCAGGCTAGAGTTGGGGCGCAAGGGGATAGCCACAGGTACCATAGACCAGGTGGTCGATGACGCTAGCGACAGCGATAATGCCTATCGGGCCACCCGGCGTAAGGCCCGCAGTCTGCCGCTAGCGGACTACCCCGGTTTCCGCCGCCGACTGGGTGAGTATCTCCGGCGGCGGGGCTTTAGCTACGATGTAATAAACCACACCGTATCACGGATGTGGCAGGAACGGGAGGAGAGACAGCAAACGAAAGGAGGTAAAGTATGGATACAATAACAATTTTGGCCATTTTCTTTAGTTTTATCATCGGTGGCATACTGGGTGGTCTGGGCACCTTTCTTTCCCGGGGGGTAATGATGAATCGCCAGCTCCGCATTACCCAGAGAAAAGCCGCCCGGATGGTGGCCGAAGCCAGAAACGAGGCTAAAGGGGTGCTCCGCGAGGCCCGAGATGAGGTGGAGAAAACGAGAGGGAAGTCGGACGAAGAGTACCGCGAACGCCGCAGCGAAATACAACGCCAGGAGAACCGTCTGAACCAGAAGTCGGAGACACTGGACCGCAAGCTGGAAAGCGTCGAGGGTCGCGAGCGCAACCTGGCAGCCAAGGAAAAGGGGATAGAGTCCACGAAAGCGCAACTAGAGGAGATTAGAGAGAAGCATGTGAAGCAACTGGAACTGATCTCAAGCATGTCCAGCGCCGAAGCCAAGCAGCTGCTGATGGATACTGTGGAGACAGAGATGCGCGAAGATGTCTCCCGGCGCCTTATAGAGTGGGAAGCCAAACTCAAAGGGGAGGCCGACGAAAAGTCCCGGGAAATCCTGTCCCAGGCTATACAGCGCTGCGCCTCCGATGTGGTAGTGGAGACTACCGTAACCACCGTGCCCATACCCAATGATGAGATGAAGGGGCGTATTATCGGGCGTGGGGGCCGCAATATCAGGGCCCTGGAGCAGGCCACCGGCGTTGACCTGATTATCGACGATACCCCTGAAGCCGTAACCCTGTCCTGCTTCGACCCGGTGCGGCGGGAGATAGCCCGCCAGGCCCTGAATAAGCTCATCCTCGACGGCCGAATCCACCCGGCCCGCATCGAAGAAGTAGCCGCCAAGGCTAAAGAGGAAGTGGAAGCGACTATCTATAGCGCGGGAGAGCAGGCAGCCTATCAGGTCGGCGTTCACGGGCTGCGCCCCGAACTGATCAAGCTACTCGGCCGCCTCAAGTATCGCACCAGCTACGGACAGAATGTCCTGGTGCACTCCGTCGAGGTTGCCCACCTGGCCGGCATGATTGCCGTGGAGCTGGGGGCCAGCCTGGCCATCGCTAAAAAAGCGGGACTGCTCCATGACATCGGCAAGGCGGTGGACCGCGAGGTGGAAGGCACTCACGCCGCCATCGGGGCTGACCTGGTAAAGCAGTGGGATAAGTCCCAGGAAGTGGTTCAAGGCGTCGCCGAGCATCACGGTGAGACCGATAGTACCAGCATGTGGGGCTTTCTCGTCTCAGCGGCCGATGCTATCAGCAGCGCCCGACCGGGGGCCAGGCGTGAGACGCTGAATAATTACCTGAAGCGACTGAAGGAGCTGGAGGAAATAGCCGACGGCTTCAAGGGCGTAGAAAAGTCCTACGCCATCCAGGCCGGTCGCGAAATCAGGATACTGGTCAAACCGGAGGAGATTGATGACCTGGGGTCTATGAGACTGGCCCGAGACATTGTCAAGAAGATAGAGGAAGGCATGGACTACCCCGGACAAATAAAGGTTACTGTACTCCGGGAAACGCGGGCGGTAGACTATGCTAAATAGGCGGAGCCAATGAGATTACTGGCCATCGGAGATATAATTGGCAAACCGGGCCGGCAGGTCACCACTAAACTGCTGCCCCAGCTGAGAGAACAATATCGATTGGACCTGGTTATAGCCAACGGTGAGAATGTCGCCGGGGGCTGGGGGCTAACCCCGGCTACCGCCGAAGAGCTGTTTGCCGCCGGCATCGACGTACTGACCTCCGGTAACCATATATGGGCCCAGAAGGACATCCTCCCCTGCATGGAAGGTGAAATGCCCATCATACGCCCGCTAAACTACCCCGACGGAGTGCCCGGCAAGGGCTATATAGTACTCAAGAATAAGGCGATGATAGTCAACCTGATGGGCAGAACCTTCATGAGCGCCCTGGATTGCCCCTTTCAAGCTATGGACAAGCTACTGGCCTCGCTTGAGGACAAGCCCCCCATTATCATCGTTGACTTCCATGCCGAGGCCACATCGGAGAAGGTGGCACTGGGGTGGTATCTGGACGGGCGGGTCAGCGCCGTGGTCGGCACTCATACCCATGTGGGCACCGTCGATAGCCGGGTGCTCCCTCAAGGCACCGCCTATGTCACCGATATCGGCATGGCCGGGCCCATCGATTCCGTCATCGGCGATAGCATCGACCCCGTAATTCAGCGCTTTCTAACCAGGTTGCCCCATCACCTCTCTGTCGGCAGCGGCCGCAAGATACTTAACTCCGTCTTAATAGAAATAGACGACGGCAGCGGCCGGGCAATAAGCATTGAAAGGATTGACCGGGAATAGAGTAGCCATGTCCCAAGTTGACCTGCACCTGCACTCCACCGCCTCTGACGGCCGGTTCAGCCCGGAAGAAATCGTGCGCCTGGCAGCCGGCCGGGGGCTGACCATCATCGCCCTGGCTGACCATGACACCGCCGACGGTATCGTCCCGGCCCTGGCCGCCGCCGAGGCCTTCCCCGAGCTAAGGGTGATACCCGCCGTCGAAATCAGCACCGATATTCCCAGCGGTGAAATCCATGTGCTGGGCTACTTCATAGACCTTACCGACCAGGAGCTAGCCGCCTCCCTGAAGCGGTTTCGCCACTCCCGGGAAGAGCGGGCGGGCGGGATGGTCGCCAAGCTCAGGAATCTGGGCATCCGCATCGAGCTGGAGCGGGTCCGGGAGATAGCCGGGGCTGGCTCGGTGGGCCGACCGCACCTGGCCCAGGCCATGCTGGAGAAGGGCTACATCGCCTCGCTTGCGGAGGCCTTTAGCAAATACATCGGCCATGGCGGCCCGGCCTACGTGGCCCGGGATAAGATGGCCCCGGCGGAGGCGGTAAGGCTAATACTAGGCGCCGGCGGACTACCGGTGCTGGCACACCCCTTCACCGTTGCCGACCCGGAGACGGTAACTATCGAGCTTAAGGCCGCCGGCCTGGTCGGTATTGAGGCCTACTACGGCGGCCATTCCGCCGAGCAAATCAACCAGCTACTGGGTCTAGCCCATAAATACCACCTTATCGCCACCGGGGGCAGCGACTATCATGGCCTGGATGACAGCGCCGAAATCATGATGGGTGAGGTCGAAGTGCCGCTGGAATCAGCCGAAAAACTCATCGCCCTGGCCGAAAAGACCGGGGCCCTTTATCATAAGGAGAACCGTTGATAGCTAAAGCGGCGCTGGTAATAATAGGGGGCTACCTGCTGGGTTCAATACCCACTGCCTACCTGGTGGCCAGGCTGGTAAGCGGGATAGACATCAGGAAGTTCGGCAGCGGTCAAATCGGTACCAGCAACCTGTTCCGAATGACCTCACTACGGGTCAGCCTGCCGGTGGCCTTCTTCGACATGGGTAAGGCCATGATTATGATCTGGGCAGCCCGGCTAATGGGCTTAAGCATAGCCATACAGGTAGCGGCTGGACTGGCAGCCATTATAGGACATAACTGGCCGGTATTCCTCCGTTTCAACGGCGGCAGAGGGATTATAACCACCCTGGGAGTAATCCTGTTCCTGGACCCCAGGCTGGCCGGAATCGGCCTGACTATTACCGCCATCGGCGTGCTTATTACCCACGGCACGGCAGTGGGTGTGCTCATCAGTCTAATCGTCCTCCCCCTGATTAGCTGGGGGTTGGCGAATCCCCTGGCCCTCACCCTGGGGCTGGTAGCTTTCCTGTTGATAGCCATCATCCGGCGGCTGGCCGCACCCCGCTCGGCGGAGACCCCGGTTAGCCGGAGGGAACTAATGCTAAACCGCCTGATTCATGACCGCGACATCAGTGAAAAGCAGGCCTGGATATACCGTAACCGCCCCCCCGCCAATACCAACAGGAAAGAAGAGACCCCATGAAATGTGCCCGGCACCCCGATGTCGAAACCAACCTGAGGTGCAGCAAATGCGGCAAGCCGATATGCCCCAAATGTATGGTGCAGACGCCGGTGGGTGCCCGCTGCCGGGAGTGTGGCCGGCGGCAGAAGATACCCACCTATAGTGTTTCCATCCGGTACTACCTTACCTGATAGCCACCGCCGCGGCGCTGGGCATGGCCCTGGTCTGCGGCCTTATCTGGGGGGTGGTGGGAGGCCTGGTATCCTTCTTTTACTTCAACCTGCTGCTGGCCGCCGGCATCGGTTATGCCACCGGCGAGGCGGTAGGCCTGGCGGTCAACCGTAAGCGGGGCGCGGGGCTGGCCACTATCGCCGGCATCAGCGTGGCGCTGAGCTACCTCATCAGCAACGTGGCCCTCTTCGGAGGAGCCGCCTCGCTCTGGGTATTCTTTAACCCCTTGCACCTGCTCTACGACCTGGCGGCCCTGGGGCTGGGCATCTTCCTGGCGGTGAGCCGCCTGCGGAAGTAAAACAGGGCGATGATAGTCCTCAAAAAGGGAGAGGCCGCTACCCCACAGGAAATAATGGAACACTGCCGGAAGTGTGGCCGCCTACAGAAGATACTCACCCCCGGCAAGTTCCCCCGCCCCATTATTCCAGGACAGCAAAAAAACTGGTACTAGCGCCCGCTTAGCCCTTGCCCACCAGCGCCCGGGCAATAGTCATGCGCTGCATTTCCGAGGTGCCTTCATATATCTCGGTCAACTTGGCATCACGGAGATAACGCTCCAGAGGATACTCCTTGGTATAACCATAGCCGCCATGAATCTGAATCGCCTTGTTGGTGACCACGCTGGACATCTCCGAAGCGAAGAGCTTGGCCATGGCCGCCTCTTTCACGAATGACTCGCCAGCATCCTGCCGGGAAGCGGCGTAAAAGGTGAGCAAGCGGGCGGCCTCGATCTGGGTCGCCATATCGGCCAGCATCCATTGAATCGCCTGGAAGTTGGCGATACGCTGCCCGAACTGCTGGCGTTCCTTGGAGTACTCAACCGCCGTTTCAAAGGCCGCCTGAGCGATACCTATCGCCTCAGCGCCCACCGTCACCCGGCTCTCGTCAAGGACCTCCAGGGCTATCCTCAGCCCCCGTCCCTCGTCACCAATGCGGTTCTCCTCGGGGACAAAGCAGTCCTCGAATACCAGTTCGGTCGCCGACAGGCCGCGAAACCCCATCTTGTTCTCGTGCTTGCCCACGGAGAGGCCAGGATTATCCTTGTCGACGATAAAGGCGGTTATGCCCTTGTGGCGCAGCGACCTATCGATGGTAACGAATACCACCACTATCTCGGCCTCGGCCCCGATAGAGACAAACTGCTTGCTCCCGTTAATCACATAGCCACCGTTTTTCCTGGTGGCGGTGGTCTCCATACCGGCCGGGTCGCTGCCGGCGCTGGGCTCGGTGAGGCTAAAGCACGCCATCTTCTCCCCGCTAGCATGAGGTGGCAAATACTTCTTCTTCTGCTCCTCCGTGCCGAAAACCTTAATGGGCCCGATACCTAAAGAGAGGCTGATGCGGAAATAAGAGGCTATCGCCGCCGACGCCCTGGTCAACTCCTCGATAGCAATACAGAAATCGACCATACCCTTGCCACTGCCGCCATACTCCTCAGGTATGGTCAGCCCCATAAGCCCCAGGTCGGCTATCTTTTTGACCTGCTCCGCCGGGTAGTGGGCCGTCTCATCCACCTCAGCCGCCACCGGCTCAAGCTCCTTCTTGGCAAAATCCCGCAGCATGGTCTTCAGCATCTTCTGGTCCTCGGTTAAGGTAAAGTCCATACTTCCTCCTAAAATTTTTTCTCTCTCAGCCTAATACTACTAGGGCTGGCCGTACTTCTCGCGCAATACCCGCTTCAGCACCTTGCCCATGGTATTGCGGGGAAGCTCGTCGACAAAAACCACCGACCGCGGCCGCTTGTAACTGGCCAGCCGCTCCCGGCAGTGCTCCATTATTTCCTCGGGGGTAGCGGCCTCTCCCTTCTTGAGGACTACCACCGCCCTCACCTGCTCGCCCCACTCCTCATCGGGCACACCAATCACCGCTACTTCATCGACCCCGTGGTGAGTGCGCACCGCCACCTCGACCTCCTCCGGAGAGATATTCTCCCCGGCCCGGATAATCATATCCTTGGACCGGCCCGCCAGGAAGAAGTAGCCGCCCTCATCCCGATAGCCCATATCACCCGTGTGCACCCAGCCGTCCTTGTCTATGGTCTTGTCCGTCTTCTCATCATCCTTCCAGTACCCGGTCATCACCCGCGGCCCCCGGGCTACAATCTCGCCCACCTCGCCGGCGGGCAGGTCATTACCGGCCTCATCAACTATCTTCATCTCCACATCAGCCATGGGGCGGCCGATGGAGGACAGCCTCCTCAGCTTCTTCTCCTTCTCCTCGCCAGTCCCCTCAATAACGTGGTCTTCCGGGCCCAGGGTAGTGATGGTGGCCGCCGTCTCCGTCTGCCCGAAGGCATTGATAAAGCCCACACCGGGGAAGACCTCCACGGCCTTCTTGATAACCTCGAAAGGCATGGGAGCGGCACCATAGGTTATCACCCTCAGGCTGCTCAAATCGTATTTGCCGAAATCGGGATGGTCCATCAACTGCTTCAGCATGGTGGGCACCATCATGGCGCGGTTGGCCTTCTCCTTCTCCACCAGCTCCATCCACGACTTGGCCTCAAACTGACGCTGTATTATCAGGGTGCGTCCCCCGTAAACGGCCGCCATCACCGCCTGGACCCCGGCTATGTGATACATGGGAACGGTCAGGATATTCCTCTCCTCCAGCTCCGGGGAGGCCGGGGTTACGTTCTCCAGTACGTACAGGGCAAAGCTATTGTGAGATAACATCACCCCCTTGGGGAAGCCGGTGGTGCCGGCGGTGTACATCAGTATAGTGGTATCATCATCATCATCAACCTCGGTAAAAACCTCCTCAGCCGATAAGTCAGCCAGCATACCCTCGTAATCCAGCATGCCCTCGCGGGGGCCATCCAGAGATATAAAATTCCTTACCGAGTCCAGCTTCGGTCTTATCGATTCCACCAGCTCAACATAGCGCTCACCGGCGAATAGAGTATTAACCTCGGCGGTATTGAGCATATAGAGGAGTTCATCACCCTTGGCCCTGAAGTTCAAGGGCACCCAGATAGCCCCAATCCGGGCACAGGCGAAGTATGTTTCCGCAATCTGGCCAGTGTTGACCTGAAGCACCGCCACCCGGTCGCCCGGCTCCACCCCCAGCCCCAGCAGGGCATTGGCCAAACTATTTATCCGCTCGCTCAACTGGCTGAAGGTGTACCTCTTCTCCTCAAAGATAATAGCGAGCCGGTCCGGGCAGATAGCGGTGGCTATAGTGAGAAAATCAGTGGTATTCAAACCTACCTCCCGTCTTGATTATCGAAAAATGACCTGACCTTTTATCTTAATATAAGCGCCCGGCCAAAATCAACCTCCGGCCTTCTCCTTCACCCGTTCCACTATCCGCGACATCACCTCACCGGCCTTATCCCGGATGACGACATCGGCCTGAGCGTCCATCGGGGTAGAACTCAGGTTGATGATAACCAGCCTGGCCCCGGCATTAGTGGCATAGACCGGCATAGAGGCCGCCGGATAGACCACCAGGGTCGAGCCTACCACAATGAACAGGTCGCAGCGGCTGGAGCGGGAAATCGCCTCCTTGAGCACCGCCGCCGGCAGCGCCTCGCCGAAGAAAACGACGTCCGGCTTTAAGATGCCGTGGCAGGCCTTACAATCCGGGACCGGCTCACCCCCGTCCAGCCTCACCTTTATCTGCTCAAAGGGATAGCGCTGACCACAATTCAAGCACGCCGCCCACTGCATATTGCCGTGGAGCTCAAATACCTTGTCGTCCGGAACTCCGGCCCTCCGGTGGAGGTTATCCACATTCTGGGTAATGACCGCATCCAGCTTGCCCAGCGCATCCAGTTCGGCGATGGCATAGTGCGCCGGGTTGGGCCGAGCCCCACCGGTCAGCCCCCCACCATGGAACAGCTGCCAGTGCAGCCTCCTGGACTCAGGGTCGCTGAGGAATTTCTGGTAGGTAAAGTCCTCCGGGTCGAACCTCTCCCATATGCCGCCCGGGCTGCGGAAATCGGGTATCCCGGACTCGGTGCTGATACCAGCCCCGGTGAAGACCACCACCCTCCTGGCAGCGATAATCAGCCCGGCTACCCTATCTATCCGCTCATCCTGGGGCGGCTGCGTCATGGGCCTTCCTTCCTTCAGCTGATAAAGCACTAGTCCGGGGTATTAAATCCCACCCCTAGCCAGGACTGGCCAAGCGTGCCCCGAGCCTGGCCTCCACCTCCAGCCCGGCTTCAAGACTCAAGTTCTGCCCCCGGGTTATGGCCTGTTTGGCATAGCGCACGCTGGTGGGATTATAACCCTTTATCTTATGAGCTACCCTCTCTACGGTGGGCATTAGCTCCTTACGTGTCACCACCCTATTGACCAGTTTTAACCGGTGCGCTTCGTCAGCACTGAGCCGGCGGCCCGTAATCAACATCTCCAGCGCCCGGGAGCGGCCAATAGCCCGGGGGAGGGTCTGGGTGCCGCCGGCCGCCGGGATAATGCCCAGACCAACCTCCGGCAGACCGAACCTAGCCTCCGAGGAGGCTATCCTGATATCACAGCACAGGGCTCTCTCTATGCCGGAGCCCAGAACATAGCCGTGAAGGGCCGCCACCAGCGGCTTATCCAGGCTCAGGAACCGCCCCCAGATATCCCGCTCCCAGCGCGCCTTACGCGCCGCCACCGGCGACGGGGCGGTAAGGAACTCCGTAAGGTCGGCACCGGCACAAAAAGCCCGCTCTCCCGCCCCCCGGAATATGGCCACCCTCACCTCGGGGTCATCCCCGATAGCCCCCAGCACCTGATATAGCTCATCCCTCATCTTGAGGTTATAGGCATTCAAGGCGTCAGGGCGGTTTAGGGTAACGTAAGCGATACCCGCCCGTTTTTCATAGATAATTACCTCGAAACTAGCCACTCTGGACGACCTACTTACCCTTAAACCGGGGAGGCCTCTTCTGGCGAAAGGCGCTGATACCCTCCGTCCTGTCCGCCGTGGTGTGCAGCAGGAAATAGATATCCGCCTCCAGGCGAAGCCCCTGCTCCAGGGTCAAGTCCAGCCCCTTATTTACCGCTTCCTTAACATACCTTACAGCAATCGGCCCCTTGCCGGCGACGGCCCGGGCCATGGCTTCAACCTCCGCAGCCAGTTCGGCATCGGCCAGCTTATCGACCAGCCCTATCTCATATGCCTCTTGGGCGCTTATGGTCTCCGCGGTAAGGACTAATTCCAGGGCCTTCCCCCGGCCAACCAGGCGCGGCAGCCGCTGGGTACCACCGTCCATCGGGATGAGCCCCTGAGCCACCTGGGGAAAGCCCAAACGCGCCCGCCGCGAAGCCACCCTGATATCACAGCTCAGGGCCAGCTCCAGGCCCTGTCCCAGGGCATCCCCGTTAATAGCGGCGATAACCGGCTGGGAAATCCCGGCCACTGGCGCCGCTATCCCATATATCCCCCCTCCAGCCGACGGCCCCTCAGCGCCACCACAAAACGCCTTGTCCCCGGCACCTGTAATGATAACGACGTTAACATCCTCGTCCCGGCCTATCTCATCGCAAACGTCAGCCAGCTCCTGCGCCAGCTGCCGACTGACGAGGTTATTCGCCTCCGGACGGTTGAGGACTATGCGGGCAACATGTTCCTTAACGGTGTAGATAATAGTGGCATAAGCCATAGGTTCACCCTTCCCCTACTCATCTTAACCAACTTGGCTGTTAACATCAAGGGCGAAGCGGCAGATGCCGCCCAGGCAGCACTCATGGCAGAGGGAACGCTTGCGACAGGCATGCTTGCCGAGACAAACCAGCAGGGCATGATACTCGTTGAACAGGGCAATATCGAGGGCCAGATTAGCCATAAAGAGGCGCTGATAAGCGCCGTAGCCCTCACCCGCCGGAGCCAGCCCCAGGCGGCTCACGATACGGCGGGTATAGGCATCAATGACAAAAACCGGTTTATTAGCCGCATACAGCAGGATGGAATCGGCGGTCTCCTCGCCAATGCCGTGGATGGAGAGCAGCTGTTTTCGGAGGTGGTCGGTATCGCCGGCAAACAGTTTAGACAGGTCGTCGCTGAAGTACTCGCCCAACCAGTCGGCCAGGGACTTGAGCTTCAGTGCCTTGGCATTATAGTAACCGGATGAGTGGATAAGCCGGGCCAGCTCCTTAAGCGGCATTTGACGTATGGCCAGGGGTGATAAGGCCCCGGCGGTTTTAAGGCTGGCTATCGCCCGCTCAACATTGCTCCAGGCAGCCGATTGAGTAAGGATGGCACCAACCATTACCTCAAAGGGTTCTTCCGCCGGCCACCAGTGCTGCGGCCCGTAACGAGAAATAAGGCATTGGTAAACGTCTAACAGCACTTGCCCTACTGTTCGGTTATCCATGGGGGCACCTTAGCCTCAGCCGCCGCATCATATCCGGGGATATAGGGCTTAATATCTACTACCGGCGTGCCGTCAACGGCATCGAGCCCGCGCACGCTAAGGGTATTGCCCCGCCGCCCCAGCAGCCTGACCGTAGTCTTGCCCAGCGGATTCGGCCGATGCGGCGACCGGGAGGCAAAAAGACCCACCAGAGGGAGCCTCCGATTACCCATAGGGTGGACCCTTTTCGGCACCCGGTCAATGGCCCGGTGCATCCATAAGAGCACTATAATGTGGGAAAACTCGTCCAGGTTATCCAGAGATGCCGCCAGGCCGGGGTCAATCACTATATCGGAGGTAACCTCGCTCCAGCCCCCTTCCGGCGGCTCGTCGATGCCATTTATAACAGTGCCGATAGCTTTTAGGCTAATGCTGCGTGGTTCAGTGCTCATCTTACTACCTGCTATTATAACAGCATAGTATTAACCGGTGCCTTTTTCGATTCCTATTCCAGCGGAGTAAGGGTCAGCAGCTTCTTGGCAATATCCCGATACCTGGCGATAAAGAGCAGTTCATCCTCCACCAGCGGTTTATGCGATTCAACGTTGGCATAGCGCACCATCTCCAGGATATCGTTGGCTTCATCGGCATTCTCAAACGTGACCGACATCCGCCCCATAACATCGCGGAAACCGGATATGCCGCTGTACTGTCCGGTACATATCTCCCGGCCGGTATCGACAAACTCCGGCTCACCTCTGCCCAGCTCCTCAAAGCTGTACAGCTCATAGTTATGGGGGTCCTTCAATATACCGTCAGCGTGTATGCCCGAGGCATGAGCGAAGGCATTGGCCCCCACGCCGGGCTGGTTTATGGGTATGGGGATACCGAAGGCATAACTGGCAAACTTGGCTATCTTCCACGCCATGGTCAAATCAAAGGGGTTGCCCAGCCGATATTTTTCGGAGAACCCCTTGGACTTGGTTACAGCCAGCACCACCGCCAGCAGGTCGGCGTTGCCCGCCCTCTCCCCGATGCCATTAATGGTGGTATTTATATAAGCATCCTGCCCGCCGTCTATGGCACCCTTGGCCCCGGCAATCGAGTTGGCCACCGCCATACCCAAATCGCCGTGACAGTGCAGCTCCAAAGGCATACCAATCTTCTCCGCCAAGGCCTTGGCCGCTTCGTAAATGGTGAACGGATTATCATAGCCCAGGGTATCGCAGTACCTCAGCCTCTCGGCACCATGCCCCCTGGCTGCCTGGCCAAACCTGATAAGGAAATCCAGCTCGGTCCGGGAGGCATCCTCAGCGTTAACCCCGATGCTTTCAGCACCGAAAGACCGCGCCACCTCCACGGCGTCGGTCATATCGCCGATAATATCGTCCCTTGTCTTCTGCCCCCGGAACTTACCGTCAATCATCTGGTTCGAGGTGCATATGGATAGGTTGATATGCCGCAGCCGGGGGACCCTCCGAAAGGCCATTTCCACATCCTCGGCCAAGGCTCTCACCCATCCCCCCAGGCGGATAGGTTGCAGGACTCCCCTGTCCACCAGCTCCAGATTAGCCTCCAGGTATAGGGTTTCGTGCCTGGTAGTGGGGAAGCCAAACTCGGACTGGAAAACGCCAATCTCATTTAGGTAGATATTAATGAGGGTCTTTTCAATCTTCGACAGGCCCAGATTGGCTGTTTGCACCCCATCCCGATTGGTGACATCGATAATGTAGATCTTGGACATCCTGCCTCACCCCCCTATTGCCCGGTAACCCGGCCTAGTCCTTCTTTGCCTGCCCCGGGCCAATCATCTCCCGGCCATAAGCATAGCCCTTTTCAAAGGCCTTGGTATTAAGCACCTCGGTACCCTTGGGCACCGAGTCCAGGATAGACTTCCTCATCGCCTCTACGGAGATAATGTCGGTAACCGCCGCCATGAATCCCAGCATCACGATATTGGCCACGTTTACCCGACCCAGTTCCTCCGCCATCCGGGTTGCCGGCACACCCAGAAGCCGCTTCCCCCGGGTATTCTTGGGCTTGACCAGATCGCTATCGATAATTACCAGGGCATCCTTGTGGTTCTCGGGGCAATACTTATCAAAGGACTCCTGGAACAGGGCTACAAAGACGGTGGGAGCACTGATATAGGGGTAAAGTACGCGCTCATTAGAGACCACCACATCGGCCCGGCACACGCCCCCTCTAGCCGCCGGCCCGTAGTCCTGAATGAAGGACACATACTTATCATCATAGATTGCCGCCGCCTGACCGGTGATGTATCCAGCCAGAACTACACCCTGTCCGCCGAAGCCACATAGTCTTATCTCATGTCTCTCTATCATTTTTTTCCATCCTATCAACCGGGAAAGTGAAGACGCTCGGTATCGGTATATTCGCCGACAACTATCGGCCTGTCCAATTCAATATCGGCATGCTTCAGGTGAATCTGGGACTGGACAACAACGTTATCGCGGTAATACTTCATCTGCTCCAGGCCCGGCGCCAGCTTATTCATCCGGCCGTAATAGGTGGGGCAGGGACTGATGGCCTCCACCAGACTGAAGCCTTTCTTCAGCAACGCCTTGGTGATAGATTTCTCCAGCCGGGTAAACTGGGCCACCGTCCAGCGGGCAACATAGACCGCCCCGCTGGCCGCCGCCAGATACACTATGTTAAACGGCCGCTCGACATTACCCTGGCGCGAGGTAGTAGTCCGCGCCGTCAGCGGGGTAGTCGGGCCAACCTGCCCCCCGGTCATCCCGTAGATAAAGTTATTTACGCATATCACGGTAATATCAACATTCCTGCGGGCGGCATGAATAAAGTGGTTCCCCCCGATAGCCACCAGGTCGCCGTCGCCACTAATCACCACCACCTTCAGTTCCGGATTGGCTAGTTTAAGCCCGGTGGCAAAGGGGATAGCCCGCCCATGAGTAGTATGGAACGAATCCAGCTTGATGTAACCAGCCACCCGGCCGGTACAGCCGATACCGGAAACCACCGCCACCTTGTCCATAGGGAACCCGGTCTTAAGCAGCCCCCTGAGAAAGCTGCTAACCACTATACCCAACCCGCACCCGGGACACCACATATGAGGCAGCCTGTCCTCCCTCAAATAGGCACCCAGATTACTCATCTCGTTACTCGTCTCTACTACACTTGCCATCATCTCACCGCCTGCTTAATAGCCTGTAATATCGTATCCGGACTATGCACGGCACCGCCCATGTGAGGCAACAGTACTGTCTTGGCCATGCCGCCGGCACAACGCTCCACCTCCAGAGAAATCTGCCCGCAGTTAATCTCCGGCACCACAAAGGCCTCGATATGCCGGGCGACTTGCCTCACCCTCTCGTCAGGGAAGGGCCAAACGGTAATAAGCCTGAGCAGACCAACCTTGATTCCCTCTTCCCGGGCCCGCTGAATGGCCATAAGCGAAATCCGGGCCGAAACGCCGTATGAGCAAACGACCACGTCGGCACCGTCAATACCCTCTTCCTCAAGCTCGATAATATCATCCTTATTCTGCTCAATCTTGCCCACCAGCCGTCTTACCAGTCTGTCCTGCGCCTCAACATCCATCGCCGGATATCCCCGCTCATCGTGGGTCAGCCCGGTGACGTGGAAGCGATAGCCCTCGCCGGCATTCGCCATGGGGGGAACCCCATCGGCATCGGCCCTAAAGGGCAGATACTCCCTGGGAGGTACCGTGGGCTTACGCCGGGATACCAGCTCTATGTCATCCACCGGCGGGATAACCACCTTCTCGTGCATATGCCCCACCGCCGCCTCCGACATGACGAACACCGGTAAGCGATACTTCTCCGACAGATTGAAGGCCCTTATCGTTAAATCGAAGGCCTCCTGCGGTGAATCAGGGGACAGGGCAATGACACTATAGCAGCCGTGGCTGCCCCATCGCGCCTGCATCATATCCCCCTGACCGCTTAAGGTCGGCAGCCCGGTGGAGGGACCGGCCCGCTGAATATTCACCACCACACACGGTGTCTCCATCATGATCCCCAGGCCGATGTTCTCCATCATCAGGCTGAAGCCCGGCCCCGAGGTGGCCGTCATGGCCTTGACCCCACCCCACGATGCCCCCAGCACGGACGCTATGGACGCCAGCTCGTCCTCCATCTGGATATAGGTTCCACCAACCTCGGGGAGCCGCCGCGCCATCCGCTCCGCAATCTCGGTAGCCGGGGTGATGGGGTAGCCACCGAAAAAGAGGCAGCCCGCACATATGCCCGCTTCGGCACAGGCATCGTCCCCGGTCATAAAGAACTCGCCGACTAAATATCCTTCCCTAGCCATAGCCTAATTCCGCCCCTTCTCAGATTCTTCGCCCACCATCCGAATGGCGAAATCGGGACAGACCATAGTGCAAATGTTACAGCCGGTGCACTTATCGCTATCCTCCATGCTCACCAGATGATAGCCCTTGCTATTAATATCGTCGGACTGCCTGAGCGACTTTCTGGGGCAAAACTCAATGCAGTAGCCGCAACCCTTACACCTCTCGTCCGTCATAACCAGCCGCCAGACTACCGGCTTAGCGCTACTCTTACTCAAAACTCACCTCTGCTTTTCTCGATTAATGTTAGCGTAGAACCAGACGCCGATAGCCGGCATCAAAATCAGATGACACTAAAACAAAGGGCTATATACTAAGGTGCCTCCCCCACTATTTTAGCAAGAGGTTATATGCCCAGTGCCTCCCCCACTATTATAACATGGGTACGCTCCGGCTCCATGGAGCCCTCCCCTTCGATGATGACCACCTTATTACAAATCCTCGCCCGGTGACGGCAATCAGCGCATACTCCCCGCTTGACGCAGGGCAAATCGGCAAAGACCTCCGCCTTATGCTTCAGCATATGCCGCTTGGCATTCATCGGCGCCGCATAGTTCTTGATGCGGCTTATCGCCTCGTCAACGTCGGCTACTATCTTATTGGCCCCCACCACGAAGATAACCTTCCTCGGCCCAAAGAGGGTCGGTGCCACCCGGTTACCGTGACCGTCGATATTAACTATCTTCCCGTCAAGGGTAAGAGCACTGGCGCTGGTGAGGAAGCAATCGGCCAGCATGGCCTGCCGCTCTATCTCAAAATGCTCCTCCCGACTGGTGGTGAGGGAGCCGTCCGCCTTCCGCTGGAAGGCATCATATACCCGGTTACGCTGCCTGAGCTCGGCAAAGACCCCCACCTGCTCCAGTGTCATGGAATCACCCCACCCCACCGTTGCCTGGGGAGGGACCAGCTCCAGCACCAGCTCCAGCGCCTCCCGGCGTGAAGAGGCAAAGTAGGCACTGATACCGCGACGCTTCAGGCCCTCCAGCACCGTCAGGGCATACTGCTCATAACGCCACGCCGTCTCTTCGGCCAAACTGGCTTCGTCAGAAATAGCTCACCTCCCGACTGAATAGATAATACCGACCTGCTCTCTATCCTGAAACTAAACGGTGAGAATGCTTACCGCTACCAACCAACTTCAGCGGCACCCGATTAAGCTTTAATAATAACACGCCCAGACTACCTTCATCAAGTTTTATATGCTACAATTGGCCCATAACCCTACCCCCGGCACCAGAACTTAAGTAAATACTTGGAGTTATCGAGATGGGCAAGATAAGGGCAGGCATTATCAACGTTACCGGCTACGCCGGCGTTGAGCTGGCCCGACTACTTAAGCAGCATCCCGAGGTAGCGCTTACCTCGGTTACCGGGCGCAGCCTGGCCGGTATACAGCTGGGCGAGGTCTTCCCTCACCTGGCCAGCCTGGATATGACCATTGAGGCCGAGCTGGGGGATGTCGATTTCGCCTTCTCCGCCATGCCCCATCAGGCGAGCGCCAATGAGGTCGTGCCGCTCTTAGGCCGTGGCATCAAGGTAGTGGACATCAGCGCCGACTTCCGGCTCAAGGACCCGGGCGAATACCCGCGCTGGTATGATTTTACCCACCCCGCCCCCGAGCTACTGAAAAAAGCGGTATATGGGCTTAGCGAACTCTATCGGCCCCAGGTTGCCGAGGCCCAGCTGGTGGCTAATCCCGGCTGCTATCCCACCGGGGCTATCCTGGCCCTGACTCCGGCAGTTAAGGCAGGTATTATCACGCCTGAAATAATCATCGACGCCAAGTCCGGCATATCCGGGGCCGGCCGGGCCCTCAGCCACCGCAGCCACTACTCGGAGGCTAACGAGGATATGTCCGCCTACGCCCTGGAAGGGCACCGGCACCTGGCGGAGATTACCCAGGAGCTGGGACAGCTTCAGCCCCAGCCGCCTAAGGTTACCTTCGTCCCCCACCTCACGCCCATGACCCGGGGGATACTCACCACCGCCTATGCCCCGCTGGCCCCCGGCAGGATAGCCGAGGGCCAAAAGGGAGAGGGTGATTTGCTAAAGCTGTACCGGGAATTCTACAGCGATGAGCCCTTTGTGCGGGTGGTCGCCTCTCCCCCCCACACCAAACACACCTGGGGAAGCAACCTCTGCCTCATCTACCCCACTATTGACCAGCGGACGGGACGGCTGATAGTTATCAGTGCCATCGACAACCTGGTCAAGGGGGCCGCCGGGCAGGCCGTCCAGAACATGAACTTAATGCTCGGCTTACCCGAGACGGCTGGCCTGGAAGCGCTGGCGATTTATCCTTAAGATACTTCCCGCTCCACAGTCTCCCTATAGGCAGCCATCAGCTTCCTGGTAAGCTCACCGGGATTTCCAGTACCGATATGTATAGTTTTGTTCTCACTAACTTGAACCGCGACCAGGGGCATTATCTCCATCACCGAATTGGTCAAGAATGCCTGGCTGAACTGCCCCAAATCGGCCAGGCCCACCTCGCTCTCGGTAACAGCGATGCCCAAGGCACCGGCCAGCTCCATGACCACCCGGCGGGTGATGCCGGCGAGGAGGCCGCTGGCCACCGGGGGCGTAACCAGGCCGGAGCCAGCGGCTACGAAAAAGATGTTGCTGGTACTGCCTTCGGCGATAAACCCGCGCTCATTTAAGAGCAGCGCCTCATCCAGCCCGGCGGCCCCCGCCTCCATCTTAGCCAGAACGTTGAGCAGATAGCTGGCCGATTTAAGCCCCACCAGCGGGGACTGGCTGTAGCGGCGGTAGGATGAGACCCCGGCCCTAAAACCCCTGTCGTAGACTTCCGGTGGCAGCGGGGTGTAGCTGCGGGAGGTAACCAGTACCGTCGGGACCGGGGTGGTGTGGGGGCCGGGGAAGGAGTCCACCTCCCCCCGGGAGACGGTGAGCCGCAAGCGGGCGTCTTCCAGGTTATTGGCCTTAAGGGTTTCTCTTACGGCCCGGCCGAGGTCAATACCCCCAAGCCCCGCCTCCAGGCCCAGAACCCGCGACGAGGCCAGCAGGCGCTCCAGATGTCGCTCAAGCTGAAAGATTCTCCCCTTATAGGCACGCATGGTCTCGAACAGGCCGTAGCCATAGAGGAAGCCGTGGTCGAACACCGATACCACCGCCCGTGAGCGGGGAAGCAGCGAGCCGTTCAGGTAAACAACCTCTTCCATCTATCTACCCCCCATGCCTTTATACAGATTCAGAAAATTGGTCAGGATGTCATGGCCGGTATCGGTCAGGATTGACTCCGGGTGAAACTGGATGCCCTCCACCATATCCTGCCGGTTTCTCACCCCCATTATCACCCCGTCCTCCGTCCGGGCGGAGACCTCCAGGGTAGGGGGCATGGCATCCACCACCAGGGAGTGATAGCGCCCCCCCACCAGGGGAGAGGGTAATCCGGCGAAGATGGTCTGGCCATCATGGGAAATCACCGAGGTCTTACCGTGCATGGGGACAAGGGCCCGCCTGATTACTCCACCGTAGACGTAGCCGATGCACTGGTGCCCCAGGCATACCCCCAGGATGGGGATTTTACCCCTGAAGTAACGCACCACGTCATTGGATATCCCCGCCTCCAGGGGGGTACAGGGGCCGGGAGAGATAATGATATGGCTGGGGGCTTTGGCCTCAATCTGCTCCAGGGTTACCGAGTCATTGCGGTAGACGCTGGGCTCCCAGCCCAGCTCCCCCAGGTACTGGGCGAGGTTATAAACAAAAGAATCGTAGTTATCGACGACCAGAATCACTATACTGTCTCCATCACCACCTGAGCCTGAGGGTTAAGCGCCTGAATTAAGGCCCTGGCCTTGTCCAGGGTCTCGTCATACTCCGCCTCCGGCCGGGAATCATAGACGATGCCGCCCCCCACCTGAAAATAGGCCCTCCCCCCCTGAACCAGGATAGTCCGAATAACTATATTTAGATCCATCTCGCCGCTGAAGCTCAGGTAGCCGATAGACCCGGTATAAACACTGCGCCGGGTGGGCTCCAGCTCATCGATAATCTCCATGGCGCGCACCTTGGGGGCCCCGGTTATGGATCCCCCGGGGAAGGTCGCCTTGAGCAGGTCGGTGCGCCCCTTACCGGCGCATAACCGGCCCACGACAGTCGAGGTCAAGTGAAAAACGGTGGGGTAGGTCTCCAGGATAGCCAGCTCGGTGACCTTCACCGTCCCGTAACGGCACACCCGGCCCAGGTCATTCCTCTCCAGGTCAACAATCATGATGTTCTCCGCCCGGTCCTTAGCACTGGCCAGTAGCTCCTGCGCCAGCGCCCGGTCACTCTCGGCGGATTTACCCCGCGGCCGGGTACCCTTGATGGGACGGGTCTCCACCCGGTCTCCCCGAACCCTCAGAAATCTCTCCGGGGAAGCGCCCACAATGCCCACCCCGGCAAAGCCGAGGTAGCTGGCGAAGGGGGCCGGGTTGATGGTGCGCAGTGTATGGTACAGCTGATAGGGTGAGGTAGATAAATCGGCCTCAAAGCGCTGCGACAGGTTCACCTGAAAGATATCGCCGGCACAGATATACTCCCGCACCGCCGCGACGGCCTTAAGATACTCCTCGCGGGTAAAATTCGATTTTAGGGTAACACCCCCGTTGGTAAGACCGCGGGCCGCCCGGGGAGCAGCGGGAGAGAGCACCGGCCCGCCAGCAATACGGCCCTTTAGCTCCTCGAGCCTGGCCTCCGCCCTCTTTACTCTCTTCCCCTCCTCAAGCTCGGGAAAGCCGCTGGAAGCCAGATACACCCGGCCGGTACGGTGGTCAAGCGCCAGAGCAGCATCATAAAAGGCCAGGTAACACTCGGGCAGCGCCAGGTCGTCGACCGCCGTAGCCGGCAGACGCTCGATGAAATGACACAGGTCATAGCTGAAATAGCCTACGGCCCCCCCGGCGAAGAGGATATCCGCCGGGTGGCTATCCAGGGCATAAACACCGAGTAGCTCGCCGACCAGGTCGAAGGGATTACCCCGCACCACCTCCTCCTCGCCACTGCTCCGTATCAGGGTAATCTCTTCCCCCCGGCTGCGCAGCACCAGGAAGGGGTCACTGCCCATAAAGGAGTAACGACCCAGCTTATCGTGGTCCATGCCACTATCCAGCAAGAAGCTATAGGGGCGCTCTCGAAAAAGGGCAAAGAACTGGGTGGCCGAAAGCGGACTGTCTATTTCTGCCACTAAAGCACAGCGCTGCATACTACGATACCCACATCCAGAATCCCCTTTATTATATACCTCTCCGGCGGCAATAGGGAATGGTTTATATATACACCCCTCCGGCGGCAATAGGGAATGGCTTTTGCCAGGCACGACCAAGAATCTTAGCGACGTTGCCGCCCCGAGCCGACTTTGCTATGCTAATACCCAGAGTGTTAACGAATAGCAGCAACGGGAGCCGGTTCCGTAACCTTGACTACCTCAAGGTTACCATATTCGGTTTTGGCCTGACCGCCCTGGGGCAGAGCTTCCATACCATCATACTGCCGGCACGACTGCTGGACCTGGTCAGTGAATCACAGAAGAACACATATTTGGCCCTGCTCACCTTCAGCGGCCTTATCCTGGCAATGCTCGTCCAGCCTGTAGCCGGGATGATTAGCGACCATTCCGGATTCGGCTGGGGCCGCCGCCGGCCCTTCATCCTGCTCGGCACCGTCCTGGTCATACTGCTCCTTACCGGCATCGGCTCCGCCACCAGCTACGTGGCTATCTTTACCATCTGGTGCCTCATCCAGGTAAGCGCCAACACGGCACAGGGGCCATATCAAGCCCTGATACCGGACCTCGTCCCGGCCAGCAAGCACGGGCGGGCCTCGGGGGTAAAGGTGCTGCTGGAGGTCCTGGGGATGGTGGCCCTGATCTACCCCATTGGCCTGCTGGTGAATAACTACCAGGCCCGGCAGGAGGGCGCCGGGTTGTGGCTGGCCCTGGCAGTCCTGGCCGCTGTCCTCCTCGGCACCATGCTGGCCACGGTGCTTGCGGTCAAGGAGCGGCCGGGCATCGGCCGCTACCGCCTGCTATCGCTTAGCACCCTCTACCGAAGCTTCACGATAGATGTCCGGAAAAACCGCCCCTTTATCTGGTTCCTGGTATCCCGTCTCCTCATTTTTATGGCGCTTACCACGGTGCAGCAATTCGCCTATTACTTCTTACAAGACGTGGTCGGCGACGCCGACCCCAGCGCGGTAACAGCCCGGTTTACCATAGTGGTGGCACTCTGCATGATAGCGGCAGCCTATCCGACGGCATACCTGTCGGACAGGCTCGGGCGCCGCCCCGTCCTGGTCGCCTCCGGCCTGCTCGGCGCCCTGGGGATTCTACTGATACTCTTCCTCTACAGCTATGGCATCACGGTGATAACCGTCTGCGGAGGGCTCATCGGAATGGCGGGGGGCGCCTTTTTGAGCACCAACTGGGCTCTGGCCGTGGACCTGGTACCACAGGGGGAGGAGGCCAAATACCTGGGACTGACCAACCTGGCCACCGCCGGGGGGGCGGCTCTGGCCCGCTACATCGGGCCGGTAATCGATTTCTTCAATCTGCGCAGCTTCGGCCTGGGTTACCAGGTCATGTTTCTGGCCTGCTTTATATACTTTGTCGCCGGTTCACTGCTGCTACTGAAAATCAAAAACCAGACCCGGCTAACCCAGTAGCGCCTGGCAGCCCCAGGCACCAACCACCACCACGACCACATAAAATATGGTCCGGCCCAACCAGCAGAGCAGAAAGAACTTCCAGAAGGGATAGCGCATGGCGCCCGCCGCTATCCCGGCCAGGTCGAAGACGAAGGGAAACACCGCCAGCCCGAAGATGGTCAAGGCCCCCCATCTTTTGACCCAGCCCTCCACCCGGTCATACATCCGGCTCCTGCCCGCCAGGCCGCGCCCGCTATAGCCGGCCACATAGCCGGTAATCTCGCCGATAGCGGCCCCGGCCCCGCCGACCAGGCCGACCAGCGCCGGCGAGGGCAGGGCCGCACCAAGGGCGACCAGTATCAGAATATTGCCCGCCGGCAAAATCACGGTGGCATTGAAGGTCAGGCTGATAAGGAAGGCGCCCAGATAGCCGTAGGCCTTAAGCTCGTCGATTCTGTCCGGATACTGCCGGTAAAAGCAAAAAATACCCACCGTAATGGCCACGACCAGGAGGAGCGCTGCTATCGGGATAACCCTTTTCTTCAGCCAGCTCACCCCGTAATTGTAACACAACCGCCGCCCTTTGACGCCACGGGGACAGCCGGTTAAAATAGGGGAGCGCTGGCGAGCAAGGAGACGGCTATGAAGCACATCTGGGCACCATGGCGCATCGAGTATATCCAGATGGAAAAAGCCAAGGGGTGCATCCTGTGTGAAAAACCGGGGGAAGATAATGACGAGGCCAACTATATCCTGTATCGCGGCGCCAAGAACTTCGTTATCCTGAATAGCTATCCCTATAACCCCGGCCACCTGATGATAGCGCCCTACCGCCACGTGGCCAACCTGGACGACCTGACCAAGGAGGAGCTTGGCGAACACTACGAGATACTCTGCCGCAGTATCAAGCTCTTGCGGCGGGAGCTTGACCCGGCCGGCTTCAACATCGGCACCAATATCGGCCGGGTTGCCGGCGCCGGCATAGACACCCATACCCACAGCCACATCGTCCCCCGGTGGCAGGGCGATACCAACTTCATGCCGGTAATCGCCGATACCCGGGTAATCCCCCAGGCCCTGGCCGATACCTATAAATCCCTCAAGGGCAAATTTTAAACAACGGGTTCGAAGGGACAGGTGCCAGCTGCGCCGTACCAGGCAGGGGTTATGCCCCCTTACAAGGGCAAATTTTAAACAACGGGTTTGAAGGGATAGATGCCGGCAGCACCGTATCAACCAGGGGTTATGTCCCCTTACCCGGCAACCGGAACCGGCGCGCGCAGCAGATTTCGCCCCGGCTCTCTCTCGGCGGCAGCTTAATCACCTCGACGGCGATATCGGGGTTAAAGAAAGAGGCATAGTCCTGAAAATTCTTGGCGCAGACCCGGCTGATGTCACGCTCCCTCCCCTCCCCCTCCTTCTCCAGAACATCAAGCGTGGGACAATAATCAACAGTGAGCACGGCGCTATCCTCACCCCCGGTCTCCACGCGGTACTTCATATTGATAAACCAAGGCCTGAGCTGCATGGCCTTCATAACGGCTATAAGGTCATCACCCTGGATATTCAAAAGCCGGGTTATCTTCCTCATCTCATACTTGGAAGCGCGTTCCCAGGCCCTTATATCGCAAGCTAAAGCCTCCTCGTTGCTGATGCGCTCCTTCACCGTAAGATACCAGAACCCGTCCATGGCGATATACAGCCTGGAATACAGCTTCAATAGCCCGGCCAGGGTATGATAGGAGAAATCGGCGGGCTGAAGAGCGGGCCGGAAGCTGCCGCTGTAATCGTCCAGCTTCCCCGGCATAGCCTCCCGCGAAATAGCCACCGGCGATGCGCCCGGACCCGCCAGCCCAAATTCCCACTGGCAGCAAATACCATCCCTGTCCTTACGGGGCGGCGCCTCAAGGCATGTCACCTCTATATCGGGACTGAAGAAGGAAGCATAATTCTGGAAGGCCTTGGGGTCAAACAGCTTGCATATCTCAGCTTCCCGGCCCAATCCCTCCTTCTCCAGGGCGGCCAGGGTGGGGCAATGGGTAATGGTAAGCACGGCATGATTTTGGTCCTTAATATCAATCTGGTGCTGCATGCTGAGGAAAAAGGGGGTGAGTTGCATGGCCTTCATAAAGGCAACGACATCTCCTCCCTGAATATTGAGCTTCTGGGTGATTTTGGCCATCTCGTACCTGCAGATACCCTCCCAGGCCTTTATATCGCAGGCCAGGGCCTCTTCATTGCTGATGCGCTCTTGGGCGGCCAGATACCAGAACCCGTCAAGGCCGATATACAACCTGGAGTACAACGCCAGTAACTTGACGAGCAGCTCGTGGGATAGGTCCCGGTAGCTTAAGCTGGGCCGGAACTGGCCGCTATAATCATCCATCCTTTTCAACATAGCCTCCGACTGCGGCCGATTATGCCGGCCTGAGCAGTTTCCCCAAGTTAGAGAGCGCGTAGTGGGCCATCCGCCTCTTCATCCAGTGAGGCCCCCCCGAGTAGCTCTCTACCGGAGGGCGCCCGGTTTGTCCGCTATCGATGGCGATAAATACCCTGTCCATCGCCACCCCGTCCCCCGGCTCGGTATAACCATCCACCCCGATACCGATACTGGCCCCCAACCGGCTGCGCGCCAGGGACGCCATGGCCGCCGCCGTTGCGGCGCCGGCCCCGCCAGCCACCAGGCCAGCATCAAGCCCCAGTGCCACCTTGACCGCACTAGAGGTGGCGACCAGCCCTCCCTTGAAGAAATCCCGGCTCCCGGGCACACTGGCCAGCTTATGAGTCAGCAAGCCCAGGGAGAAAGCCTCAAAAACGGCCAGGGTCAGCCCCTTTTCGCTGAGCAACTGCCCCACCGTGCCCTCCAGGGTGTCATCGTCCACCCCCCAGATGTAATCACCCAGAATCGCCCGCACACCGGCCTCCTGCCGGGCCAGCATCGCCCGCGCTTCGGCGGCCTTCCCCGCCTTAGCGGTAATGCGCAGGTAGATTCCATCCGGCTTGGCATAGGTGGCCAGGGTAGGATTGGAGGATGATGACAGGGGGGCTACCAGCTCATCCACCCTGGCTTCCGAGAGGGCAAAGGTCTTAATAGTCCGGGACAGGATGATGGCGCCGGCCCGCTGCTGCAAGCGGGGGAATACCTCATTCTGCCACATGAGCTGCATCTCGCTGGGAGGGCCCGGCATGGCCACTATTATCCGCCCTTCCCGCTCTATCCACCAGCCGGGGGCGGTGCCCTGTGGGTTGATAATGGCCTCTGCCGAAGGGATAAGGGCGGCCTGCTTGATATTGTTCTGGGGCATATCTATACCGCGCCGCGCAAAGAAACAGACCATGCCCTCTTTCAGGCCCGGGTCCACCTTAAGCTCCTCGCCCAGAAGCCCGGCGATGGCTTCCCGGGTAATATCGTCCTGCGTTGGGCCCAAACCCCCGGTGGTGAGAACCAGCTCCGACCTCTGCCAGGCCTGCTTTAAGGCCCCCAATAACCTCCCGTAGTTATCCCCCACCGAGGAGGTGTAGTACAGGTCAATCCCCAGCCGGGCCAATTGCTCGGCCAGAAAGGGGGTGTCGGTATCCACTATATCGCCCAGCAGGAGTTCCGTGCCGACGGCAATAATCTCAGCTCTCATCGTTTCGCCAGACTTTCCCTTCTCTATTTACCCGGGTTCCTCATCTGCGGGCGCACCACAACCATATTATAACACTCTTTTGGCGAATATAGCCTTAATAGTATATATAAATTGACAATAATATCGTCTTGGAGTATAAGATTGTTTGATGAATATAGGGAGCTGGTTTAAGAAAACTCAAGTGTTAGTGCTCCCCGCTTTGGTAATGTTCCTCACTGTATCCGCAGTTGCATGCATAGATACTCCTCAGTATACCGAAGAAGAGGTGTGTGCATATGTGTGGACATATTGGCTAAGAAATTTACCTTATGGATATGAGAAAGAGCAGTTTTATCAATACTCCAGAAGTTGTGCGTCGTCAGCGTTTATGGCACAACCTGATAGTGGACACTTTAGCTAGATGAATTAATCTTGTCAAGCTTTCTCAGTTTCCGGTTGTACTCGTGTCTTGCCTGTAATGTTTTCCGTTTAGCCTCCTTTCTCTGAGCCAGGATTTTATCTCTCCTACCAAAATACACATCGGCAGGAGTCACATTGTCCAGGGCTTCATGGTAACGCTGGTGATTATAGTACTCCACAAAGGCATCTATGGCCTGTCTGAGTTCTGAGGGCATCTCGTAGGGCAAAAGGTTAATCTCACCTTTGATAGTGCGGTGGTATCGTTCTATCTTGCCGTTGGTCTG
>JBDRCY010000013.1:0-2661 GCA_043821265.1 Chloroflexota bacterium
ACCATCGCCCGGGAGGGAACCAATACTATTCAGGTTCGGTCCCGAGACAAAGCCGGCAACATGGAAGAGGCAGTATCCGAAGCAGTCAAGATTGACCGCACGCCGCCTACCCTGACCGAGTCCACCCTCATCACCACGATAGACAGGGTAAAGAAGCAATCACTTATTGTAATCGACTACAACGGCACGGTTGAGGACTCCATCTCCGGTGTATGCGGGTCAACCAGTACCGTGCTGATTGACGAGTACGGGGAAATGAACCAGGACCTGGGCTCCGACCTCAGCGGTGCCGTCTCCATCGAGGCGTGGTGTGATGGCAAAGACAAGGACGGACGCATCTATATCATCAGGCTTACCGCCTCTGACCTGGCCGGTAATACTACCACCACGGAAACAACGGTAACCGTCTCTCACGACAACGGATCTTAAGACCAATAGTTAGAGGGGATATGGGATAGTTAGCGATAGCCCACATTAGCGGCAGCCCCCCAACATCTTCACCGGCTCTACCCTTGCTTAAAACCCTCTACCAACGGACGAGCCGGTATGGTATACTAGTAGAGACCAGTCATATACGAGCTACGGCTATGCCCGGTATGCGGTATGGTTACCGAGTGACCCGGAGTAGCGGACAGTGAGAGGAAAGGCCGGATGAAGCTAATCGTCCTGATGAAGCAGGTACAGGACCCGGAGGCACCGGTATCGTCTTTCAAGATAGATGAGGATGCCAGGCGGACCATCCCGCCCAAGGGGACGCCACCGGTGCTCAACCCCTTCGACGAAAATGCGCTGGAGGCCGCCCTCCGCCTAAAGGACAGCCGGGAAGCCCGGGTCACGGTAATATGCCTGGGCCCGCGCCTGGCCCGGCCGGTTCTCAGGAAAGCGCTGGGCGCCGGTGCCGACGAACTCATTTGCCTGGAAGACGAGGGTTTTAGCGACCTCGATGGCTACGCTACCAGCTACATCCTGTCCCGCGCCATAAACAAACTGGGTACATATGACCTTATCCTCTGCGGCCAGCAGGCTGCCGATTCCGACGCCGGCCAGGTAGGCTCCGGCATCGCCGCTATGCTGGGCCTTCCCCTCGTCACCCTGGCACGGCGGATTGAGGCCACCGGTAGCCGGATAAGGGTGGAGCGAGTGGTCGCCGACGGCTATGAGGTGATTGAATCCCCCCTGCCGGCAGTGGTCACGGTGAGTAACGAGCTGGGGGAGCTGCGCTCCGCCAACCTGGCGTCCATCATTGCGGCGCAGAAAAAGGAGATTACCACCTGCACCGCCGCCGACCTGGGAATTGACCCGTCCCTGCCAAAGCGCACCAGACTACTCAAGCTCTATATCCCGGTACGGGAGGCCACCTGCCAGCTCATCGACGGCGAAAGCCCGGAGGCAACCGCCGAGAACCTGGCCCGTAAACTCCGCCAGGACGAGATAATCTAGCACACCGGCAGTACTGATACGATGCGTATCAGGGTAGAATAACCGGGCAAGGAGGCAAGCTATGGAAAAGACCTGCAAGCCACTAACCGCCGGTATTCTGAACATCATCGCCGGGGCCTTCACCCTGCTGGGCGGGATGGTCGTGATCATACTGGCGACAGTCATGAGCACCACCCTGTTCCACTATATCATGTACTCTGCCGGTGCCGCCGGCCCGGTTACTCCGGGTACGATTCTCTCTATTATCACCATACTGGCCGTCTGCCTGATTGTCAGCGGCATCATCTCCATTGTGGGCGGTGTCTTCGCCATCAAGAGGCGGATCTGGGGCCTGGCGCTGGCCGCCTCCATCCTCTCCATCCTCCACAGCTCCGCCCTGGGGATAGCCGCCATTGTGCTGGTAGCGCTGGGTAAGAACGAGTTCGAATAATGCCCGGGGAAACCAGGGCAGGGAAGATATATAAATGAAAGATACGCTCATACAGAAGCTAAACGATTACCTGGCCAGCCGGTGTCATCTTACACTGGCCACCGTTACCCCGGAGGGCAAGCCCCTGGCCCGTACCGTCACCTACTGTAACGACGGTGCCATCCTCTATTTCCGGGCCGATAAGGACAGCCGCAAGGTGCGTGATATCCTGAAAAATCCCGCCGTCGCCTACACCATCAACGACTAGGGCAGCGACTTCGAGGGCACCGAGGCCGTCCAGATGGAGGGCACGGCCACCGTGCTGACCGGTGAGGACGACCTGGCCAGGTTCCAGGAGAGATTACTGGCCAAGTTTCCCCATCTGGCCGGGCGGCCTCCCCGCCCCAACCGGATGATAGTACGGATAGAGCCGGCCAGGGGGTTCCTCTGGTGCGGCGGTATCGAGGAGCTAACCTTCTAAAGCGCCTAACCCCGAAATCCGGGCACAAAAAAAGAAGCCCCCCGAAAATGGGGGGCATTGGTACTGAGGATAACCAGTCTACCTATTACTCATTAGTCTCAAAGTCTGGCCAATCTTCTATCTCTGGAATACGCTCTAGGGCCAAAGCTGCCGTCTCCTCTGAAATTTCGAGTCGCGCACACCAACAACGCCGGATCTTTCTACGTAGATGAGCATTGTAAATCGTCAGCGGAAGTGGCACAGTTTCAGGTTTTAAAATAACGGACACTTTAAGGGTTTGGACAAGCTTTCCTCAACACAGTAAAGTAATACCGGGGAAAGGAGAAACAAG
>JBDRCY010000014.1:0-42562 GCA_043821265.1 Chloroflexota bacterium
ACCAATATGTTCCAGAACATCACCATCGGCGGCCAGACGCGGGACGGGAGGGATGCCACCAACGAGCTGTCATACCTCATCCTGGATGTTACCGAGGACTTCAGGCAGACCCAGCCCACTATCACCGTGAGATACCACGACGGCCTGTCCGACAGGTTCCTGGTCAGGGCCGCCGAGGTGGTCAGGGGCGGCACCGGTATGCCCGCCTGGATTAACGATAAGGCGGCTATCACCACCCTGACCTCCTATGGGATACCGCTGGAGGAGGCGCGGAACTGGTGTCCCGTAGGCTGTGTCGAGGCCTGCCTGCCCGGTTCAGCCGCCCACGCCAGCATGGGGCTTATCAATATTCCCAAGATGCTGGAGCTGACTCTGAACAACGGGACAGACCCCCGGACGGGCAAGCAGGTGGGCCTGCCCACCGGAGACCCGCTCCAGTTTGGGACCTTCGATGAGCTGATGACCGCCTTCAAGAAACAGGTGGACTTCTTCACCGAGCGGATAATTCATTTGAAGAATATCAGGTATTTAGTGGCCGCCGACCTGGTGCCGACTACCTTTGCCCCGGCGCTGGTGGATGGTTGTATCGAGAGCGGCAAGCCCGACTTCCGGGGGGGCGGCAAATACAGTCGCTTTATTGCCTGCTGTCACCCCTTCGGCATGGTCAATACCGGGAACTCGCTGGCGGCGGTAAGAAAGCTCGTCTTCGAGGAGAAGTCTATCAGCATGGCCGAGCTGCTGGAGGCGCTGGCGGCTAACTTCGAAGGGAAGGAAGGGCTGCACCGCCGGCTGCAGGACGCCCCTAAATACGGCAACGACGATGACTATGCCGACCTGATGGTAAATGAGGTCTACCGGACCTGTATCGAAGCAGCCGCTAAGAATATGACCTTTCTGGGCTTATCTGCCGGCACCTACTTTGCCGGGGTTACCCTTCATTATGGGCTGGGTAAGGTGGTGGGCGCCCTGCCCGACGGCCGAAAGGCCGGCGAGCCCCTGGCCGATGCCACCGTGTCGGCCTTTCCCGGGACGGATAAAAACGGGCCGACAGCGGTAATTAAATCGGCCTCAAAGGTAGATGCCCTGAGGACGTTTAGCACCCTGTTCAACCTGAAATTCCAGCCGGCGACACTGAAGGACAGGGTAGGGATAATGAAGTTCCTTAACCTGATAAAGACCTACTTTGACCTGTATGGATACCATATACAGTTTAACGTGGTGAACCGCCAAACGCTACTGGCGGCACAGAAGGAACCGGAAAAGTACCGCGACTTAATAGTCCGGGTGGCCGGTTTCTCCGCCTACTGGGTGGACCTGGCCTTGGCCGTTCAAAACGACATCATATCTAGGACCGAGCACAGCCTGTAACCATTCCCTTTTATATAAATTGCTCGGCCAAACACGTTGCCACTGCCCCGCCGGGGGTTGGCCTGCCCCCATAAAGGATACTACCCCTCAAGTTAGAGTGCCCGTATATCATATTTCTGAGTAGACTATAGACATAGCCTAATACTGTAACTGGACTCCTTGTGGGGGAGCAGGGCATCAGCATCCAATACACAGTGTATTTTATTCAACCACCTGTGGTGAAGTCTCCCCGTAATTCGTATAAAGAAAGGAGAAGTCCTGAATATTCACCGTGCCGTCGCGGTTGAAATCGACAAGCTCATTCCAGTCGGTATCGCCGGACACTGTCTCGTAGGCCAGGGCGAACCTTTGGAAATCGGTGCTATCTATAGTCTTGCTATTCTCGGTGATATCCTCGGCATCGCCCTCCATTAATGTACCCATATTAATCTGCGTTCCCTGCGCTGGTATATTGACTCCATTCTTTAGATTTATTAGACAGTGCGGCGTATAAAGGGTTATGTTGAAAATGCCCGCTGGAGCCTCGCTAACATTAAGAGTAATAGTCCCAGTGGAGGTATTTTTGTCTATAATACTGATGTCACCACCTGATGAGGTTAGTATATATATCGGAGGTATACTAATGATATTGGATGTACTTACAGGTTGATCGTATAGTTTGAGGGACAGGGGGACGTTGTATCCTTCAAGTGTCCTATAATCCCCTTGTAGCTGAGCAGTGACCGTTATATCCGTTACTAACAGTGGCTGCATAGTATTACTATATAGAGAGGCTTGTGTAGTATCGATGGCCCACCTCTTAATGCTGCTAGAGCTTATCCTGAGAGCCGATGGCATCGTTATGAACGACGTACCCAGGCTGGGAACAGAAGTCCAGTTAATCGTAGATGCTTCTACGACAGGCGTTATTAATAGCGTACTATCAACGCCATCAGAAGTTAATACGCTCAGTTCGCTTTTCCCCCACAAAGCTATGCCATAACCGGCATAGCCTGCGGCGATTCCCGCATTCATATCCTCCCATATGGCACTGGTACCAATCTGCCAGCGCATAACTTTTGTGCCAGCCTTAGTGCTGGCTGCGTATATGTAGTCGTCATCAGCCAGGCCGCTGGCGGTTACGTGAGTAAGAAGAGCATCGGCCTCAATTTGAGGGGTAATAGCTGTCCAGGAACTATTGCCATCGGTGGAATAAGCAACCCTGCCGTCCTGACTACCAGCAATAATCTTACCCTCGCCAAGGCTGACTATAGTGCTGCCGCTGTTGAGCCCGGTACCTTCGATTGCACGCCAGATAAAACCGCCATCGATGGTCTTACTGACCTCACCGGCACTAGAAAAAGCATAGGCAACATCGGTACTCTCCACTGCCAGGTCCTGCACCGGACAGTTAAAGCAGGAACGCAGATGCCATTTGTATTCAGCACCATCGCTGGTGTAGTAAATAGGAGTGGTCACTCCCTGCTGAAATACGTAGACCGTGTTGGGATCATTGCGGGCAACCCGTATGCTATGTGTTTTATCACCTATACTCGGAATATTGAGCACTCTTTCCCAGGAAGATGCCTGGCGCCAAACACTGAGGTCATTACTCTCATCACGGCTGGTCAAATACAGCTTGCTACCATCAGCGGCTACGGCGATATCATCGAGAATGGTCAGTTCGGTATCTATCAAGCTGATATCGTTGAAAGTTACTCCACTATCCTTGGAGACGGAGAAGGCACTCTCATTACCTGAGGTTCCGGCAACGACATTGTCGCCCGCCCAGGCAACTTTGGTCCTTACTGTCGCCGCCACGCTGCTTGGCCTCTGGTACACGCTGGTGGAGTAGATACTCCAGTTGACCGAGGCCAGAGGATTGGCCGAGCGATAAACGATGTTGGCATCGTAGTCACCGGCTACCAGCAGGTCATCCTCTTTGTAGGCGACACTATGAATGTTGGTATTGGTCTTTAGTCCAGTGGCTGTCTCATCGTTCATGCGGTAGATACCACCCTCAGTAGCACAGGCTGCATTAGTGGCCATACCAACAAAGCCTATTCGCTTGAGCGGATCGTTGAAAAGATAATCTGGAAGTAGTGATATTGACGCCGACTGAAGCGGGACACCATTAGCCACGCCACTGAGAATCTTATTATTCACACCATTATAAGTGGGCCAGCCTGCGGTATAGTTCCACTTCCTGGCAGAGTAGCCACTAATCTCGTAGTAGACTTCGTCATTGCCAGCGGTATCGGTCTCGGTAACCGCCACCATGACCTTGTTCGACGAGAAGTTAGACGAGAATTTCACCGCCGCCACACTGTTGGAACCATCCATGGTGGCCCAGCCTTCCATAGCGGTCCACTTGGGCACGGAATCGCCCAGGTCGAAGTTGGCTATCTTGATAGCGTTACCCGGGGCCGCTACGCCATCGTCACCGCCGACGCAGATGTAGTTTATGCCGGCGGCAGCCGTCGAGACATCCAGAGCGCGGATGTTGGTGACATCGGAGTTGGTGAGCTCCTCGAACGTGGTGCCGCCGTTGGTGGAAGCGAAGACCTTGTCGGCGCCGCCCAGGTTGTCAATCCAGACCACCACATCCGGGTTATCCGGAGCGACAGCTATCAGGTCGATAGTGCCGATGGCAGCAGTCATATCTATCTTGGTCCAGGTAGCGCCGCCGTTGGTCGACTTGTAGAGCTCGTTTGCCGTCCCTATACCAGCATAAACGATGGTGCCATCACCGGCCACGGCGAAGTCAACTATGTCTGCTCCCGCCACAACAAGGTGACCTTCACTACCAGGGATAGCCTCTTCAACCCAACTGTCAGCGGCAAGCGCTGCTGCGCCAGGAATATTGTATACAAGTACTATAAGAGTTATGAGTGCTAATATCCTACGCCGCATCCCACACCCAGATTAACTTCTCTAAATACATTATACCACATTATCGTAAACGAGCGAGTGCTAATATGCCCCCTAATCTTTGAATTGTCAAAGCCTGCCAACCTATTGCCTGGCCGATAGCTGCTATGGGTAATTCAAACAAGGTCTCGAACCGGCGACACCCTGAATTCTACAGATGCTTAAAGGGAGAGTGCTTGACCAGTAAAGCCGAAAAAGAGGCCGACCAACAACCGCAAAATTGTAACCACCATCGCAAGAAGCTATACTATTTTGGAGGAGGTCCACTCCGGGAAATTAGCCATGCCACCATTTGAAATAGTCTCCGACTTCAGGATGACCGGCGACCAGCCCCAGGCGGTAGATGCGCTGGTGGAGGGCCTGAACAGTGGCTATAAGCACCAGACCCTGCTGGGGGTTACCGGCAGCGGCAAGACCTTCACCATGGCCAATGTCATCGCCCGCGTGCAGCGGCCGACACTGGTCATCTGCCACAACAAGACGCTGGCAGCCCAGCTCTGCACCGAGTTCAAGGAATTCTTCCCCCATAATGCCGTGGAATACTTCGTCAGCTACTACGACTACTACCAGCCCGAGGCGTACCTGCCCACTACCGACACCTACATCGAGAAGGACGCCGATATCAACGATGAGATTGATAAGCTGCGCCATGCCGCCACCCGCGCCCTCTTCGAGCGCCGCGACGTGGTCATCGTCGCCTCGGTATCCTGCATCTATGGCTTAGGCTCACCCGAGGAGTATCGCAGCTTCGTTCTCAGCCTGAAGAAGGGTATGAGCTATCACCGGGACAGGCTGGTCCGCCAGATGGTCGATATGCAGTATGAGCGCAACGATATCGACTTCGCCCGGGGCAGGTTCCGCATCCGCGGCGATACCCTGGAGATTCAGCCGGCCTATGAGGTGCTAGCCCTGCGCATTGAGTTCTTCGGCGACGATATTGAGCGTATAGTGGAGATAGACCCGCTAACCGGCGAGCTACTGGCCGAACTAGACTCGGTAGACATATACCCGGCCAAGCACTTCGTCACCTCGCAGGAAAAGCTAAAGGTAGCCATCGACAGCATTAAACAGGAGCTGAGCGAAAGGCTGAGTGATCTGGAGCGGAAGGGCAAGCTGCTGGAAGCCGCCCGGCTGGAGGCACGGACCAACTACGATATAGAGATGCTGGGGGAAGCCGGGTACTGCACCGGTGTGGAAAACTACTCCCGCCATCTATCGCAGCGCCCGGCCGGGAGTCCCCCCTGGACACTGCTGAGCTACTTCCCCAGCGATTTCCTGATGTTCATTGACGAATCACACATGTCCCTGCCCCAGATTCGGGGCATGTATCACGGCGACCGCTCCCGCAAGGAGACCCTGGTGGAATACGGCTTTCGCCTGCCCTCGGCCCTGGACAACCGCCCGCTCAACTTCACCGAATTCCAGTCCCGTACCGGCCAGGTTATCTACACCTCGGCTACACCGGCCGAGTATGAATACCAGCACAGCTCCCAGGTGGCCGAGCAATTAATCCGGCCCACCGGGCTGCTGGAGCCCACGGTTGAGATAAAGCCCACCCGGGGACAGATTGACGACCTGCTCCACCAGATTAAGCTGCGGGTCGATAAGGGGCAGCGCTGCCTGGTGACCACCCTGACCAAGCGGATGGCCGAGGAACTGGCCGACTACCTGATAGAGCTGGGCACCAAGACCCACTACCTACACTCCGAGATCAACACCCTGGAGAGGGTGGAGATACTGCGCGACCTGCGTCTGGGTGTTTACGACGTGGTGGTCGGCATCAACCTGCTGAGGGAAGGGCTCGACCTGCCCGAGGTGAGCCTGGTGGCCATCCTGGATGCCGATAAAGAGGGTTTCTTACGGTCCCGGCAGGCATTAGTCCAGACCATGGGACGGGCCGCCCGCCACATTGACGGACATGTTATTATGTATGCGGACACCATTACCGGTTCCATGCAGGCGGCTATGGACGAAGCACAGCGCCGCCGGCAGATCCAGCAGGCCCATAATAAAGAGCATAATATTACCCCGCAGGGGATAAGAAAGGCCATCAAGGATATCACCGAGCGGGTGCGGGCGGTGGCGGAAACCCGCACTCCTTACCGGGCGGAGCCCATCGCTAAAGAGGATATCGCCCGTCTTATAAAGGACCTGGAGTCACAGATGAAGGCCGCGGCCAGGAACCTGGAATTCGAGAAGGCAGCGCTGCTGCGCGACCATATTATCGACCTCAGAAAGAACTTAGATTAGCCTAGGTTACTCACTGCTCGCAAATGGCCTACACCGCACAAGTATGGCCCTATAAGAGGCGGTGATGAGAAGGTAGCCAGTGGATAGTAGCGAGGAAACAGAAACCCGCCAGGAGCGCCGGGAGCACCGCCTGAAGAAGGAGCGAGAGCGCATAGCCAAACACGGGCGCAACCTGGCTAAAATATATCATGATGCCATCCGCAAACGACTGAGACAAGCCCGTCCCCGGAAATAGTGCCGCCTACTCCTCTCCCTTTTCGATGCCCTCCTCCTCCAGCTGCTCCATAAGACGGGCCGCCCGGGGATAGCCGATACGCAGGCGCCGCTGCAGGAAAGAGGTAGAGATATGCCCGTGCTCTTCAAGAAGCTGCCTGGCGGTCTCCATCAGCGGGTCAGCCGGATGAGTCTCTTTCCGGGCAGCATCAGGGGACAAGAGGAAGTCATCAATCTTGAGCGAAGATAGCTCCTCCTGCCGCTGGTTACCCCAGAAATAGACCAACCGCTCGGTCTCCATATCGGAGACATAGCACCCCTGCAAGCGCTTGGGTTTACCCGCTTCGGTAGGCATATAGAGCATGTCCCCCCTGCCCTGCAGCTTTTCGGCACCGGCACAATCGAGGATAGTGCGTGAATCCACCTGAGAGGTGACGGCAAAGCTGATACGGGTGGGGAAGTTCGCCTTGATCAGGCCGGTAACAACATCCACCGAGGGACGCTGGGTGGCCACGATAATATGGATGCCGGCGGCCCGGGACAGCTGAGCCAACCGGCACAGGGTATGCTCCACCTCGTCGAAGCCGGCCATCATCAGGTCGGCCAGCTCATCAACGACCAGTATCAGGTAGGGCAATCTCTCGTCGCCATATTTATTCTTGTTATAGCCCTCGATATTACGGACACCGGCCGCCGCCAGCTTCTGATAGCGCCTGTCCAGCTCCTGGCTGAGCCAGCGCAGCGACGCCAGCGCCTTGGTGGTATCGACTATCACCGGAGTAGCCAGGTGAGGGATGGAATTGAACGGGGTCAGCTCCACCCGCTTGGGGTCAATCATAATAAAGCGGGCTTCATTAGGCGTATTATGCAGCAGAAGACAGCAGATAAGAGTATTTAAGCAGACCGTCTTGCCACTGCCGGTAGCCCCGGCGATAAGGATATGCGGCATTTTAGACAGGTCCGCCGCCACCGACTCACCACCGGCGCCCTGACCCAGCGCCAGGGACAGCTTGGACTTGGCCTTCTGTTTCTGGAAGGTGCTGCTCTCGATGACACCACGCAGGCTGACCAGACTGGCAATGGTATTGGGCACTTCAATGCCCACCACCGACTTGCCCGGCACCGGGGCCTCTATCCGGATACTGGGCGCTGCCAGGGCCAGGGCCATGTCGTTGGCCAGCGAGGTGATTCTATCCACCTTAACCCTGGTCTTGGATACCTCCTCCAGCCTCACCGTGACATTCCCGTCCCTATCCTTCTCCCTGACCTCCCTCATCTTCCTGTCCCAGCCCGGCTCCACACCAAACTGGGTCACCGTCGGCCCGGTATTGATCTGCACCACCTTGACGGCAACACCATAGCTGGCCAGCGCCTCCTCAATGAGCTTGGCCCGGTGCATATTATCCGCCTGGCTGAACTCCATTTCCGGAGCCCTGTCCAGAATATCAATCGGCGGCAACTGCCAGCCGTCAACGGTGATTAAGGCCGGCGACTTAAGATACTTCTGCCTCACCTCCTGGGCTATCTGCTGTAGCCTCGATTGAGGTTGCAACTGAGGCTGGACCGGGGTAATCGATGGCGTAGCCCCCTCTTTCCCCGCCCCTGCTTCCAGGCCCTCCCCCTTGATATAAGGGGACTGGGGGATGGCCTTGGCCCTAGGAAACTCTATCTTCTGCTGTGGCATGTACTTGTTTGCCGGCTGCCTTGCCGGGCGCCGGCCTATCCAGGAGACAGCCTTTCCCGCCAGACGAAAGCAGCCTCTGGGTGCTACCAGGAAAACACCCACGACGACCACGCCCAGTACCCGCAGTATGCCCATGATATTGGGGTAACCAATGATAGTCTGCCCAAAGTTACCGCCCAAATACACCCGCCCCAGGATGCCTCCTTCACCGGGGAAGAAGGCCAGGATACCCCAGATGGCGAAGATAAAGACGGCGGCCCCCAGCCACCGGTTCCAGTGACGGATGGACGCCAGTATCCCCCACCGCCCTATCACCGCACCCAGGGTTATCAGGAACAGGGCTACCAGGAGCAGCCCCCACCCGAAGAACTCCAGGGTCCGGTCAGCGACGTAGCCCGCCAGCCAAACTATATTTGACCACTGCCAGACCAGCAACACCGCCACGGTGCAGAGCAGGATAAACCCCAAGACCCACCTCGGGCCGAGCCTGCTCCCTGACTTACCGCTCTTATCAGCCTTACGCTTCCCCATATTACTCTTAGACCTTCACCAAAAAGGGCAAAATCATGGGACGACGCTGGGTCTGCTCATAGTAGAACCTGTTAAGCACGTCCCTGACATTGGTATTGATAAAGCCCCAATCAACGGCATGGGCGCCGCCGCTGTCCAGGGTCTTAGCCACCAGGTCACGGCTCTCGTCTATCATGTTTCTGGCCTCCCTGGTGTCGACGAAACCCCGCGAGATGATGTCGGGACGCCCCACCGGCTTGCCGGTCTGCTTGTTGACCGCGATAATCACCACCACCATACCGTCCCGGGACAGCATCCGCCTATCACGCAGCACCACCGTGCCCACGCCACCCACACTCAAGCCATCGACATATACATCGCCGGCGTTGACCTTACCCGTTATCTTGCCCGTCTGCGGGCCTAGTTCCAGCACAGCGCCATCCTCCATCACGAAGATTCTCTCCCGGGGGATACCCACCGACTGGGCCAGCTTGGCATGAAGGCTGAGATGACGATACTCGCCATGGACCGGCATAAAGAACCTGGGTTTGACCAGGTTCAACAGCAGCTTCAGTTCCTCCTGGCTGGCGTGTCCATGGACATGGACCTGGGCCAGCTTATTATAGACGACCTGGGCGCCCTGCTTGAAGAGGGCGTCCACAGTCCGGTTGACCAGCGCCTCGTTGCCCGGTATGGGGGTCGCCGAAATAACCACCGTGTCCCCGCGGTGAATATGAACATGGCGGTGGTCCCGATTGGCTATCCGCACCAGGGCTGATGTCGGCTCCCCCTGGCTGCCCGTAGTAACGAAGACCACCCGCTCCGGCGGCAGGCCGGGAAGCTCATCAATCCGGCCCAATATACCATCCGGCACCTTTAGATAGCCCAAATCCAGGGCCATGTGCACATTATTGCTCATGCTGCGGCCGACAACAAAGACACGGCGGCCGTATTTAGCCGCCGCATCGATAACCTGCTGAACACGGGAAATCAGTGAGGAGAAGGTGGTTATAATCACCCGGCCCGGGGCCTCGGCCATAATACGGTCCAGTGCCTCACCGACCACCCTCTCGGAAGGGGTATAGCCCGGAAGCTCGGCATAGGTAGAATCGGCCAGGAGCAGCAGTACCCCCTGCCCCCCCACTTGAGCCAGCCGGGACAGGTCAGTCGGCCTGCCATCCACCGGGGTATAGTCAAGCTTGAAATCACCGCTATGAACGATAGTGCCCACCGGGGTACTTATGATTAAGCCGACGGCATCCGGTATGCTGTGGCATACCGAGAAGAACTCGATACCAAATTTCCCCAGGGTGACTTTCTCGCCCGGTGATAGTGTGTGCAGCTTAGCCTTAGGCCGCCCCTTGGTCTCCTTAAGCTTGACGGAGATAAGCCCCTGAGTCAGCCGGGTGGCATAGACCGGCACATCGAGCTCGGGCAGGATATAGGGCAGGGCACCGATATGGTCTTCATGGCCATGGGTAATAACAATACCCCTTATCCTCTCCCGCCTCTCCAGGAGGTAGCTGACATCCGGGATTACCAGGTCAATACCGGGCATCCCCTCCCCGGGGAACATGAGTCCGGCATCAATAACGACGATGTCGTCGCCATACTCCAGCACCATTATATTCTTGCCAATCTCGTTCAGCCCGCCGAGGGGAATTACCCTTAATCTTAGTTTGCTCATAATGCTAAATACCTAGAACATGGATAACTGCTCTGGCCCCGGTTTTACCTCAGTCACACTCCCGGCCTGTGCCAGGAGCGCCGGAATCTTGAGCATATCCTCATTTATCATCTGGCGCAGGCTCTGCTGATGGAGGGCCGCCGCCGGGTGGTACATGGGATAGTAGATAATATTGTCCTTCTTCTGGGCATGACCGTGAATCTTGCCTATGCTCTTATTGGGGAAGAACATGGCCATGGAGTAGCGCCCCAGGGTGACAACCATCTTGGGGCGAATCAACTCAATCTGGCGCTCCAGCCACCGGCGACAGGCGAGTATCTCGGCGGGTAAGGGGTCGCGGTTTCCGGGAGGACGGCACTTGACCACATTGGCAATATAGACCTGCTCACGCCTGAGGTTGATAGAGGCTATCAGCTCATCCAGGTATTTTCCCGCCGGCCCCACGAATGGTCGGCCCTGCTGGTCTTCATGCCAACCGGGCGCTTCACCGATGAACATTATATCCGCCGCCTCATCCCCCTCGCCCGGCACTACCGTAGTCCGCTGTCGAGACAGCTCACAACCCTCACAGGCCCTAATCTCTTCACTGAGCTCGCTTAACGCAGACATCTTATTCGGTCAGTCCAATAAAAAAGAGCACTCAAAGCTAGTAATCATGATAGCATGACCCATGTGCCGAGTCAATTTCGACCGCCCGCACCTACCCTAAATCATTGACACCAATCGGGTGCCGTTGTAGACTTCACTAGGAAGGGGGGAAGGGGAAACATGAGCGCCTTAAGTCTAGTTGACCCGGAAATCAGCCGTGTCCTGGACCTGGAGAGAAAGCGGCAGATAGGGACCATAAACCTGATTGCCTCCGAGAACTATACCAGCAGCGCCGTGCTCGAGGCCCAGGGCTGCTTTCTGACCAGCAAATATGCCGAGGGCTATCCCCAGCAGCGCTACTACGGCGGCTGTGAGAATATGGACACACTGGAAAGCCTGGCCATCCAGCGGGCCGAGGAGCTGTTTGGCGCCGAGCATGCCAATGTCCAGCCCCACAGCGGGTCCCAGGCCAATATGGCCGCCTACTACGCCCTTCTCGAGTACGGCGACACCGTTATGGGTATGAAGCTGGCCCACGGCGGCCATCTCACCCACGGCAACCCGGTGAGCTTCTCCGGCAAGTCCTATAATTTCATCCACTACGGCCTGAATAAGGAGACGGATCGGATTGATTATCAGGAGCTAGAGGGGCTGGCCCTTAAGCACCGACCCAAGCTGATTGTAGCCGGTGCCAGCTCCTACCCCCGGATTATCGACTTCGAGCGCCTGCGTCAGATTACCGATACGGCAGGCGCCTCCTTAATGGTCGATATAGCCCACACCGCCGGCATGATAGCCGTAGGACTACACCCTTCCCCGGTCCCCTACGCCGACGTGGTAACCTCGACCACCCACAAGACCCTACGCGGCCCCAGAAGTGGCTTCATCCTCTGCCGCCGCGAACTGGCCCCGGCCATAGATGCCGCCGTTTTCCCCAAGATGCAGGGGGGACCCCTGATGCACGTGATTGCCGCCAAGGCGGTGGCCTTCCATGAAGCCATGCAACCCAGCTTCCTGGAGTACCAACGGGCTACGCTGGATAATGCGCTTACCCTGGCCACCGAACTAAAAGAACTGGGCCTGCGCCTTATCACCGGCGGCACCGATACCCACCTGGTCCTGGCCGATATCAGTAATATGGGCATCACCGGTAGAAAGGCCGAGGAGGCCCTGGGCAGAGCCGGCATTATCATCAACCGCAACGCCATTCCCTTCGACCCCCAACCACCCCGCGAAACCAGCGGCATCAGGCTGGGCACTCCGGCCATAACTACCCGCGGCTTCGGCCAAGAGGAAGTAAAGAGAATAGCCGCCTTAATCGTAAAGGTAATCACCAGTAGCGATAACCCGGATATCCTAGACGAGGTTGGCCAGGAAGTCCGCCAGATGTGTTCCCGTTTCCCGGTGCCGGGTATTTCGGACTAAACTCCGGTTCAATCATCCTGACCCACTCCCCTCATCGAGAGAAGGCAAGAATCCCCCCGAGAGGGGCTGGACCCGGCTGAAACCGCATCAACCTCTCCCTCGAGATAACTAATACGCTCAGCCAAAATGGGTGAGTTAAGCCAGCAGTTAGTGCTATAATGACTATGTAAAAGCGCTAGAGACAATATCGGAAAGGGGAATATATAATAAATGGACGAATTGAAGGTATTCACCGGTAATGCGCATCCGTCTCTCGCCCAGGCAGTGGCTGACTATTTGAAAATACCACTGGGCAAGTGCGAGGTCTTCGAGTTCAGCAACGAGAACATATTCGTCCGCATCCTGGAGAACGTCCGCCAGCGAGATACCTTTGTGGTCCAGCCCATATGTTCCCCGGTCAATAAAAGCCTGGTCGAATTACTTATCATGATCGATGCCTTAAAGAGGGCCTCGGCGGGACGCATCACTGCCGTGGTCCCCTACTATGGCTACGGGCGCACCGACAAAAAAGACCAGCCGCGGGTACCGATAACGGCCCGGTTAATCGCCGACCTGCTCACCGTGGCCGGTGCCAACCGGCTGCTCACGGTAGATTTACACGCCGGCCAGATTCAGGGGTTCTTCAACATACCGGTTGATGAACTCACCGCGCTCTTTATCCTGAGCCGCTACATCAGGGAAAAGGGCCTGAAAGACCTAGTGATAGTAGCCGCCGACATCGGCATCTCCAAACGGGCACGAGACCTGGCCACCAAGCTCAATGCGCCACTGGCCATCATGGAAAAGAGGCGGGTAGGCAACAATGACCAGACGGAGACGTTAAACCTCATCGGCGATGTAGCGGGTAAGACCGCCCTGATTATGGATGATGAGATAGATAGTGCCGGTTCACTGATAAATGTGGTCTCCGCCCTGGAGAAACAGGGCGCCAGGGAGATATATGCCTGCTGTACCCATCCCATATTCTCCGGCTCGGCTATCGAGAGAATAGCTTCCTGCCCGGTCAAGGAGGTAGCCGTTACCGACACGGTGCCGGTCACCGGCAAAAAGAAAATAGCCAAAGTTACCGTTTTGCCCATAGCGCCACTGCTCGGTGAAGCGATACACCGCATTCATACCGGCCTGTCCGTGGGGGCCATGTTTGTACAGTAACCAGAAATTAGTAGCGGTATACCGGGCCGCCAACGAGCTGGAGGCCCAGGTCATCAAGGGCCTGCTGGAGAGCTTCGGAATACCCTGCCTCTTAAAGTCGAATGCCGCCCATTCCGTGCACTCATTCGTGGTGGATGGGATGGGCGAGGTAGCGGTACTGGTCAGTCAGGAAGTGGCCGGGAAGGCCAGGGAATTAATCAAGGGTAAAGACAATGCTTAAGTGGCTGGGTGGTCTCGTCGATTCCAATGAGAAGCAACTCAAGAAACTGAAACCCCTGGTGGACCGGCTAAACGAGCTGGAGCCTGAATTCGAGCGGCTCAGCGACGAGGAACTCCGCTTAAAGACCGACGATTTTAAGGCCCGGCTCAGCGCGGGCAGCTCACTTGACGAGATTCTGCCGGAGGCCTTTGCCGCCGTTCGCGAGGCCGCCAAGCGAACCATCGGTCAGCGCCATTTCGATGCCCAGCTAATAGGCGGCATCGTCCTGCATCAGGGTAGAATTGCCGAGATGAAAACCGGCGAGGGCAAGACCCTGGCCGCCACCCTCCCCCTCTATCTGAATGCCCTCACCGGCCAGGGATGCCACCTGATTACGGTCAACGACTACCTGGCCAAGCGAGATGCCCACTGGATGGGCCCTATCTATAATGCCCTGGGGATAAGCGTGGCCTGCATTCACAGCCAGACCCAGGACAACCGGTCTCCCTCCTTTAAGTTCGATACCGGTTATGAATCGGAGGACCCCAGATGGAGCTTCATGCGTCCCGTCTCCCGGCGCCAGGCCTACGAGGCCGATATCACCTACGGCACCAACAATGAGTTCGGCTTCGACTATCTGCGCGACAATATGGTGCTGGAGCAATCGCAACGGGTGCAGCGTCCCCTGCACTACGGCATTGTCGACGAGGTAGATAATATCCTCATCGACGAGGCACGCACCCCCCTCATCATCAGCGGTGCCGGCCAGGAGTCCCTGGAAGAATACCAGGTATTCGCCCGCATCGCCGCCCGCCTGAAGCCGGGCCAGGACTATGAATTCGACGAGAAGACACGCGTTATCGAGGAGACCGATAGCGGTTACAGCATCGCCGAAAGCACCCTCCGGCGGGAAGGCGGCCTGAAAAGTGGCGAGAGACTGCATGGCGAAGAGGCAGAGGTGAATGTCCCGCCCCACATTCTCGCCCTGCAGAACAAGCTGAAAAAGGCCCTCGTCGCCAAGGAGGCCTACAAAAAAGACCGCGAATACGTGGTCAAGGACGGCCAGGTCATCATCGTCGATGAGTTCACCGGCCGGCTGATGTTCGGCCGCCGCTATGCCGAGGGGCTGCACCAGGCCATCGAGGCCAAGGAGAACGTTAAGATACAACAGGAGACGATGACCTTCGCCACCATCACCTTCCAGAACTACTTCCGCATGTACCATAAGCTGGCCGGCATGACCGGCACCGCCATTACCGAGGCCGAGGAGTTTCACAAGATATACCAGCTGGAAGCGGTAGTTATTCCCACCAATAAACCGATGATTCGCCAGGACCACCCTGACCGCATCTACCGGGATGAGAAAGCTAAATTTAACGCCGTGGTCACTGAAATTGAGGAACTGCATAAGCAGGGCAGGCCGGTGCTGGTGGGCACGGTATCCGTGGAGAAGTCGGAGCTCCTGAGCGAGCTGCTGAAGAAAAAAGGTATACCGCACCAGATACTAAACGCCAAACAGCATGAGAAGGAAGCCGGCATTATCGCCCAGGCGGGCCGACCCGGGGCGGTAACGGTGGCCACCAATATGGCCGGACGCGGCGTTGATATCGTACTCGGCGGCCAGGAACCGGACCGCTCGGCTGCCGAGGATGAGCGAGCGTGGGAAAGAGCGCTTAAGGAGTGGCAGCAGAACCACGCCAGGGTCATCGAACTGGGCGGGGCGCATATCCTCGGTACCGAGCGCCACGAGGCGCGGCGAATCGATAACCAGCTCCGGGGCAGGGCCGGCCGCCAGGGCGACCCGGGCAGCTCCCGCTTCTACGTATCCCTGGGAGACGACGTGGTGCGCCGCTTCGGGGGCGAGCGCATCAAGGGCTTTATGCAATGGGCCGGCATGGACGAGAGCACCGCCATCGAGAACAGGCTGGTCAACCGGACCATCGAAAATGCCCAGGTCAGGGTAGAAGGCTACCACTTCGATATCCGCAAACACCTGGTGGAATACGACGACGTGGTCAATAAGCACCGCGAGGTTATCTATAGCGAACGCGATAAGATACTGAGCGGCGCCGACCTCAAGGCCAACATCCTGTCAATGATTAAGGAGGAGCTCCAGGAGATAGTGACTGTCCATACCGGTAACGACCATGGTGTCGATTGGAATATGGATGGCTTAATCCACGAGGTATCGGCTATCCTCCCCCTGCCGCCGGCACTCAACTCAAGCGCCCTCTCCCAGATGCAACCGGGGCAGATTACAGAAGAGCTAATCAAGTACTCCGAGGCCCTGTACGCCGCCAGGGAGAAGGAGGCCGGGGCCGGCGACATGAGGATGCTGGAGAGGCTGATAATGCTGCGCATCGTCGATAACCTGTGGGTGCAACACCTCACCGCGATGGAGCATATGCGCCAGGGAATAGGACTGCAAGCCATAGCCCAGCGAGACCCGCTGGTGGCCTACAAACGCGAGGGCAGCCAGATGTTCAATGAACTCCTGGACAATATACGCCGCGACGTGGTTCACACCATATACCATGTGGGCATAACCCGGCAGGAAGCCACCAAAGGGGGAACGGTACTATCGCAGGCGGCCGGAGACAGGAGCGCCCGTAAGCAGACCAAGTCCGGCGGGAGAAAGATAGGCCGCAACGACCCCTGCCCCTGTGGCAGCGGCAAGAAGTATAAACACTGCTGCGGAAAATAGGATGAGAAACGGTGAGATCGCCCAGGTATTTCAGGATATCGCCGACCTCCTGGAGCTTAAGGGAGAGAACCCGTTCAAGATAAGGGCCTACCAGAGGGCGGCCCGTTCCATTGACCACCTGCCGGTAGAGGTGAAGCGACTGGCCGAGGAGGACAGGCTCAGGGAAATACCGGGGGTGGGCGAGGCCATAACCGGTAAGATTACCGAGCTTATAACCACCGGGCGGCTGGAGTATTACGAGAAGCTGAAGGCGGAATTCCCCGAGGGGATCAGCACCCTGTTTGAGGTGCCCGGTATCGGTCCCAAGACGGCCCGGCTGCTCTCCCAGGAGATGGGGATAAGCTCCATAGACGAGCTGGAAAAGGCCATCCTAAGCGGCCAGGTAGCATCACTACCCCGCCTGGGGGAAAAGAGCGCCGCCAACATCCTGCGCCACATTCAAGCGCTGAGGAGAAAAGACCGGCGCATCCCCCTGGGTAAGGCGCTGCCGGTGGTAGACGAGATTTCAGCCCGACTGAGGGAAGTGCCCGGGCTAAAGAACCTCACCCCGGCCGGTAGCCTGCGCCGCCGCAAGGAGACGGTGGGCGATATCGACCTCATGGGCACGGCCGATGATGCCCGGGAGGTAATCGAGGCCTTCACCACTATGCCCCAGGTCGAGGAGGTTTTAGCCAGCGGCACCACCAAGGCCAGCGCTGTCTTTTCCGGCGGGCTGCAGGTGGACCTGAGAATAGTAGAGCACGTTTCCTTTGGCTCCACCCTGCAGTATTTTACCGGCAACAAACAGCACAATATTAACCTCAGGGAGAGGGCACGCCGCCGGGGACTGAGCCTGTCCGAGTACGGCATCACCAGCCTGGCTACCGGCGAACTTCTCCGGTTCGCCACCGAGGAGGCCTTCTACCAGCGCCTGGGGCTTCAGTTCATCCCCCCCGAAATACGCCAGGGGCAGGATGAAATAGAAAGGGCCGAAAAGGGCACCATACCCCGGCTGGTGGAGCCAGCCGATATCAAGGGCGACCTGCACGTCCATAGCGACTGGAGCGACGGGCACGACAGCATCGCAGCCCTGGCCCTGGCCGCCAAGGCCCTCGGCTACGAGTACCTGGCCATTACCGACCACTCCAGCGGGCGCGGCATCGCCCACGGCCTGGACATGGCACGCCTTAAGCAGCAAATAGCGCAGATTAAGGAATTAAATAAGAAAATAGGCGGCATCACTATCTTAAGCGGTATCGAGGTGGATATCCGCGCAGGCGGCAGGCTGGACCTTCCGGATGAAGTCCTGGCCGAGGTTGACATCGTTAATGCTGCGGTACACTCCGGCATGAACCAGCCCCAGGAACAGATGACCCGACGGATAATAAAGGCCATGGAAAACCCCCATGTCGACATGCTGGCACACCCCACCTGCCGCCTCCTGCCGAGTAGAGAACCGGTAGCCGCCGACATGGAGGCCATCTTCCAAGCAGCCATAAGCACCGGGACTATTCTGGAAATCAACTCCATGCCTAATCGGCTCGACCTCAAGGATATTCACGCCTACCGCGCCCGGGAGTTAGGGGTAAAACTGGCCATCAGCACCGATGCCCATTCAACCGGGCAACTGGGGCTTATGCGCTTCGGGTTGGGAATGGCCCGGCGGGGCTGGTGCCAGGCACAGGATATATTGAATACCCAGCCGTTAGACGAAATAATGGCCTATCTCAAGCCGGCTGAATAGGAGTGCGGGGGACAAGATTGGATAACGAGCTACAGCCCTCTACGCCGCACCTGAAGAGGAGCGCCCCGGCAATCGACCATTTCCAGCAGGCAATCGCCAGTGGCCGGCACTGGTTCATCGCCCTGCTCGAGTCTATCGGACTGTGGACCGAGGCCGAAGAACAGCATAACGGCCGCCACTACCGCTATCTTATCGACGGCGAAGCCTTCGACTGGCTACTTATGGCGGAACGCCTGTGTGAGGCCGTCGATAGCCTGCTACCGGAAGAGGAGAAGAACGACCTCCTCTTCCACGGCAAACCCCCGATAAGCCTGACCACGGAGAAATTTAAGGGGCTTATCGGCCAGACCAAGTACCAGCAGTATCTCAACTACTTCTACGGCGTTACCGTGGAAGAGGCCATAACCTGGACGGTGCGGGAGGAGGTACGCAAGGAGCAGCGTCCCCTGGCCGGTAGCAGCGAGCATGATATCGATAGCGAGGTCTACCAGCGCATATACGGGGCCTCCAAAGCAGCACTGCTCAGGAGCTTCAGGCAGGAGAAGGACTACCCCCAGCTTGATACCACCGGCCTGGGAGAGCTAAAGGAGTTTACCTACTGGCTATTCAAGTATCACCTGAAGCATTGTGACAAGGCCAAGGTGGCCAGCGACACCAAGAAGGCACTGGAGTGGGCGCATAACCCCCACGGCCTCTTTCAGAGAATAACCACCGATGAGCCGAATCCCGACGGCTAATTCTATCTATTGCTGCCGGCCATCCACCAGCGGGGGCACCACGCTGGGGTCAGCCAGGGTGCTGGTATCACCGATCTTATCGACCTCACCGGAGGCAATCTTAACCAGTATCCGCCGCATAATCTTACCGCTCCTGGTCTTGGGCAAAGCGTCAGTGAATTGAATCCTATCCGGGGTAGCTATCGGGCCAATCTCCCGGCGCACATGGGTTACCAGCTCTTTCTTAAGGACATCGGACTTCTCCACCCCGCTCTTCAGCGTAACGTAGGCATATATGCCCTGCCCCTTAATATCGTGGGGCATGCCGACTACCGCCGCCTCAGCCACCTCCTTATGGGATACCAGCGCACTCTCAACCTCGGCGGTGCCGAGACGGTGGCCGGATACATTGATAACATCGTCGATGCGACCCATCAGCCAGTAATAGCCGTCTTCATCCACCCGGGCACCATCACCGGTAGTGTAAACCCCGGGATACTGGACAAAGTAGGTGTTCTTGAACCTGTCAGGCTCGCCATAGACCCGCCGCATCAGGCCGGGCCAGGGCTTCCTGATGACCAGGGGGCCACCCTCATTGACCGCCGCCGGTGAGCCGTCCTGCCTCAAAACCTGCGGCTCAATCCCGGGGAAGGGAACAGTGGCCGAGCCCGGCTTGGTGGGGATAGCCCCCGGCAGAGGACTAATCAGGGCACCGCCAGTCTCGGTCTGCCACCAGGTATCGACAATGGGACAGCGGCCCTTGCCGATTACATCGTAGTACCACATCCAGGCCTCGGGGTTAATCGGCTCGCCCACGCTCCCCAGAATACGCAGACAACTCAAATCATGCCTCTCGGGCCACTCGTCACCCTCCTTCATCACCGCCCGGAGGGCAGTGGGCGCAGTATAGAAGGTATTGACCTGGTATTTCTCGATGACCTCCCAGAACCGGTCTGGATGCGGATAGTTGGGCACACCCTCAAACACCAGACTGGATGCCCCGTTAGCCAGTGGACCGTAAACAATGTAGCTATGGCCGGTTACCCACCCGATATCGGCGCTGCACCAGAAGGTATCCTCCTCCTTATAATCAAATATCCACTTAAAGGTCTGATAAGTATACAGGAGATAGCCGGCCTGGGTATGCAGCACCCCCTTGGGTTTCCCGGTACTGCCGCTGGTATACAGGATAAAAAGCGGGTCCTCGGCATCCATTACCTCCGGCTCGCAATACGGTCTTATATCCCCCGCCGTAATCTCGTCATGCCACCAGCGGTCGCGCCCCTCCTGCATCTCGATGCCCACCGCCGCCCGCTTAACCACGACCACATCCGTCACATTGGGGCACGAACGGAGGGCGGCATCGGCATTGTCCTTACTGCGGATAACCCGACCACCGCGATAGTAACCGTCGCCGCAAATGAGCATCCTGGCCCCACAGTCCAGTATCCTGTCCCGGAGCGCCTCGGCACTAAAACCGCCGAAAACAACGCTGTGGACGGCGCCAATCCGGGCGCAGGCGAGCATGGCAATGGGCAGCTCCAGAATCATGGGCAGGTAGATGGCGACACGGTCACCCTTTTTCACGCCACGCTTCTTCAGCACATTGGCAAATTTGCACACCAGGTAGTATAGCTCCTGATAAGTGAGGGTCTTGCTATCCCCGATATCCCCTTCCCAGATTAACGCCGCCTTGTTCTTCCTCCAGGTCCCAAGGTGCCTGTCCAGACAGTTATAGCTCACATTGAGCTTGCCGCCCACGAACCACTGGTGTTCAGCGTTGGCAAAATCGCCAGTCAACACCCTGTCCCACTTCTTGACCCAGTCCAGTTGCTGGGCCATCTCCCCCCAGAACCCCTCCGGGTCATCAATGGAGCGCCGATATATCTTTTTATACTCGGCTAAACTCTTGATATAGGCATGCTTACTGAGTTCCGCCGGAGGGTTAAAAACCCTCTTCTCGGCCATCATAGATGTGATTGTCTTCTCTTCTTTCATCGCTAAAACCCCCTACAAACGCAAAGATAATCCCTCTCTTGAACTTATCGCTCTGCCCTTGAATGAACTCAGGCCGTCACCGGCTCATACCTGCGCGGTGACACCCAGTAACTGGGTAAAGGCATGATGCAGTCTTACCGCCACGACACGGGCTACCTGGTGATATAATTTACAGCCAATCGCCGGGTGGGAAGTACACAAATTGCGCAGGTCTTCCCCATTGAAGGCCAGGACCTTGGTCTTCTCTAAAGCCCTGGCGTTGGCTCTACAGACGAATGGCTCTATCAGGGCCGACCAGCCCACAACCTCAAACCGGGAGGCCGCCTGCACCTGGCGTTCGGTTAGCGGCCCTACCCCCAGCATAACCCCTATCAGGCCCTCTTCAATTACAAAAACCTCATCCTGCTTGGCATCCTGCCGACATATAACCGCTCCCGGCTCAAACACCTTGTTAGTGCACTTTTTCTCCACTACGACAAGCTGCTCGTCATCCAGTTCCCGAAACAACTCGGACCTCTTCAGTATCTCCATTGTATCCATTCTCCAGCCTCCATATTTCTTTTACACACCAGCTTTTAACGAGGCAAAATCCGCTATCGAATGCCCTCTTGATTATACCTCAGGACGCAATGCTGAGGCAATGCTAAGCCTAAGGGGGTCAAGGGTCTATCGAAGGTAGGGCACTGCCAAATTACGGCGGGGTCAAGCCGGAAACTGGCCGAGCTGCTCGCCCAGTCTGGCCAGCCTGTCCTTTCGCTGCGCCAGCCTGGACCGTTCCTTATCGACGACAGCCGCCGGTGCCCTGGTCAGGAAGGCCTCATCACTAAGCCTGGTTTCGAGACGGGCCACCTCGGCCTGCGCCTGCTCCATCTCCTGCTCAAGGCGCGCCCTCTCCGCCGCCACATCAACCATCGTCTCCATAGGTATGACTACCTCGGTCTCGCTCAGCACCAATGCCAGCGCATTTTCCGGCGGCGCGCCCCCCAGCCGACCGTCCCTGACGGCCACCGGCTTCACCCGGGCCAGGGCCTGTATCGTAGCGCCGCAAGCCTCGATGGCCGGTGTCAGCTCACCGGCATATACCTGCGCCTCAATCCATTTGGCGCTCTCCACCCGGTATTGCACCCGGGCATTGCGGATAGCGCGTATTATCTCGATAGTGGACGCCATAACCCTCTCCGCCTCCGGGTCAACCCCCTCATCGGCCTCGGGATAGGCGGCCACCATTATGGACTCGCTGCCCCGCCGCTCAAGCGGCAGGGCATTCTGGAGGTTCCGCCACAGCTCTTCGGTGACAAAGGGCATATAGGGGTGGAGGAGGCGAAGCGAGGTCCCCAGGACATAAACCAGGACCGGGATAGGCGACGGCAACCCAGCAGCGGCAGAGCGGAGGCGGACCTTGGCTATTTCAATATACCAGTCACAGTATTCGCCCCACAGGAACTCATATATCTGCCTCTCGGCCTCGCCGAATTGAAAGTTATCCATCAGCCTGGTGACGGCGGCCACAGTCCGGCTCAGCCGGGATAGAATCCAGCGGTCTTCCACCGGCCCCTCCCGCTCAAATTCGGTATCGGTGCCCGGCTCAATGCTCCTAATGACAAAGCGGGCAGCATTCCACAGCTTATTGGCGAAATTACGGCCGTCCTCCAACCTCGATGGTGTCAGCTTAATATCGCTACCCGACGACGTGTCCGCCGACAGGGCGAAGCGCAGGGCATCGGTGCCGTATTTCTCCAGCATATCGATAGGGTTGAGTACGTTTCCCCGCACCTTGCTCATCTTCTCCCCCTTCTCATCACGTATCAACCCGTGGAGGTAGACGGTGTGGAAGGGGATATCGCCCGTATCCTCCAGGCCCATCATAATCATCCTGGCCACCCAGAAAAAGAGGATGTCATAACCGGTCTCCATCACCGAGGTGGGGTAGAAACAGCGCAAATCGCCGGTATCCTCCGGCCAGCCCAGGGTAGAGTGAGGCCACAGTGCCGAGCTGAACCAGGTATCCAGCACGTCCGGGTCCTGGCTGATTTCAGATGAAGCACAGTGGCTACAGAACCGGGGTGTATCGGCAGCCACCGTCATCCGGCCACAGGCCGCACAGTACCATACCGGGATGCGATGCCCCCACCACAGCTGGCGGCTGATACACCAGTCCCGAATATTCTCCATCCAGTTAAAATAGACCTTGTTAAAGCGCTCCGGTATGATAGTAATACGGCCGTCCTTAACAGCCTCGATGGCCGGCTGGGCCAGCGGCGCCATCTTCACAAACCACTGCTGGCTGGCTATCGGTTCGATAACGGTATGGCAGCGGCCGCAATGGCCTACCGAGTGCTGATAGAGTTCCACCCTCTCCAGCAACCCCTCCTTCTCCAGGTCAGCCAGTATGGCCTGGCGGCAGGCAAAACGGTCGAGGCCAACATAGGGCCCGGCATTCTCATTCATGGTGGCGTCTGGGTTCAATATGTTTATCAGGGGGAGCCGGCACCGCTGGGCCACCTCGAAGTCCACTGGGTCATGGGACGGCGTGATTTTAACCGCCCCGGTGCCGAAGGCCGGGTCAACCGCCTCATCAGCCACAATAGGTATTACCCGCTTAACCGCCGGCAGGATAACCTCCCGGCCAACCATAGCCCGGAAACGTTTATCGCCGGGGTTGACCGCTACCGCGCTATCGCCGAGTATGGTTTCGGGCCGGGTGGTGGCCACCGTGATGAAGTCCTTATCACTATCCGCCAGCGGGTAGTGAACGTGATAGAGGTGTCCCCCGATATCCTTATGGTCCACCTCGAGCTCGGAGAGGGCGGTAGCACAGCGAGGGCACCAGTTAATAATCCGCTCCCCCCGGTAGATTAAACCCTTATTATACAGGTTGATAAAAACAGTGCGCACCGCCCGGCTCGGCCCCTCGTCGAGGGTAAAACACTCCCGGTCCCAGTCGCAGGAAACGCCCAGCCTCTGGTGCTGCCGGGCAATGGTACGGCGGCACTGCTGCGCCCACCCCCACATCCGCTCCTCGAACTTTTCCCGTCCCAACTGGTGGCGATTTACCCCCTCCTCCGCCAGCAGACGCTCCACCACCACCTGGGCGGCAATACCGGCGTGGTCGATACCGGGTACCCACAGCGTCGGCTCGCCCCTCATCCGATGCCAGCGTATCATCACATCTTCCAGGGTAGCCGTTAAGGCATGCCCGACATGAAGCTCACCGGTCACGTTAGGCGGCGGCATGATAATAACGAAAGGCTCCTTGGCCGGGTCTACCGCCGGCTTGAAATATCCCTTCTGAAGCCAGTATTGATACCACCCGGCCTCAACCTTAGCCGGTTCATAGGCCTTGGGCATATCATGCCCGGCACTCATCTCTTCTGCCATCTGCGCCCTTTCCAGCTACCTCTCAACCTCACCCCCTTAATCCCCTCTCCTGCCCCGGCGAGGGGGAGAGATTTTAGAGAGAGGGGGCCTAGCCCCCTCTAATCTCCACTCCCTCTCTATTACGACAAGGGGTTAGAGGATATCTCCTTCAGTCCAGTAAATACCCTACCCGAGCAGCCCGGCTACCCTGTCCAGAATCCGCTCGGCCACCTCCCTCTTGCTCAGGAGGGGCAGGCTTTCCTCGTTACCGTCCCGGCCAATAATGGTCACTCTATTGGTATCGACATCAAAGCCGCTTTCGGCATCGGTAATATCGTTAGCCACGATAAGGTCAAGCCGCTTACGCTTAAGTTTCCGCCGGGCACCGGCCACCACGTCCTGACTCTCGGCAGCAAAGCCAACCCTGAGGAAGTCCCCCTTCACTCCGGCCAGGATATCGGGGGTCCTGACCAGCTCCAGCGTTAAATCAGGAGCGGCCTTCTTTATCTTGGCCCCGGCTATCTTTTTTGCCTGATAATCGGCCACGGCGGCCGCCATAATCAGCACGTCAGCCCGGGCCACCTTCCCGGTCACCGCCGCCTCCATCTGAGCGGCCGTCTCCACCCTGACAACCTTAACACCCGCCGGCTCCGCTAAAGAGGCGGAAGCCGTAATCAGGGATACCAGCGCCCCCCTATCCCGGGCGGCACTGGCGATAGCGTAGCCCATCTTGCCGGAAGAGCGGTTGCCGATATGACGCACCGGGTCAATGGGCTCCCGGGTACCGCCAGCGGTAACCACGATGCGCCTGCCGGCCAGGTCTCCGCCGCGGCCCAGCACCTGGCAGATGGCACCGATGATTACCTCCGTCTCCGGCAAGCGGCCAACACCCACCTTGCCCGAGGCCAGACGACCGGAGGCCGGCTCAATAATAGTGAAGCCGCGCTCCCTCAGTTTAGCCAGGTTTCCCTGGGTAACGGGGTTCTGAAACATGTTACTCTCCATAGAGGGAGCCACCATAACCGGTGCCCTGGTGGCCAGCACCACGCAACCCAACAGGTTATCGGCAATACCGGCTGCCAGCTTGGCAATAGTATTGGCTGTTGCCGGGACGATAGCGACCACATCAGCCATTCTAGCCAGGGTAATATGCCCGATACCGAGCCCGCTATAGGACTCGAATACATCGGTGCTAACCGGTTGCCCGGTAAGGGTACGCAGGGTTAACGGGGTAACGAACTTGGTAGCCGCTTCCGTCATGACCACATAGACCCTGGCCCCGGCCTGATTCAGTTTACTGGCAATATCAGCCGCCTTATAGACAGCGATACCACCCGTTATGCCCAGCACCACGGTCTTATCAGTCAGCATCATCGCCCCCCCAACTAGGTCTTATTCATCAGGTAAACGAGCCTGAGTCCAACCAGGGTCAATTCAGGGTTCACCACGTCAATTACGGCAGTCTCATCAGCGATAAGCTGAGCATAGCCCCCGGTGGCCACCACCTTGGCCTTCTCCCCCAGCTCCTGCTGGATACGAGATACAATGCCCTCCACCAGCGCCACATAGCCAAAGATAATCCCAGACTGCATGGCGGCAACGGTACTGGTGCCGATGGCACGGCCGGGGCGGACCAGGTCCACCCGTGGCAGCATTGCCGCCCGGGTAAAAAGGGCTTCGGCCGCGGTGGTTATGCCCGGGGCAATAGCCCCTCCCAGGTAATCGCCCTCTTCAGATACGGTATCGAAGGTGGTAGCCGTACCCAGGTCAACAATGATTATGGGCCCCCCATAGAGGTGATGCGCCGCGGCAGCGTTGACAATGCGGTCAGCGCCGACCTCCCGCGGGTTATCCATACGGACGCGCACACCGGTCTTAACCCCGGCCTCTACCGTCAACGGCGTGACCTGAAAGTAACGCTCGAACAGCCGCTGAAAGGTGGTTACCAGCGGAGGCACAACGCTGCACAGGACTACCTCTCTAATATCGCCGGTATCTATGCCCTGATGCTGTAAGAGATTGAGCAGTAGCGCGGCATATTCATCAACCCGGCGGCTGATAGATGTCGCCATATGCCAGGTAGCCTTAAGCTCCTCACCCTGGAAGACACCCAGCGTGGTATCCGTATTACCAATATCGATTGCTAGTAGCATAGCCTCCCCAGTCTATTCAACTTCCCAGAAATAGAGGTGCGCCGTAGCCACAAGCCCGTTATCCTCAGCCCCCCGTCAGGTCTGCTTTCCCCTTGTTTGCTTAATAACCAGCGGCAGGGCCGGCAGCAGGTCGCCAGCTATCATACCGGCATCGCCCAGGCTTTCTCTAACCATCTCGCCGGCCTGACCATGAAGATATACGCCGAGAGCCGCTGCATCGAAAAGCGGTAACCCCTGTGCCACCAGGCCGGCTATGGCCCCGCTTAACACATCCCCGGTCCCGGCTGAGGCCAGACCGGGGTTAGCTACCTGGCTAATCCTCAGGCAGCCGTCCGGTGCCGCAATAATGGTATAAGCCCCCTTCAGTACAATCGTCTTATTCCACTCCGAAGCCAGGCCCCGGACAATTACCGCCTTATCCGCCAGCAACTCACTCACCGATACGCCAACCAGGCGGGCCATCTCGCCGGGGTGCGGAGTGAATATAGCCTCGCTGGTAAAGTGCTGCCACCAATCGGGGAGTTTAGCCAGGATATTGAGGGCATCGGCATCAACAACCAGGGGTGGTAGCGCGGCCTTGCCCAAAAGGACAGACCTGACGAACCGGGCCACCGGGTCACTCTGACCCAGTCCACAGCCCAGGAGCAGGACATTATAGCTACCCATCTCCTGCTGGATGAGCCCAGCCGCTTCGGCAGAGATAGTACCGGCACGGGACTCAGGTAAGGGGAGATAGGTGGCCTCGGTCAGTTTAGCCGCCAGGATAGGCTGCAGGCTGTGAGCGGTGGCCAGTGTCACCAGTCCCGTCCCCACCCGCATAGCGCCACTACAGGCCAGATAGGCGGCACCGATATAGTTAATGGAGCCAGCCACCACCAGAACCTTACCAAAGGTCCCTTTATTAGCCCCCAGGGGACGCCGGGGCAGCACCGAGCCGGCCCAATCCCCGGTAATAAGCTCAGTGGTTATGCCGCTGACCAGGCCGGACGGTATCCCGATATCAGCTATAGTTATCCGGCCCACCCTCTCGGCGCCGGGGAAGTTATACAGACCCGGCTTGGGCAGGCCCAGGGTAATAGTATTATCAGCATAAAGGCAGGCGCTGTCATCCACCGCACCGCTATCGGCATTAAGCCCGGAGGGCAAGTCCACGGCAATAATACGCAGGGCCGGACGCTCCTCTTTGGCCTGAGCCACCCTCTCCAACGCTTCCAGCATGGAACCACGAAAAGGGCGGGTCGAGCCGGTACCGAATAAGGCATCGATAACGGCATCAGCCGAGGGCAGCCAACCCTCGAGGTTAACCAGGGCCTCGCTCTGCTTGGCATCGAGGCAGGTTATGCCCCGCTCCTTAACCAGGCTGAGGTTGGTATCGTTAAGTACCTGCCGGGCGCAAAGACAGACCGCCACCTCGGCCCCACCGTCGTGCATATGGCGCGCCGCCACCAGGCCATCCCCGCCGTTATTACCCGGCCCCACCAGGACCAGGATGCGCTTCTTATCGACACCGCCCAGGATTTTGTCCACCTCCCGGGCCACCGCCTGGCCGGCATTCTCCATGAGCACGTCGGGTGGCAGTCCCAGCTGGGCACAGGCCTGCTCAACCCGGCGCATCTCGCTACTGGTTACAATTTTCATAATACACCCCAGTCAATATGAAGTGTAGCAATATCCTGAACCACGGTCAACCCCGCCTGAATCTTTCCAGTTGCCGGGTCATTGCCTGCCAGTGGGTCCCCCGCCAGTAGATTCGGTGGCAGAGGGGACATTCCCGGTACTGGCTTTGGGTCTCGAACACATAGGGCGGCACCAATCCCTCTACCTCCGGTCTACTCCTGGCGACCAGGGGCTGGTTGCATTCGAGGCAGATGGCCAGTGGCCGAAACTGGCAATCGAGTTCCATCTCATCTATTACCTGGCGCATCTGCACCCCGGGTTCGTCACTCGCGATAAGGAGGGCCTTCAACCGTCCGCTGGCCACCACCCGCCTCCTCATAATCTGGGTATCCCTGGTCAGTATCACCCGGCCTTCCGTTAAAGCAGTACGGACCATAGCCGAGTCATCCCCATCGGCGAAAAACAGCGTGTCATACCCCATCGCCCGCAGCCACTTAGCCAGCTTACCCACATTCTTATCAACTATGAATTTAAAGTCGCTTATCCGCCTTACCCCCTCTACAGACGGACCTCCATCCCCTCACCGGCCAGCGAGATGGGGGTATCCATATCCCGGGCTACCGCTCCAAGCTCCGCCGCTATCTCCCCCTCCAGCATGGGGTTCATGTGAACCGTAATCACCCGGGGCAGGTAACCTTTCAGCTTCCGAAAGCCGGCCAGTTCCTCCTTTAGCAGACCGGGGGTAAGATGTCCTGCTTCCGCCGCCCAGTCCCTATATCTATCCGACGCCGTAACCTCAATAATGAGCAGCTGGGGTGAGACCCTCTCCCAGCACTCGGCCAGGCCCGGCCCGGTATCACCGGTATAGAACAGGGCCTTACCGTCCGCCGCCCTAACCTGATAGCCAACAGCCGGGACGCCGTGATTTACCGGCACCGCCAGGATAGTGTAGCCGCCAATCCGCTCTTCCCGGTAGGGCTTTATCACCGTGAAATTAACTGCCGGACCCTCCTGGGGCCTGGCCAGGAAGTCGGGATAGAGCCTCCCGTTCAGCAGGTGTTCCGCCAGGGCATCGTATACCGCCCGGGGAGCATAGATATCTATGGTATCGCCACTTAAGAAAAGGCCCATCGCCAGCAGCGGGATATCCCTGATATGGTCATAGTGATGATGGGTGAGGAGGACGGCCTTAAGCCCCTGCTGCGCCGCCAGGGAAAGGCCGGAGGTAAGCCCCCCGGCATCCAGCGCCAGGGCATCGTCAATTAACAGGGTCACCGGCCTGGTGCTCTGCGACTCGCAGTTGTGGGCGCCCAGGAAGCGAATATCCATTTTTCAATAAAACTATGATAATTTTAATAAAGACTATACGGTAAGTTTCATAAAACTACGGTCAGCTTAATAAAATTACGGTGAGCTAAAGTGTGAGCCTCGCATACCCTGCCCCGGCTAAATCCAGCGCTGGCGGCGGAAGAAGTAGAGCATACCGCCAATGATAGCCAGCACAACCAGGAATACATAGAGCAGGGCCAGAGGAGAACGCTGGAAGGGTAATGGTATATTCATCCCGTAGATACTGGAGACGACGGTAATGGGCAGCAGGATGGTAGCGATGATAGTCAGCATCCGCACGATATCGTTGGTGCGATTGGTAGCCAGCGAATCATGGGTATCATTAAGCCCTTCGATTATCTCCTTATATTCGTCCAGGCCGTCCCATATCCGGTCCACATGGTCCACCATATCCCCGAAGTAGACCGCCATATCCACCTTATTGCAGCGGCGAATCTTGGGTTCCAGGCCGCCGAGGACGGCCCTCATCGGCCAGATTATGCGGCGAAAGGCGATGACATCACGCCTGAGCACGGAAATCTCCCGGACCGTACCCCGTACGCCCTCAGCAAAGATGTTGTCCTCAACCTCCTCAATATTGTCGCCGATCTTATTCAGTATCGGCAGGCAGTAGTCAACCAGCCGGTCGATTATGCGATAGAGGATATACCCGGAACCGGAGGCGAAAATCTCCTGGCGCGACTCCTCGTCAATCTGGCACTCACGAAACAGCTTTACCAGCGGCTTGAGCTCTCCCTTGTGCAGGGTAATCAGGAAGTTCTCACCGATAAAGACGGCCAACTGACTGGGCGCCGTCACCCGCGCCTCTATATTAAATACCGGGAAGTGTAAGACCAGAAAATGGTAATCCTTGTACTCATCTATCTTGGGGCGCTGTATCCGGCTGAGACAATCGTCCAGGTCCAGGGGATGGAAGGGGTAATTTTGCGCCAGGTAGTCTATCTCCCGTTCCGTCGGGTTTTCGATGTTGACCCAGGTCAGGTTACCCCAGGTAACCGACTCTATATTCAATTGGTTTTCTTTCTTCTTAACTAAAGGAGCGGTCATGAGCTACCCCCTGCTTTACCTGGCACCGGGGCGTTTCCAGGCAGTTTATTATATGCTATAGTGCCTCGTTTATCAAGGGAGGCTCAACCGAGAAGGAAATTGCTCCAGGGGGATAATTGTGCTAAACTCACCCATCATAATACTAGGGTAGGTGAATTAAGCCTTGCCGAAGCAGCCCGCCTGGCACCGATTCAAGCTCCGGATTAAACGAGCACTGGGCATAAATATCTTCCTGTGTGACAGCTGCAAGTGGAACTGGCGCAGCGCCTGCCACCGCCCGGAACGGCCTAATGCCACCTGGTGCCCCGAGTATGCCAAAAGGGGCCGATAGCCCTCTACTTTCTCTCCACGATGAGCGCCATCCCCTGCCCACCGCCGATGCACAGCGTCGCCATACCCAGTCTTAAGTCGCGGCGGGCCATCTCATAGAGCATGGTAACGATAATCCTGGCGCCGGTACAGCCGATAGGATGGCCCAGCGAAATGCCACCGCCATGCGGATTTATCCTGTTTATATCCATGCCCATCTCCCGGATGACACCTATCGCCTGAGCGGCAAAGGCCTCATTCAACTCAATCAGGCCAATATCTTCCAGGCTCAGCCCGGCCAGCTTAAGCGCCCTCCGGGCGGCGGGGACAACCCCCATGCCCATGAAGGCCGGGTCAACGCCGCCCGAAGCATAGGCCCGGATATAGCCCATGGGCTTCAAGCCCAGCTTGAGCGCCTTCTCCTCCGACATCACCACCAGGGCCGCCGCCGCATCGGTTATGCCGGAGGCATTGCCAGCGGTTACCCCGCCGTCCTGCTTGAATACAGCCGGCAGCTTGGCCAGGGCCTCCATAGAGGTCTCCCGGGGGTGCTCATCGGTATCGAATAGCCTTATTCCCTTCTTCTCCTTGACCTCAACCGGAACTATCTCCTCCTGGAATATGCCATTTTTGATAGCCGCCAGCGCCCGCTGATTGCTCGTCAGGGCAAATTCGTCCTGCTCCAAGCGGGTTATGCCATACTTCTCGGCTATATTCTCCGAGGTCATACCCATATGGTAGTCATAGAATGTCTCCCAGAGACCGTCATGGACCATACCATCCACCATCTCGCAGTTAAACATCCGGGCCCCCCATCGGGCCTTGGGGAGATAGTAAGGGACGGCACTCATATTCTCCATGCCGCCAGCCACGATAAGGCCGGCATCGCCCGCCTTTATCGCCTGCGCTGCCAGGGCCACCGCCTTCATCCCGGAAGCACAGACCTTGTTTACGGTGAAGGCATTTACCTCCTTGGGCATACCGGCATAGATGGTAGCCTGACGGGCCGGGTTCTGCCCCTGCCCCGCCTGGATAACATTGCCCATTATCACCTCGTCCACCACCACCTCCGGGGCGGAATCGTCCCAGTCGGAGTACTTCTTCTCCAGCTCAATCAGGCCCTCGCCCCGAAACACCTCCGGGGCCATGTCCAGTAACTCGGGGGGGCTCTGGGGACGCAGGCCGGCCCTCCTCAGCGCCTCCTTGATGACAAGGCTGCCCAGCCTTACCGCCGGTATATCCTTGAGCGCTCCGCCATAATTACCGATGGCAGTCCTTACCCCGCTAACAATAACAGCCTCTGTCATAACAGGCCTCCTCTGCCGACTATCAGCATTCTGCTATCTAACATTATCGGGAGCAACCGGCCCCACGATTTCATGGGAGAAGAGGTACTGGGTGGTGGTCCTGAGCATCTTCCGCAGCAAAGCCAGCTGCGGCTTATAGAGCCTGATTCTGCCCCCCTCCCGGGTAACGGGCATACCCAGCACCTGGGAAATGACCCTCTCCTCAACCGGCCCTTCACCGATTATGGCTATTTCATCCTGGCTGGCGCCCAACTCTATGAGCATGGGCAGCATAAGCGTCTCCCTATCCTCATCAGCCAGCAGTCCCGCCAGATAGTTAAGGTCTTTCTTCTTGAAGAGGTGAGTGCTGCCGTCACTACAGATTATATGGGGATATTCCTCACCTAACAGGACGGCCAGCGACTTCCGCTGACGGGGGACATGAGCGTTCAGTACCCGCAGTTCGCCCTTTAAATACTCCTGGAGCACTCTTTGATAGGCCGTTTCACCCGGCATTAGCTAACCTCGCTCAAGCAGTACCTTGACCCGTTTCAGCCGCGACTTCTCCTCCCTGTCCCTCTCCTCGAACTTCATGTTAAGGTATTTTATGGTCATCTCCAGCCCCGGTATTATCAGATGCTCCAGGGCGTTGACTATGCGCTTGGTCCGGTTTATTTCCATGCCCAGTAGCTCCAGCCCCCGCTGCAGCTCCGCCAGCGCTATAATAGCCTCCAGGCCTTTCTGAGCCTTTAAGGCGGACTGGTCAACCAGGGAAGAGGTATCGATGAGGTCATACCCCGCGGCCGCCTTCTCCTTAGCCTCCAGTTCGAAGGAGGGAATCCTCACCCCGGCGATATTGGACGTGCCGATGGCCACCTTTAAATCCACCTCGGTCGCTATCAGCTCTTTTTCCAGCGCCAGGTAGCCGTGATAACCGGCTGCCAGCGACAGCGCCTGGTAAAGCCCGGCGAACTCGTCGAGCAGGCTTTCCTTGGCCGGCACAATCTCTTTAGCCACCTCCAGGAACTCCATGGTCAGGATGGAGAGCCGGTCCTTCACTATCTTCTGGATTCTCTTGGCCAGCGTCAGCCGCCGTCGCAGCTTGATGAGCTCAATCTTGGTTGGCCTGACCTTAATTAATTGTGGCAACTGCGTTCTCCCGGACTAAACCATAGTCGTCTATAGCCTAAGCCTGCTTAGCATACTTGGGCAGGTATTTCTTAATGAACTTCTCGTTAATCAGCTTCAGGTCTTCCTCCGGCAGTTCGCCGAACAGCCTCCAGCCGATATCCAGGGTCTCCTGCACCGTCCTTCTCTCAAACTCGCCCTGAGCGATGAACTCATTCTCAAAGCGCTCGGCCAGCTCCAGGTAAATCTTATCCCTATCGGTGAGCGCCTCGGCCCCGATAATGGTAGAGATTTCCCTCAAGTCGCACCCCTCGGCATACATGGCGTACAGCTGCATGAAGACATTGTTATGGTCTTCCCGGGTGTTCTCGGCGCCGATACCCTCCTTCATCATGCGCGACAGGGACAGGAACACATCGATGGGCGGGTACACCCCCTTCCTCTCCAGGGAGCGGGAAATCACAATCTGCCCCTCGGTAATGTAGCCGGTCAGGTCGGGGATGGGATGGGTGATGTCGTCGTCCGGCATGGTGAGAATGGGCAGTATCGTCACCGAGCCCTCTCTACCGGCAATACGGCCGGCCCGCTCGTACATGGTAGCCAGATCGGTATACATATACCCGGGATAGCCCCGGCGGCTGGGTATCTCCTCCCGCATGGCGGAGAGCTCGCGCAGCGCCTCGCAATAGTTGGTCATATCGGTAAGTAGCACCAACACATGCATACCATGCTCCCAGGCCAGATACTCGGCGGCGGTTAAAGCCAGCTTCGGCGTCGATATTCTTTCGATAACCGGGTCGGAGGCGGTATTGATAAAGGCCACCGTCCTTTCCCGGGCACCGGTCTCCTCCAGGTTTCTCATGAAGAAGGCGGCATCGTCGAAGCTTACCCCGATGGCAGCGAACACGATGGCAAATTTTTCGGCCTTATCTCTGACTGACGCCTGCCTGATTATCTGGGCGGCAATGCGGTTGTGGGGCAGCCCGGAGCCGCTGAACAGGGGCAGTTTCTGCCCTCGCACTAGGGCATTTAGGCCATCCATGGCGGAGAGGCCGGTCTCGATGAACTCAGCCGGTGGCTGCCGGCTCGCCGGGTTGATGGGGACACCGTTAACATCGCGGTAATCGTCGGGCACCACCTCCGGACCGTTATCTATCGGCTCGCCCAGCCCATCGAATATCCGGCCCAGGATATCGATGGATACCGCCAGCTTCAGGGTCTCACCCTTACACCTCACCTTAGAGTTGACCAGGTCAACCTCGCTCACACCACCGAACACCTGGATGACACTGGCGTCCCGGCTGATATCGATGGCCTGTCCCCGCTTCACCTCGCCGTTGGCCAGCTGCACATCGACCATCTCCCCGAACTTTATGCCCGGGATGCTCTCGGTTATCAGCAAAGACCCCTTGGCGCGACTAATCGCCTGCGTTTCCTTGATATAGAGTGAAGAGTCACTCATGACGCCCTCCCTTTTTGAGCCACCAGGCTGGTCTCTATATCCGCCCACAGCTCCTTAATCCTCGGCTCAATCTCCTCATAGGGTATGTCTTTCATCCGGGCTATCCTGGGCACTATCGGCGACGTGCGTATCTCGGCTACCGCTACCCCCGAATCCGACAAGCGCTGGGCCACCTCGTAAAACTTGATGATGGTCTGAAGCATAAGGTGTGCCCGGGCTGGCATACAGTAGGTATCAATCTCATGATAGGCGCTCTGCATGAGGAAGTCCTCGCGTATCATCCGGGCCACCAGCAGCAGCAATTTATCCCGCTCCGGCAGGGCCTCCGGACCGACCAAACGGACAATCTCCTGGAGTTCGGCCTCCTTCTGTAAGACGTTCAGAGCCACACCCCTGGTCTCCTCCCAACCGGGGGCAATGTTCTCCCACCAGCCCTTAACCCACTCCACATACAGGCTATAGGTGGAAAGCCAGTTTATCGCCGGGAAGTGTCTGCGGTTGGCCAGCGAAGCGTCCAGAGAGTACAAGGCCTCCACTATGCGCAGCGTATTCTGGGTTACCGGCTCACTGAAATCGGCCCCGGGGGGACTTATGGCACCAGCCACGGTTATCGAACCGGTCCGGTCGGGGCTGCCCAGGCAGTCTACCAGGCCGGCCCTTTCGTAGAAGGAGTTAAGCCGCGAGCCCAGATAGGCGGGGAAGCCCTCTTCACCCGGCATTTCCTCAAGGCGCCCGCCGATTTCCCGCATGGCCTCGGCCCATCTCGAAGTGGAATCGGCCACCAGCAGAATATCGTAGCCCATATCCCGATAGTACTCGGCAATAGTAATGCCGACAAAGATGCTGGCCTCACGGGCCACCACCGGCATATTAGAGGTATTGGCCAGGAAGACCTCCTTCTCCTGCAGCAACCGGCCCGTTGCCGGGTCCTTAAGCTCGCGGAAGCTATAGAGTACGTCGGCCATCTCGTTGCCTCTTTCACCACAGCCAACGTAGATATTAAGATGGGTCTGCGCCCACCGGGCCAGCTGTTGCAAGGCGACCGTCTTGCCGGTGCCGAAACCGCCCGGTATGGCGGCCTTGCCCCCCAGGGCCAGCGGAAACATATAGTCCATAATACGCATGCCGGTAACCAGCAGATTGGACGGGTCCCGCCGGCCTCTATAGGGCCGGGGCTTCCTTATCGGCCACCGCTGCATCATGGTGATTTCCTTTACCCCGCCGTCGCCCTCCACCCAGGCCACCGGCTCCTCAACGGTATATTCGCCCTTAACGATCTTCTTTATCTTACCCTTGATGCCATAGGGCACCATAACCCTGTGCTCTATGAGATGGGTCTCCGGAACGGTACCGATTATGTCCCCTACACTGACGGTATCCCCGGCCTTGACCTTGGGGGTGAACTGCCATTTCTTATCGCGCGGCAGAGCAAAGGCCTTGGTACCGCGTTTTATGAACGAGTCCTTGACCATCAAATCGGTGAGAGACTTCTGCAGTCCGTCATAAATAGAGCCCACGATCCCCGGGCCCAGTTCGGCGGTCAGCACCCGCCCGGTGCCCCGGACCTCCTCGCCGACCTGAAGCTCCAGGGTATCCTCATGGGCCTGGATGACGGCCCTGTCTCCCTCGAGACCGATTATCTCCCCCACCAGTCCCTCTTCCCCAATCTCGACAATCTCATAGACCTGGGACCCCTTCATCTCCTCGGCTATTACCAGAGGCCCCGAGACCCGCCATATCTTCCCCATTGCTCTAGCACCCCCTAAAACTCTATATCAAACCCGATGAGTTTCCTGATATATGCCTTATAATAAGCCTTGACATCCTGCCTTATAAAAGTCTTAAATCTCTATATCAAACCCGATGTATTTTCTGATATAGGCCTTATAATAAGCCTTGACATCCTGGCCCCCGGCGCCATATTTCGACGGCACCTCGATGATGACCGGAGTACTCCTTCTCCCCTCCTTGACCCGGGCCAGCAGGTCCTCAACGTAGGGGACATAGTCCTCGGCCAGGGCTATCACGCCGATATCGGGCTCGGCAATAAGCCCGCTCAGCGCCTGGCGTACCTCGTCGGCAATATTCTCCCCGCTTATCAACTGGTAGCGGCTGACACCGGCCAGCCTCATGGCACTAACCAAATCTTCATCGCCGATAACGGCTATAGCCATATGCTTTAGCTGCATCATGAGCCCAGCACCAGATAATTTCTTACCCCGTCCAGGGGTACTCTATCAAGCGTCGCCTTCAGTATCAGGCGTAGATTCCTTATCTCGGCCTCCTTCAGGGTCAGATACCAGGCGATTAGAAGCGGAGACATCATCCTGGTCGACAGCGTCTCCTTAAGCATCACGAACCGGTAGCTGCCGATGGCCTCGTCTATGCTGGCCAGGCTCTTGGTACGGCTATAGCCGCTTACTACCTCCTCGGCCACGTCATGATACGGGGTGTCGGCCAGCCTCGCCGGTATGTCACCCAGCTTAAGCGCCAGCAGCTCCTTTATAAGCTCGCCGGTGATGATATAGCCACCACTGACTGTATATTCCGCCACCTCAGCCACCATGCCTCTAGCCACCGCGCGCAGGACAATCTGCAGGTTCAGTAAATCTATAACGACAGCGAGTGCCCTGGCCAGGGCCGGACCGCCCTTTACGCCCTTTACCACTCTTGAGAGTTCCGTATAGTACTCCTCGTCCAGCCTGGCCTCGGCCAGGCGGGCCTTAGCCCCCTCATCGGTACTATACTGTCCCACAATAGCGGCATAGCCCAGCAGTTTAGCCTTATTAAGCAGTCCGATGACAGCCGTTAAATCCTCGGCGCCGGCCAGCTCAGCCAGCAGGCCGTTATCATGGATAGTTCCCACCGGTATCAGGTTGGCCTTCCGGCCGCCCGAGATACGCTGCCAGGTAGCCTTGATATTGAGGACATCGTACTTGGCGAGATACGCCTTCAGTATCTCGAGCACGGCGGAGGGCACAAATTTAAACGACTGTATCTGTCCGGTGCACCGGCCCAGATACCGCCACAGGTACTCGTCCAGTTCATCGAAGTTTTTAACCAGCGTACCCTCGAAATAATCGCCGATATCGGTGTCGGCGATGACCGCCAGTACATCCTGAAGGCTGGCCGCCTTCAGGATTCGACCTACATGCTCGGTGGTAATAATCCTGGCTTCCTCACCCTTGAGGTACGCCGATATAAATGCATACTTGGGGTCAACCAAATCTGGCTCCTCTACTGACTAAAAGAGTTCCTTGCCTACCTCCGGCAGCATCCGGGGCAGTAGCACCTCAAGTCGGCTCTCATAGCTATTATCCATCCTGACGTTGCCGCCAACATTCTCGGCGATAGCCCCGCCGACGCCAGCGAACTCCCTGATTTCAGCCACCCTGCCGGCCAGTGCCTTATCCCCGGCCAGCGCCTTCTTGGCTATACTCACATCCCTGGGGTTTAGATAGATTACTGCCTCTTCGTCGCCCAGCCCGTCCACCACCTCCCTAATCAGACCCAGGAGCGAGCCTTCACTGGCCGAGGACTGGGGCAAGTTGCTCTTCACCCGGTCGATTAACCCGCTAATCACGTCGGCCTTGGCCCGCGACAGCTGCTGCTGGGCCTCGATATGGGCCTGGGCCAGGATTTTGGCCGCTTCCCTCTCCGCCTCGCCGGTTATCCTGGCCTTTTCCTCGGCCAAGCGCTGTGCCTGCTGCTCTTTCGCGCTCTCGATTTCCTGCTTGGCCTTAGCCTCGGCCTCTTTTATTATCTCCTTGGCCTCCGCCTTGACCTTATCCAGGACAGCCGCGCTTATCTTCTCCATTCCCTTCATAGGAAAGCCCTCTACAAAAGCCCTAGCAGGCTTATCGTCATTATGGCGAATACCAGCCCCAGCACGCCCAGGAGCTCCACGAATACAGCCAGCATCAGGGCATTGGTCAGTATCTTGCCCTTGGTCTTGGGTAAGAGCGATATACCCGCGGCACAGACATTGCCCTGGTAAATGGCCGAAAAACATTCGGCGAGACCAGCGGCCAGTCCGGCACCAAGCACCATAAAGCCCTGGCCGCCCTCCGCCGGTATATTGGGGTATACCGCCGTAATGATAAGTATCAGTACTATGAGTCCGTAGAATGTCTGCGTCATCGGTAGTGATGCCAACACGATAACATTGCGGAACTGCCCCGGTTCCTCGGCAAGAGTAGCCGCTCCCGCCGAACCGGCAATACCGATGCCGATGGAAGAGCCTACCAGACCGCCGAGCAACGCCAAGGCACCACCAAAAATAGCTAGAGACGCCGGGTCAAATAACATTTCTTTCCCCCTTTGACTTAAGATTTTGCCCTGAGGAGCACACCAGCGCGCTTCCTCAATTTGAACGGGCTATACTCACGGCCACCTCCCTCGTAGAACTTGAACAGAAATTCCACAAAGCACAGCCGGAGGGAGTGGATGAAGCCGGTTATAGCCGTAAGCACCATATTAATCAGGTGGCCAAAGACGATGATGACAATACCCAGAATGCCACCGATTATGGCCCCAGCCACCCCCGGTATTATCTCGGAGAACAAGGCCGATATCTGGTTAAAGGTCGAGGCCAGGTAGTATGTGGCCAGACCAACACCGGCCAGCCGGGCATAGGACATGATATCGCCCAGAATGCCGGTCACGTCAAAGAGCCAGAGTATGGCCCCCAGCCCGCCCCGCATCATAATCCAAGAGCCGATGACGACCAACAGCCCGACGACCATCACCACGGCCAGGATAAGATATAGCTGGTTGGTAAAACCAGGGAAAACAATGCCCAGCATAAAATGAAGGATGGGCGGGATACCGAACTGAAGGGCACACAGGCCAATCTTGTTGAGTATCATACCCTTGTCCCTCTCCTTTATTCCCTTAATAAAGGCTATGACATGGGCCAGATTAACGTGCACAAAACCGATGGCCAGCGCCAGCAGGATAAACGTCAGGGGGTCTTGCAGTGCCACTTGCACTACCCTGACCAGGGCGGGGTTCTGAAAACCGAACTTGGTGTAAATATCCCCCATGTAGCTTCCCGTAAGCAGCCCGACAATCAGGGCAACCCCGCCACAGATATAAACGAGGCGCCGGAACAAGCGAAAGCTCTCCGTATCGGGGTTTTCGGTGAACTTACTCAGCAGGAACCGGCCCAGCAGCATGATGCCCAGGGCATAGACCACATCGGCCACCATCAGGCCGAAGAAGAAGGCGAAGGAATAGGATATTATCGGGGTGGGGTCCCACTCCCGGTATTTCGGCGTGGCGAACAGGTTGATAATAACCTGGAACGGCCGGAGCGCCTTAGGGTTCCTAAGCTTGGTCGGCGGCTCTTCCTGCTCAGCCGGCCTGGCGGTATCGATAAAGATATAATCCAGGCTCTCTTTGACCTGAGCCACTGCTGATTCGGCCGCTTTCTCGGGAATCCACCCCTCGACCAGGAGCACGTATTTGGACTCACAGGCCTTCAATATGACCGACAGGCGGTCATCCTCCGCCTGTAAGGCCTCCCGTAACAGGACCAGCCTCCTGGCGTCCTCCATAGCCCTGCTGCGGAGCTCCGCATAAAGCTTGGCCGTCTCTTCGGCCAGCCCCTTTAGTCTACCCTCCGCAGCCGCCAGGAACTCCGGCAACGTCGCCCCATCATCCGGTATCGCCAGGGCCCTGCCACCGGCCTCGCCTACCCGGGACTCTAACGCCCCCCGGTCACCGGCCTTAGCGATGGCGTAGAAAACAGTCTCGCTCTCTCCCGCAGCGCTAATGCTCTCCAGCAAGTAGTCACCCAGCCCCTTCCGCAGGGCCTCGTAAGCCTCGCCGGGAATGATAAAGACCTGAGAGAACAGGTACTCGCCGGAAAAACTGAGGTCCTTCAGCCTGAGCCCGGTATGCTCACTGAGCGGCCCCAGATATTTCTCCAGCTCTGCTAGCTGCTTGGCCTCATCATCGAGCCTGGTGATTCGCTGATGCAGATTACTCAGCTTATTGGACAGCGTCCTTACTTCATCGCCTATCTCGCTGAACGGCCGGGTATAAATTACCTCGACATCCTCTTCAACCGGCTCCAGCTCCTTGGGGGGCACATAACCTAGTATATTCTCCACCGAGGACAGTAGCTCACCGACCTCGCCCCGCTGCTGCTCAACAAGCGCCCGGTCAACCGGCTTTAGCTCCTCGCTCTCCTCGATGTGCAGCACCCCCACCCGCTGTAAGGTCTTGAGGGTTTCGACTGAGTAATCCTTGGGAGTGATTACCCTTACCTTGAGCATAGGCTCCGGGGTAGTGAGGATTAGGCCCCTCATCAGGGTTTCACCCCGGTGATGATACTCACTATGCGCTCGGCATTCTTAGGCACCTTTTTGCTGGCCTCGCTCCGAATCAAGGAGGCCTTCTTCTTGGCCGCCTCGACCCTCCTCGTGGCCTCCTTCTTGGCCGCCGCTATAATCTGGGTGCCCTCCCCTTTAGCCTCATCCGTCTTCATCTCAGCGGCCAGGAGCTGGGCGGCATCCTCCTTAGCCTTGAGCAGTATGGCATTGGCCTTGTTCCTGGCCTCTTCGAGAACCTTCTCGGCCTTACCCTCGATAGTCTCTACACCACTGGTCACTTCGTTCATGATGATAACACCTCACGTGCCTGTATTAGAGCCGAGATTCCCTAAAGGATGTCTTATACCGAAAAATGCTCCCCTTCGGATTCGCCCGCAAATCGCACTCCACCACGCCATACCAACCGATCCTGCTGGGCCAATAGCCTGCCAACGAAGTTCCTCGAAAACCAGGGCGAGCAAAACCGCCCGCAGCTACAGTATCGTAAGGAAAGCAGGCGTGAACCAACTGGACACCCCAAGCATATTTTAATGGTAAACGCAACCGGTGTCAATCATCATAAACGACCGGTTCTACTCAATCTTGGTTGTTACTACTTTACAATTCGTGTTTATCACAGATATTGACACCTGTCACCTTTGTGGCTATTCAGGGATACTATATCAATCATCCCATTCTTCGATTCAGTTTTTCGATGGCCTCTTCGAGTTCCTTTTCGAGCTTCGCCGCTCTAGCCTCCTTGTCTTTCTGGCGACATTCCTTAATGTCTTTTGTAATACTGATTAGAGCCACTACAAGCCAGATTAAAGCCATAATAGTTAATATAATGGCGATTAAAGAGGCATATACCACTTTTCACCCAAATATATTACTATTTGAACAGCACCTGGTGAAAAGACGGCAAACAAAGGAAAGAATATTTGCCAAACACGTTTATACCAGTCTAACATATGCTGTATTATAAACTTTATAAAAGACAACATCTACTATTAAGCCTCCTGTCATTATTTAATACTGATTTCGCCCAGTTTATCTAATCAGCCCCCAATAACTATTTACCTGAATCACCAACTAAGAGTGAGTAAAGCCGGGAGATGTGATACCTTGACTATCTCTCTAACCTTGTCCGCTGTTATTTCCATCTCCCGGCCGATTTCATCGGCGGTAGGCTCCCGCCCGTATTCCTGGGCCAGGCGGCGGCTTGTCTTCAGCACCTTGTTAATGGACTCCACCATATGGACCGGGACGCGAATGGTGCGGGCCTGGTCGGCTATGGACCGGGTTATGGCCTGCCGAATCCACCAGGTGGCGTAGGTGCTGAATTTATACCCCTTGCGGTAATCGAATTTCTCTACGGCCCTGATTAGCCCTATATTGCCTTCTTGTAT
>JBDRCY010000015.1:0-81597 GCA_043821265.1 Chloroflexota bacterium
ACCGCACTGCCAAACGACTCCACCCTTATACTGCTGTCCTTGCTCTGCCCAACATCTATCTTCCCTAACCACCCGGGATCAGGCCACATGCCAAAAGCAGCATCACCACTTACTACTTCAAAATCTCGCCACGCCCACCAGGTATTAGAGTCCTTGGTAACCTCAACATCCACCGGATGCCAGCCCCACGGGGTATTGTCCGGCACCTTGAATATCATGGTGAAACCACCACTGGCATCCACCGTAACCGCCGATTCTCCCGTCGGTATCGTCCGCTCCGTGCCGGCAAAAACCAGCTTCGTCACCGTACCTCCGGTCGGGAAGCCGCTACCCTGAAGTGTTACAGTTTTCCCCGTCTTAGCCCTATCCGGGTTCAGGGATATCTCAGGAAAGTATATGCCCTGCTCCTGCATCCAGGTGTTATCCATAAATCCGCCCGACCCTATCTCAAAGTCAACATAGGCGAACATCACCGCAGCACCGGCAGCCCCCTTAACCTCTATGGAATACCACCCCGGCGGTATCTTCTGCGGGTCTACCCTTAGTATCACACTACCCTGACCGCCCGCCGGCGCCGTCACACTGGTCGCCTGCCCCAGCAGCGTACCCGCCGAATCAACGAAATTAGCCGTTATTCCCATCGGCACCCAGGACATGCTCAGGTTCACCGTTGCCGCCAAGGCCCACGACTCCACCCTGATAGTGGTATCCCTGGTCTCATCCAGCTGTATCTTGCCCAGCCAGCCCGGGTCGGCCCACATGCCGAAGGCCGCATCGGCGGCGCGCACATCAAATGGCTTCTCGATGTAAAGCCCGCCGCAGGTCACCGCTACCGGATACATACCACCGCCAATAGTAGGCACGGGAAATACCAGCGTGAAATTGCCACTGGCATCCGCCGTTATACCTGACGGTACGGTCACCGCCGTACCGGCAAATGTTACCCCGGTTACCTCATCACCCTGATTAAAGTCGGTACCGAAGATGGTTACCTTGTCGCCAACTGCGCCCCTGTTCGGATTAAGCATTATCTCAGGAAATACAAAATCGCTCGTCGGCTTAATATCGAATTCAATATGGGCCCAGTGCATTTCCGAATTGCTTACACCCTTAATATCAGCACCGTAATGCCCCGGCGGTATATTGGTCGGCGTCAGCGTGAGAACAGTAGTCGTCGAACCGCCCGGTGACACCGTTACCTGCTCGGTGGTGCTACCACCCGAGAAGCTCCAGTTAATACCCGGCGGCATGCCCTCCACCGCAAGATCAACCGTTACCGCCGTAGCCATCGACTTCACTTTAACGGTGGTAGTGCCATTACTGCCCGGGGATATCGGCGGGAGCCAGTCGGGATTAGCCGACAGGGTGTATGTCTGGCCCGCCTCCATAACCATAAACTCCGCACCACCCCAGACCCCCTGGGCATCCAATACATCAATCGGATACATACCACTACCCGTAGAAATACCACCCCATACCTGGCTGGGAACGATAATTTGAGTAGAGAAGGAACCGGTGCTGGATATAGCGATAGGAGCGGCCAAAAGATTATCCCCGGCAAACATAAGCTCGGTGATATTGGCACTCGGGGTGAACCCCCAACCATTCACCACCACATTGTCACCCACCGCGCCGATGCCGGGGCTGAGAGTTACACTGGCCATACCGTAGCCGGATGGCGGCATAACGATAAGCTCGATTTCGACATATATCGCCGTTGAGGCCTGCGACTTGACCGGAATAAGATAATTACCGGTCGGCGCCGTTAGGGCCGCCGTTAAAGCGAGGTCAACCGAGGTAGAGCCCCCGGCGGGAACGTCGATGGCATCATCGCCCGCAGCCGGCGTATTATCCGCCAGGCTGCCGAACTTGTAGGTCAACCACCACGGCGGGTTCTCGATAGAGAGGCCAACCGTCGGGCTGGACCCGCCCACCGAGAACAGGTTAAGACTCACCGTGCTGGAGTTACTACCGGACTCGGTGACGACATTGGTTGACATGGGACTGGCCGAAATGTTATAGGTTACATCCGTCCCCACAATCTCGACTTCCTTCTTGGCGAACTCCCCGCTGGCAGCCACCTTTGCCTCCAGCCAGTAGTGTCCCGCCGGTACATTGGGAACGGTAATCTGAGCACTGAACGTACCCCCCGTCACTATGGTAACCGTTGCCGGCTGGGTGCTTATCGTGAAGCCCATGGACATCTCACGGATAGTAACCACCGACCCCGGAGTGCTCTGGGTAAAGTTACTGCCGGTGATAGTAACGACATCGCCGGGCTTGCCATAGGACTTGCTCAGGGATATACTCGGCCCCCAGCCCGCCGGCGGGGCCACGTCCAGGTTCAGGTCGCGGAACTTCTCGATTGGCGGGTCCTGGGACTGGCAACGGACGCCTATATGGTACATATCCGGGGGCACCCAGTCGGCCACCGCCACGGTCATGGTGGTAGTCGCCTGGCCGTTCGGCGATGGCGTTACCGAAGTGGGGTTAAAGGTCAGGGTTATCCCCGGTGGCGTGCCCCCGAAGGTCACCGGGCTGCTGAAGCTATTGACCGATTGAATGTTAACAGTCACATTGGCATTCTCACCCGGCTGCAGGGAGAGGAAATCGGGCGAAAAATTTACCAGGAAGTCCGGCCCGGCGCCGGCACCGAGAATGGTCATCATGAAGTAGGCCACCGTGGTATCGGCAACCGCCTTTACCTCGAAGTTACCGGTAGGCATGCCGGTAATAGCCACGGCGGGGCTGGCCCAGGTGCCGTCTCCCAGCACCGTACCGCCGGCCAGCAGCTCACCGCCGGTACCAACCAGCGGGCCATTGTTCCAGCGTATCTCAATCGCCGTATCCTGCGGGAACTGGAAGACGGAGAAAACGGTGGTATCGCCGGCGGAAACTACCGCCGGTTGCGCCGAGAGCAGCGGCTGGCCGGCACTACCCACGTTGACCGTCATGAAATACTCAGCCTCTATACCGTTGGCAGTGCCCTCAAGGCTGCAGTGATATGTCCCCGGAGGTGTCTGGGCGTCAGCGCCCAGTGTCAGCGTCACCATCTCCGTCCCGCCAGCAGTCAGCGTGACGCTGGTGTGGTCAACACTGCTGGCACTCTGCAGCGAAGGCGGCCCGTAGAAGGCGAAGTCAACCTGGCCGGCAAAGCCGCCTATTGAAGTCACATCGACATCGACGTGTACGGTCCCCCCGGCGGACAGCATGAAGGTGCTCTGCTGGTCATGGCTCTCGATATGAAAACCGCCAACGTCAAAGGGATTGCTGCCACCCCCCGTACCGCCACCCGAGGTATTGATAACATCGGCGTCAAAGGCATGCTCTATGGTAACATCGCCCGTCCAGACACCAATATCAAAGGTGCCGGTCTGCCCAGGCTCGATAGTGCCGGTTAAATCGGTCAGGGTATTGGTGCCCGTATAGGTCTCAACAACGGCATTAGTGCTATCCTTGGCGGTGATGGTAATACTGAAGGGAGTGCCCGCCGTCTGGTTGCCAATCACGTCGAACTCGAAGTGATGCAGCGCCCCCGCCGCCTCCGGCGCCAGGGCGATATCCTCGGTCAGATTACTGCCGACAAAAACACCCTTGGTAAAGGATATGTAACCGGCAAGGCTGGCCTTAAGGTTATAATCACCCGATGGTACCGTCCGGGAATAATTACCACCAGCATCGGTAGGCGGACCGATGAAATCCTTGGCCTGGGCCGGGTCATAGAGCTTGACATCAACCCCGGCCAGAGGCTGCTGGTTGCTGGCATCGGTAACCACGCCCGCGACGATGAAACCCTTCTTCAGGATAATGTTCTCGGTCATGTTGTCCGAGACAGCGATATCCTTCTTTTTCACTAGATAGCCGGGCTTGTCCGCCTTGAGAGAATAGTTGCCGTCAGGCACCGTCACCGAATAGTCGCCGTTGGCATCGGTAGGCAGACTGAAATAAAATATTTCACCCACCGCATCATAGGCCGAGACATTTACTCCCGGGATTTTGTTACCGGTGCCGAATTCGGTAACCCTACCCGAGACGATGAGACCCGGCACCAAGACGATATCGGTATCGGGCATATCGGCATTGAGGTTCAAGTCCGCAAGATAGGAGATATGGCCAGGCTTACCCGCCCCGTGCGTATAGTTGCCCTCAGGGGCGGTTATAGAATAGAAGCCGTTACTATCGGAAGGCTCGCCGGCGAATATTTGCAGAGTCTGCGGGTCCCTAAGCCCTACAAAAACCCCCTCGAGGAGAGTCCCGGTGCCGATTTCGCTAATTGTGCCGGACACGGTATAGCTACCAGGTGGTGGCGCCACTATATTCACCGCGTCCCCGGCCCATTGGGCCGGTATCTCATTATCGCCGGTATTATCGCCAAGTACGCCGTTGGCCAGCCCGATGACGCTGCTATCGCCATCCAAGCCGATAACATGGAAGTGGAGGTCGGCCAGCTTACCGCTGCCGGTAACCCCGGGGTAATCAGGGACATTCACTACAACCCTTATCACTCTCAGGTCACCCGGCCCGGTGCCGGCGTTAATTACATTGGTCGAAACAACCGGGATGGCCGTACCGCCAATATCCCCGTCGGTAATATCAACCCCGGGTGTTATATCGGTAATTTCCAGCACCGTGGGGTCAAAAGCGACATCGAAGTTGGCGGCATCGAAGTCCGTCACCGCGCCTATATCCACGCTGGCCACAAAGTCGGCGCCGGGCGCCGCCTGGGGCGGGGCATTTATGCTGACCGGTACTTCATCCACAGCCAGGGCGGGCAACGCCGCCGGCAGTATCCCCACCATCAGCGCCGCCAGCACTAATAGCGTTAGACCAAGAGACATAAACCTTTTCATTTCGGCACCACCCCAGAGTTTATTTAAGAATAACAATTATCATTATTATAATCCCAGCACAGCCTTTCAAGCAACTGTGCTGCCTTAAAACCAGTAAATATTAGTCTACCAAGCGCTACGCCTATTTATGCCCCCTCTAAAACAAAAGGAGTTGCGCCTAAGGCACAACTCAGCCGCTGTGAATGCCCTACTCAAACCACATTGTGATAACGCACCACAGGCTACTCTCCATAGGTTTTATCCTCCCCTCAATCCTTCCGGAATAAAAAGAACCATTGGGACAGCGGTGACGAATACCAATGTCTTCCGGCTCCGAGCCTCCCATATATGTAATTCATTTTCAGACTTTATTAAAGGTCTCTTACTACTACACTTTATACTAAAGCGTAGAATAACATACCAATTATGAACATACTATGAACACACCTCGTCTAATTATGAACATATTATGAACATAACTCGTTTATATGAACATACCTCGTTTATGTGATTATAGAAGGTTGTTGATAATACTTTAGGACTATTTTGGTCTCTGCCTGGCATATACTTTTGACCTACAAGACTGAACTTACTATAATCTCCGAGCAAGCATGCCTGTCCAGATTGCCAAACTCTACAATATTATAGGATAAATGTCAAGCCTCATTATAGGATAAATGTCAAGCCTCATCACACCTGTGGCAAGACCCGGTCCATTTGACGGCTACTCGCCGCCACCGATACAATTAAACAGTCCCATGAAACAAAGAATAGCCGGCGCCAAAACAGTCTGGTTGCTGATAGCCGTGGCGGCCATGAGCCTGTCACTGTTACCGGTCTGGTTCGCCGATACCCCCAGCCCCCGGGCCGAAGAGCCCGCCTGGGAGGCAGCACCGGAGCGGCCAATACCGCCCCCGGACCCCGACCGGGACGCCAGGGCCGGCTATATGCCGCCGCCATATAGCCTCTCCCACCTCACCAGCCAGCAGACGCCGGTAAGTGAAGCCGCCAGCATGCTGCGTGCCCCGTTAATGGCACAACCCGCTCAGTTCGACTGGCGCGCCCAGGGCGACCAGAGCAGGGTTACCCCGGTAAAGAACCAGGGCGGTTGCGGCTCCTGCGCCGCCTTTGCCGCCCTAGGCAATATCGAGTCCCGGCTGCTGGTTACCGGCAATATCGACTACAACTCATTAGATAACGAGGGTAAAGCCAGCTACGACTTCTCCGAGAACAATGCCAAGCAGTGCAACTTCTACGCCGTAAACAACATATTAGGCGATGATAACTGTTTGACCGGCAGTAACTACGAGATAATGGCCAACCTGTTCACCAAGAAGGGCGTGGTACTGGAGTCCTGCGACCCCTACGTTGATTCTGAAACCGACACCTGCGAGGACACCTGCACCCCGGTGAAGACGCTGCTGGACTGGCGCATAATATCCGGCGACGCGGTGCCCGACCCCGGCGTGCTCAAGAACTACATACAGACCTACGGCCCCGTCTTCACCACGCTCCATGCCAGCTTCACCGAATTTTACAGCTATAACGGCACTTCCACACTCTACCGCCCGACAACCGGGGCAGAAGTACCCGACCACGGCGTGCTCATCGTCGGCTGGAACGACAGCCTTGAGTATGACAAAGGCGGAGGTGAGACGGGCTACGGCGGCTGGATTGTGAAGAACAGCTGGGGCACCGGCTGGGGCGATAGCGGCTACTTCACCATCGCCTACGGCTCGACCTCCATCGGCATGTACTCCTCCTTCGCCCACACCCTTAAGGACTACGACCCCAACGGCGGGCTGCTGTACTACGACCAGGGGGGCTGGTCGCGGTCAATAGGGCTCGGCAGCACCACCGCCTGGGGCCTGGACAAATTCGTACCCGCCGACAATACCAGTGTCACCCGCGTGGAGTTCTGGACCACCGATGTCACCACCGATATCGACATCTACCTCTACGACGACTTCGACGGGACTACCCTGAGCAACAAGCTGGCGGAGAAGCTGAACCAGGGTTTCGCCGAGGCCGGCTACCACTCGGTATTACTGGACATGCCGGTGCCCGTAACCAGCGGCGACGACATCACCGTGGCCGTTAAATTCCAGAACCAGAGCTATACCACCCCACTCGTAGTGGATAAATACGACACAATAGAATCAGCTAAGACCTATATCAGCCCCGACGGTAACTCATGGACGGATGCAGCAACACTCGCTGCCGACTTAAGGGGCGATGTCGCCATCCGCCTGCGCACCTCGCCGGCACCGGCGGCCGGCTTCACCGCCGACGCCATCTCCGGCACGGCGCCCCTCACCGTCAACTTCACCGACCAGTCAACCGGCTCCGTCACCGGCTGGTCGTGGAATTTCGGCGACGGGGGCACCAGCACCGAGCAGAGTCCCGCGCACGAATACACCACCGCCGGGACATATAACGTATCCCTCACCGCCACCGGGCCCGGCGGCAGCGACACCGAGACCAAGAATAATTACATCACGGTTAACCCCGGCCCTTTGAACTACATATCGGTGGACCCCTCCACAGCCTACGTGCCCACGGGAGCCGACCAGCAGTTCACCGCCGAGGCCCGCGACCAGCTGGGTAATACCATAAGCGGCCTCAGCTTCACCTGGAGCATCATTAACGGCGGGGGGACCATCGATGGCAACGGGCTGTTCACCGCCGGGGGAAGCCGGGGGACATTCTCCTCCACCGTGCAGGCGGAGGCCACCCAGGACGTAACCACCAAGCAGGGCACCGCCACCGTCATCGTCGGCGCCAAGATGACGGTAACCGCCACCCTCCAGGGAGACACCCGGCCCGACACCGGCATGATAGTACCGGCGACACTAAAACTCTATGACCAGCCGGTAAGTGGCGCCAACCTGCTTACCCTAAGCCCGGTGGAAACCTTCACCACCGCCGACGCCAATACCTCCCTAACCGACTACAACGATACCACCAAGGTCATTACCCTTACCGTGGGCGGGCTGCCGACGGGGACCTATAACGTCACGCTATATACCCCTCACTGCTTGGTCAACCTTAAAGATGGGGTAAGCATAGCACATGGCACCCCTCTTGACATGGGAACCCTCAAGGAGGGCGACGCCAGGGACATCACCGAGAGTAGCATGGCTATAGATAGCACCGACTTCACGAGGTTCTCTTTGTCCTATGAGCTAGCTGAGGGTCACGTTGATTACAATCCGCTGGCCGATTTCAACCGCGACGGCACGGTGGATATTGGGGACTTTTCCCTTCTTTATACGAATTACGGAGAGACTTCACCACAGGTGATCGAGTAATGCCAGGTATCTTAAGTTGAGTGCATGGTTAGCCTTCCCTTCAGGCGACACCACCTTCCTTTCAAAGCTGTAACTCCATTTCACACACGCAGGGGGGCATCTCTATTTTATATATTGACAATTCAAAGATTAGGGAGTATATTAGCAATCGCTCGTCTACGACGATAGTGTCTGAATAGTAATGGGGTTTAGCGCGGGGTGCGGATGAAAGTGGGTACTGGAAACTGCTTGTTAATTAGTGGTGCCCGGTGCCCTTCTGAAATCAGAAGGGGTAATGCAGGTTACCGGACAAGTACTGACAAGGTAACTCTCAAAGTCCTACACAAAAATCAGACTTGCGCCGATACCTCACTAAATTCCTTTATTGGTACTATGTTGCCAGATATGGCGATGGCGAGGCCTGTGGCAGCAGTTGGTGCCCTTTTTAGTTATTGGCCTCTGGTAATGGTAGGGGCTCAGGATTTAGGTCGATGGGTAAAGTAAGGGCTGTTGTCTGTTTGCTTATAGTGGCTGCTCTGGTATTGGGGCTGCCAGGAGGGAGCACCTTTGCCGGGGATGAATTTAGTGATTTCTCGGATTTGGAACTGCCACCGCAGGGACATCCCAAGATTGAATCGCGTCTCGACCGGCTGATGCGCGCTGAAAGCGGGGATGATGTCCCGGCCTTTAGCGAACAGAGGCTGATACAGGCTGAGGACGGCCGGGTCAGGGTGATTGTCGAGGTCAGTGAGGGGAGGGAGGGGGAGGTTATAAATAAGGCTCAGGCCTTGGGTGGGAAATTTGAGACCAGCTACCGGAATCTGCTGCAGGTTTTGATGCCTGTCCCCAACATTGAGGACCTGGCTGACGACGCTAATGTAAAACTGGTCAGGTTGCCGCTGGACTACGTACCGGCAGCGGTGGGCGAGGGGGTTGGTCTGATTAATTCCGGTGCCTGGAATACCGCCGGCTTTACCGGCACCGGCACCAAGGTGGGCATTATCGACGGGGGTTTCTCCGGTTATGAGGCACTCCTGGGCACCGAGCTACCCAGCAGCGATAACGTAACGACTTACTGGGCGCCCAGCAGAGAGGGGCCGGGGAGCAGCGCGCATGGTACCGCCTGCGCCGAAATTATCTACGACATCGCTCCCGATGCTGAATTCTACCTGGCCAACTTCGCCAGCGCTGTGGAATGGGCCAATGCGGTGGACTGGCTCATCGACCAGGGGGTCGATGTAATCTCCCACTCTATCGGCTGGCTGAACGCCGGCCCCGGCGACGGCACCGGCCCGGTATGTGAGGCGGTTACCAGCACCAGGGATGCCGGCATCCTGTGGTGCCAGTCGGCCGGCAACCACGCCCAGAAGCACTGGTCCGGTATCTGGCAGAGCACCGACGGGGACAATTTTCATGATTTTAGCACCAACCCCCTCCACGAGGGCCAAACAATCTATCTGGAGGCGGGCGAGACTATAGCGGCCTACCTGAAGTGGAGGGACGACTGGGGGACTTCGGCAATTGACTACGACCTGTGGCTGATCAAGGAAGGTGCTACTCCAGATCTGGTGGATGTCTCCGAAAACCGCCAGGACGGCCAGGGTGGCAATGACTACCCGATTGAAAGACTTGTTTATACCGCCCTGAATGCTGGAGACTACGCTATAGCCATCTGGAACCACTCGGGCAGTGTTTCGGGTGATTTCCATCTCGTGTGCTCTACCCACGACCTGCAATACCAGGTAGCAGCGGGCAGTATATATGGCCAGCCGGCTGATTCCTCAGATGCGCTGACCGTGGGGGCAGTACTCTGGAACAACCTCGGGACCATAGCGGCGTTCAGTTCCCAGGGGCCGCGAGAGGGTGGCCTCATCAAGCCGGACATGGTTGCCCCCAGCGACGTCAGCAGCGCGGCCCTGGGCGAAGGCTTCAGCGGGACCTCGGCTTCGGCCCCTCATGTCGCCGGGGCGGCGCTGATAGCTAAACAACGCTACTCGTCTTATTCCCCGGCCCAGATACAGGCCTTCCTGGAGGGACGGGCCATCGACCTGGGTAGTATTGATAAGGACAACCTCTACGGCTGGGGGATGCTGGACTTGGGTGTACCGCCCGCTCCCCCGGAAGCTCTCTTTGCCGCTGTTGAACCCATTTCAGGCGTAGCACCCCTGACCGTAAGTTTTATCGACCAGTCCACCGGCGAGATTACCAGCTGGTCGTGGAGTTTCGGCGACCAGGGCACCAGCACCGAGCAGAATCCATCGCACCAATATACCCTTGCTGACACACATACTGTATCCCTCACCGTCACCGGCCCGGATGGCACCAGTACAAAAACAATAGATAATTACATCACGGTAACCCCCGGTCCCTTGGATTCGGGCTGGATGGTAACAAGCCCTGCTCCAGCCTACGTACAAACTGAGGCTAACCAGCAGTTTACTCTAACTGCCTATGACCAGTATAACAACGAGATAACTACTGGCCTTGATATGTCCTGGAGCGTTGTAAACGGCGGGGGGACCATCGACCAAAACGGGTTATTCACCGCCGGGCAAACCAGGGGAGTTTTTTCAAATACAGTACGGGTGGACGTTAGCTATAACGGTGAGAGCAAGGTAGGGACAGCTACTGTCATTGTCGGCAACACCATTACTTTAAGAGCTACACTACAGGGCGACGCACGAACCTTTGAGGGAATGGATGTACCTTTGACACTGAGACTGTATGATCAGGAGGTTACTAGCAGTAACATACTTACCCTATCCCCGGTAGAAACGTTTGCTACTGCCGATTGGAATATTGATATATATGACAGGGATCCCGGTACAAAGGTTTTAAGTTGTAATGTATCTGCTCTGCCGACAGGGACCTATAACGTCACGCTATATACTCCTCACTGCCTGGTTAACCTTAACAACGGGGTAAACATAGCACAGGGCATTACCCTTGACATGGGCGCCCTCAAGGAGGGCGACGCCAAGGATATCACCGAGAGTAGCAAGACTGTAGACAGCACCGACTTCACGAGGTTCTCTTTGTCCTATGAGCTAGCGGAGGGTGAAACTGGTTACAATCCGTTGGCCGACTTCGACCGCAGCGGTACGGTGGATATTGGGGACTTTTCCCTTCTTTATACGAATTACGGGGAGACTTCACCACAGACAGTGAGCAGCTAGGCGGAGGCTTAGTTGTTCCTGTAGCCGGCGGCCCCGTTAGCTTATCAGCTCTATTATCCGTGATACGTTGCCGACCTCGTCGAGGTTGCGCAGCAGGCCGGTTACCTCGTCAAGCCCTTCCGGCGAAAGTTTCTTGAGTGCGCTCGGCGCACAGGTGCGGAACTTCTCGATGACATCATCCAGGCTCATCGGGTTCCGGGGGTGCCCTTTAACATAGTCCACCCGGTGAGTAAGCGAGCGCCCGTCCCGGGTACGGATATGCAAAATAGACGGGCTTACCTTGCCGCCGCTGTAGGTAGCATTGAGCTCCGGGTCCAGTTCCACCCTCACCCGGCGGGCTACCCCGGCGATACGGGAGAATACTTTCTCATCCTTAAAGGTCTCGCCCAGCATATCCTCGATGGTAATGCTGCCCTTGACCACGGCTATGCCCGCCAGCTTCTCCACCCCGGCCCGGGCCTCCAGGCGGTTATCGGGGTCAAAGCGTATATTCTCCCGGTCACGGCTCATCTCCATCACCGACTGATTGCCCCTTATCACCATCTCCTCGATATCATCGGGCTTGAGGTTAAACCTGACCATCGCCTCCAGCACCGCCGTAACCGAGGTATGCGAATGCTTGCAGCAGGGATAGGGTTTTATACTTATACCGGAACCCTCGAATCTTTTTCCCAGGTCAGCGGTAAGCTCCTCGGGCCGGTAGTCGCCCCCCTTATAGGCCTGGAACAGGCCATAGACACCCTCGAAGACGTTGCGGGCAAACATGATGCCCCGCTGGGCCATAAGGGCGGCCATAACCCCCACCTGGGCCAGCATGCCGAAATTGATATGATAGGCCCCATCATCCTTGACATACTGCATGGTGCCGCCGGTCCGGGTCATGGCGATGCCCAGGGCATTGACCATCTGGTCGCAATCCAGGCCCAGCATCTTGCCGGCGGCGGCGGCCGCCCCGAAGGTGCCGTAGAGCATGGAGGTGGCAAAGACACGGTTGCCCGGACCGAGACCGGTATTGGCCGCCAGGGCCAGACGGGCGATAAGGTCATTAGCCAAGACAACGCTGGCTATAATATCCCGGCCGCTCAACCTCCCCTGGCGCTCCGCCATAGCCAGGGCCACCGGCACCGTGCTCACGCTGCAGTGGCAGGCGGTGCCCTCGTGGCAGTCGTCAAAATCGAAGGCGCGAGCCATGAGGGCATTCAACAGCGCCGCCGGGGCCGCCGGCAGGCGATACCCGTAGCCGACAACGGTGCTTTCCTCCCGGCCTCCCTGCTTTAGCATAATATCGACCACCGCACGGCACACCCGGTCCCGGGGGCCGGTAAGGGTACAGGCCAGGGTATCGATAATATTCATCTTGGCCAGCAGCCGGTCGCCGGCCGGTATGTCCTCATAATTCAATCGGGTAATATTCTCCGCCAGGTCAAAGGCCACATCCCGTTCTCTCGTCATTGCTATTTCCCTCCTGTCCTGCTTGTCTGGAATATATTATTTTCCCGCCGACCTTGTCAACATAGACCGGGCATCTCAAGGTATGATAACATTATATTTAAGCGCCCGGCACTGCCGGAGAGACCGCACCGGAAGCTACTACCCGGAAAGGACTATTAGCTCAAGTGACAGTTCTGCCCATACGTCATCAGCCGGATACGGTACTGAGAGAGAAGGCCAAGAGGGTACCCAAGGTCGACAGCTCTATCAAGCGGATTATCGACGACATGATAGAGACGGTACACCATACCCCCAACGGGGTAGGGCTGGCCGCCCCCCAGGTGGGCATATCACTCAGGATTATAGTACTGCGAATGCCCGAGGAGGAACCCATAGTCATCGTCAACCCCCAGATAGTTAAGCGCCACGGCGAGCGGGAGCTAACCGAGGCCTGTCTCAGCGTTCCCGGCTACTGGGGCGAGGTAAAGCGCGCGGTCTCGGTTACCGTCAAGGGCCTGGACAGGGAGGGAAAGGCCATCAGGATAAAGGCCACCGACCTCGCCGCCCAAGCCCTGGAGCACGAGATAGACCACCTCGACGGCACATTGTTCCTGGACCATGTAGCCGGCGAGCTACACCAGGTCGAGACCATAACCCCGCCAGAGACCTAGCCGTCGCCTCTTACCAGATTCTATAAAAAGACTCGAACCAAATACTACTAAAACGGAGTGAACGATACAGTGCCCGCAGACCCTGTAATGAAAACCCTGGTGCAGTGCGATTTCGACGGCACCATCACCGAAAAGGATGTCTCCTTCCTGCTGCTGGACGCCTTCGCCGATGGCAACTGGCGCCAGATGCTAACCCAGTACCGGGAGGGCCAGATATCGGTCAACTACTTCAATACCAGGGCCTTTGCCATGATAAAGGCCGATAAGCAGACCCTGATTGATTTCATGAAGCCGCTGGTGAGAATACGGCCCGGCTTTCATGAGCTGCTGGCCTACTGCCGCCGGCAGAATTTCAGGTTCGTTATCGTCAGTAACGGCCAGGACTTCTACATAGATGAAATCCTGGCCGGCCTCGGCGAAAAGGACATGGAAATATTTGCCGCCCGTACCGAATTCGACGGGCACGTTAAGGCCCAGTATATCGGGCCGGACGGCCGACCGCTACAGGACGGCTTCAAGGAGGCCTATACCCGCCTATTCATAGAGCAGGGCTACCGGATAATATATATCGGTAACGGCCTCTCCGATGTCCCGCCGGCCAGATTGTCCCACCGCATCTTTGCCACCGATGAAATGCTCGACTGCCTGAAGAAGACAGACCTTAGCTACGAACCCTTTAACAACCTCAACGATGTTACCGCCAGCCTCAAATCATCGGAATAGTAAAATTACGCACCACTCTCACCTTGTACTATTACCACCACAGCACCCCCAATCATGCTAAAATAGGGGATGGACGGTCTAGCAAAGGGGCTGGGGCATGATTCCCGTTAAGCTAAGCATAAACAATTTCATGTGCTATGCCGATAACGTGCCACCGCTCAGCTTCGATGGCATCCACACCGTCTGCATCTCCGGCGACAACGGCAACGGCAAGTCGGCGCTGATTGACGCCATGACCTGGGCGCTATGGGGGAAAACCAGGACCAAGAGCGACGACAACCTGGTCCATGCCGGCAGCACGGAAATGGCGGCGGAGTTCGACTTCGCCGTAGGCGAGCAACTATACCGCATCATACGCAATTATGCCCGGCCCAAACAGCGGGGACGCTCGGGACAGAGCAGCCTGGGGCTGCTCATAGCCGATAGCAGCGGCTTCAAGGTAATCTCCGGCGACAGAATAAGCCAAACGCAACAGAAGGTCGTTGACATACTCCACATGGACTACCAGACCTTTATTAACAGCGCCTACCTGATGCAGGGCCATGCCGACGAGTTCACCAGCAAGAGCCCGGTGGAACGTAAAGAGGTGCTGGCCAATATCCTCCAGCTATCTCTCTATGACGAACTGGAGGAACGGGCTAAGGAGATGGCGAAACAGCAGGGCGAAGAGAACCTTAAGCTGGAGAGCGCCATCGAGGAAATCACTAACGAGCTGGCGCAAAAGCCGGCCTACGAAGCCGAATTTGAGCAACTAAAGGACGAGCTCACCCGGAGGGAAGAGGATATAAAGGAGCGGGAGTCCCGGCGCAACCGGCTGAAACAGGAAAAGGACACGCTGGAAGGTAAGAAAACACAACTGGCCGAGCTGGCGGAGCATACAGCGGATAGAGAGAGGGAGCTGGAGCGCTGGCAGGGACAGGCCAAACAGCACCGCTCCCGGCTCATAGAATACGAAGGTTTAATCAATCAACGCTCCAGCATAGAAGATGGCTACGCTCAATTCCTCGAGGCCAAGAAAGCAGATAATGAGTTCGACCAGAATTTTAGACAGGCTGCCGCCTTAAGCGAGCGCAAGCACCAGCTGGAGATGCTCATCACCCAGGCCAGCCAGGGACTGGTTAAAGAGCATGCCATCACCCAAAACCGCATAACGGAGATGGAAGCCAGCTCACGGCAGCTACCCCAGCTTAAGGACCAGTCGCAGAAGCTCCGGGCGCAAATTGACCGGCTGGCCGCTGAGGCAGCGGAACTGGCTACGAAGAGGGGGACCAGCCAGGAGTTACGCAATAGAACCTATTATCTGAAGTCCCGCCAGGCCAAGCTGGAAGCGGAAATAAAGGAGATAGCGGAAAAGCTCGACCTCCTCTTAACCCAGAGCGATGCCAAGTGCCCCCTGTGCGAGACCGACCTGGGCACCGAGGAGAGAGAGCGCATCAGGGCCAAATACACCGCCCAGAAGGACGACAGTATTAATTCCCTGAAACAGAACCAGGAGGAACTGGCGCCAAAAAAGGGCGAGCTAGAGCTGCTAGAGAAGGAGATAAGCGAGCGGGAAACGAGGCTGAACCAGGCTCAGACCTCTGTCCAAAGGCAGGACAGTATCCTGAGTAAGGCCATCTCCGAGGCCGAAGCGGCCGCAGACAGTCTAACCGAGGCCCGGGAAACGCTGGCCCGGATTGAACAAGAGCTGGCCAGCAAGGACTTTGCCCTGGCCGAACAAACAGCCCTGAAGGAGCTGGAAGACGAGTTGGGCCATCTCGGCTATGACCCCGCGCAGCACGAGGTAGTGCGCCAGCGCCGGGCCGACCTCGAGCGATTCGAGGAGGCCCAACGCAAACTGGACGAAGCCAGCCGGCTACTTAAGCAGGCAACCGAGGCGGCCCTCGGCGCCGAGAAGGCCGCCGGCGAGCTACAGCATACCCTGGAGGGCTACCGGCAGAAAAAGCAGACCCTGAGCCAGGAAGTCGCTTCACTCCCCCAGGTCCTCAGCGACCTGGCCCAGGCGGAAACGGAATATCAGGCCGTGGCCGGCCAGCAAAGGCAGTCCCAGGAAGCAATGTGGGGCATGAAGGCCAAACTGGAACGCTGCGCGGAGCTGGAGACCAAAAAGCGGGAGAAGACAAAACTGCTGAGCCAGGCCTCACGGGAGGAGAAAATCTACCGGGAACTGGTACAGGCCTTCGGTAAGAGGGGGGTACAGGCCCTGCTCATTGAAATGGCGCTCCCCGAAATAGAAATTGAGGCCAATAGACTACTGGGACGCATGACCGATAATAGGATGCATGTCAAGATCGAGACCCAGCGAGAGACCAAGAAGGGGGACGTTATCGAGACGCTGGATATCAATATCTCCGATGAGCTGGGGACGCGCAACTACGAGATGTTCAGCGGCGGCGAGGCCTTCCGCATTAACTTTGCCATCCGCATCGCCCTCTCCAAGATGCTCGCCCGGCGGGCCGGGGCACCGCTGCCCACCCTCATCATCGACGAAGGCTTCGGCACTCAGGACTCAACCGGCATAGAGAAGCTAAAAGAGGCGATAAACTCCATACAGGACGACTTCAAGAAGATACTGGCCATTACCCATGTTGAGGAACTGAAAGATGCCTTCCCAGCCCGTATTAGCGTGGTCAAGACCGCCACCGGCTCAACCCTGGCGATGGGCTAACCGGCTACAGGCCGAGGCTATCGGCAACCGGCTTCATGGCCGCCAGCCCCAGGGCAATGAAATCATCAAGCTCCAGGCCGATTTCACTGCACTGGCCAATCTGCTGCCTATCGACACTGGCGGCAAAGGCCTTTTCCTTGAATCTCTTCTTCACCGATTTAAGGAGAAGGTCCGCCAGCTTCTTATCGGGGCGAACCAGGGCGGCGGCGATAATCAGGCCGGTCAGCTGGTCAGCACAAAACAGGGCCTTATCCAGCGTGGTCTCCCGGGGTACGCCATGGGTCTCGTTGTGCGACAGAATGGCATGGGCCATGGCCTCACTGGCCCCCATCTCCCTGACCAAATCAGCCCCCAGCTTACTATGGGTGCTCATATCCCCATCGGTAAGCTCCATATCGATGTCATGCAATAGCCCGGTGAGACCCCACTCCTCCTCGTCCTCGCCCAGTCGCCGGGCGAGAGCCCGCATAATGGCCTCGGTAGCCAGCATGTGCTTTATCAGGTTCTCACTGCCCACATTGACACCGATGGAATCAAGGGCTTCTTCCCGGGTCATAGACCCTCCCCCTTAGTAGCTATCGGTTTCAGCATCACGGAGAATATCATAGCAACAACCGCCAGGGCTATGCAAATCAGGAAGGCCCAGATATAACTACCCGTTATATCAAAGATGCGACCACCCAACCAGGGACCAACGGCACCACCCAGAGTGGCGATAAAGAGACTAACCCCCAGGATAGAGGCCAGGGAAGCCAGCCCGAATAGCTCAGCGGTAAACACCGACATGAATACCACCAGCCCACCGTAAGCGATGCCGAAGATAGCGGCGAAGAGGTAAAGCCTCCAGACCTCCCTGGCGAAAACGGGCAGCAGGAAAGCGGCCACTATCACCATAAAACAACCGACCAGCAGGCGCTTGTTGCCCAGCCGGTCACCCATGGTCCCCAATAACACCCGGCCCACAATGCCCCCCAGGCCGATAATGAGCACAATATTGGCCGCACTGGTCCTGGGAATTCCGATATCGGTAGCATGAGAAAAGAGATGCGTCATAACAATCTGCATAAAGAAGGTAAAGCAGAAACCGACAGTGCAGAGGAAAGCGAACTGCCGGGTACGAATTGCCTCCCGCAGGGAAAGACCCCTACTCTGTATATTTACGCCACCTCCCCGGGCCTCCCCGGAGCCATATGCCACCTGACCCATACGCTCTGGATTAGCCCTTAAGAACTGGGCCGCTACCGGAAGCAGCACCAGTGTCGCCGCACCGATGATGATATAGGAAAACTGCCAGTCATAGGCATTAATGAGGCGAGTGGCTATCGGGGCCATAATCGCGGTGCCCAGCCCGCTGCCCGCCAGGACAATACCGGCCACCAGCCCCCGGCGCTTAACAAACCACCGGGAGATAGTGGCTATAATCGGCGGAGTACTGCCGCACATGCCAAAGGCGATAAACACACCGTAAATACCATATAGCTGCCAGATAGCGGTGACCCGGGACATCAGCAAATAGCCCACGCCCAGGACGACGCCGCATACGGTTACCACCAACCTCGGCCCCAGCCTGTCACACAGCGGGCCCACGAAGATATACATGATAGCATGAGCCACCATATAGACCGTGATGGCACCGGCAGTCTGCCCCCTCTCCCAGCCGTAGCCAATCTGTATCGGCTTCAAGAAGACGCCAAACGAATAGTAGGTGCCGAACATGACCAGCATGACCAGGAAGGCAATACCTACTATCACATAGCCATAGAAAAAGCGGGAGTGCCCACTCCCCGCCGCCGACGGTGCTTTATTATCCTCAGTCACAAGTCCCCTTCCTTTCGGTCCTTAGAGCGCAGTCACTACCCCGGGTAATACCCTTTTGAGGTACTGCCCGGTAGTCGAAGCCTCCTGGCGGGCTATCTCCTCGGGGGTGCCGGTAGCCACCACATAGCCACCCTTGTCACCAGCCCCCGGCCCCAGGTCAATAATATAATCGGCATTCTTAATCACATCCAGGTGATGCTCAATAACGACCACCGTATTACCAGCGTCAACCAGGCGCTGCAACACCCCCAGTAGCGCCGCCACATCGCTGAAGGCCAGGCCGGTGGTAGGCTCATCGAGGATATATAACGTCCGGCCGGTGGAGCGCCGCGACAGCTCGGTGGCCAGCTTCACCCGCTGCGCCTCGCCGCCGGAGAGCGTCGGCGCCGGCTGACCCAGACGGATATAGCCCAGGCCAACGTCGTTTAAGGTTTTCAGCTTACCAGCCACCTTGGGGAAATGCTCGAAGAAGGCGAGGGCCTCCTCTACGGTCATATCCAGTATCTCGGCTATGTTCTTGCCCTTGAACCTGATCTCCAGGGCCTCACGGTTATAGCGCCTGCCCTGGCACACCTCGCAGGGGACGGTTACATCCGGCAGGAACTGCATCTCAATCTGAATAAAGCCCTCCCCACGGCAGGCCTCGCAGCGCCCGCCCTTGACATTGAACGAGAACCGGCCGGGGGCATAGCCCCTCATCCGGGACTCGGGGACCGTGGCCAGGAGCTCACGGATAGGGGTAAAGGTGCCGGTATAGGTGGCCGGGTTGCTGCGCGGGGTACGGCCGATGGGCGACTGGTCAATATTGATTACCTTGTCGATATGCTGGATGCCAATAATCTCGTCGCAGGCACCAGCCCTCTTACGAGAGCCATAGAGTATATAGGCCAGCTTCCGGTAGAAGACATCATCGATAAGGGTGCTCTTACCAGAACCGGAAACGCCGGTAACACCAACGAACCGGCCCAGGGGAATGTGGACATCTATATTCTTCAGGTTATTCTGCCGGGCCCCCTTTATTACCATCTCCTCACCCGAGCCCGGACGGCGCTCGGAGGGCACGGGTATGTGCTTGGCGCCGCCGAGGTACTGGCCGGTAATCGACTTCGGACAATCCATAATATCCGACATAGTCCCGGTGGCCACCACCCACCCACCGTGCTCCCCGGCCCCGGGCCCCATATCGATAATATGGTCAGCCGCCCGCATCATGGCCTCGTCATGCTCCACCACCAGGATGGTATTACCCAGGTCCCTCAACCGCTTCATGGTATCAATAAGACGAGCATCGTCGGCCGGGTGCAGGCCCACCGTCGGCTCATCGCAGATATAGAGCACCCCCATAAGCCCGCTGCCTATCTGGGTAGCCAGGCGAATGCGCTGGGCCTCACCGCCGCTTAAGGTAGCCGAAGCCCGCTCCAGGGTAAGGTAGTCCAGGCCTACGTTCTCCAGGAAGGTGAGGCGGGCCCTGATTTCCTTCAGTATCTGGCTGGCAATCATCCGCTCGCGCTCGTTAAGTATGCCCGTCTTATCATCACTGGCGGCGTCCACCCACTCTAGTGCCTGCACCACGGACAGGGTACTGATATCCATAATATTCCTGGCGTCGATAGTCACCGCCAGCGACTCCGGCTTAAGGCGCTTGCCCTCACATACCGGGCACTCCCGGGACACCATATAGCGCTCCGTTACCGCCCGGGAATTATCCGACTCCGTCTCGCGGTACAACCGCTCCAGCCGCGGTATTATCCCCTCATAGCCGGTGAAATACCGCTTCTCCCGGCCAAAGCGATTGCGATGGTTCACCCAGTCCCCCTCCTCGCCGTAGAGCAATAGCTTTATCTGCTCCTCAGTCAGGCCCTTCACCGGCGTATCGAGCGAGAAGCCGTAGCGCCGGGCCAGGTGTTCGAACTGGTCAAAGTACCAGAACGACGTCTGATAGGGGCGGATTGCCCCCTGGGCTATGGACAGGTCCCTGTTGGGCATAATCAGCCCGGGGTCTATCTCCTGCTTGACCCCCAGGCCGGTACAGGCCGGGCAGGCGCCATGAGGGCTGTTGAAGCTGAAGGTACGGGGGGCCATCTCGCCCAGGCTGACGCCACAGTGCACACAGGCGAAGTGCTCCGAGAAAAGCAGCTCCTCGCCATCGATAATGGACACCAGCACCACCCCGGCCCCCAGCTTGAGGGCCGTCTCCACCGAGTCGGCGATGCGGGACTGGCTGCCGCTCTGGCCCACTACCAGCCGGTCAACCACCGCCGCGATGGAGTGCTTCTTTTTCTTATCCAGATGGAAGTCCTGGGACAGTTCGTAAATACGGCCATCGACCCGGACCCTCACATAGCCGGCCCGGCGCAGGTCCTCGAACACCGTCTGATACTCACCCTTGCGGTCCCTGACCAGCGGCGCCATAATCATGATACGGCTGCGCGAGGGGAGACGCCCGATGGCATCGACAATCTGCTGCACCGTCTGCATGGCAATCTCGCGGCCGCACCGGGGACAGTGCGGGTGGCCCACCCGGGCAAAGAGCAGGCGCAGGTAATCGTATATCTCGGTTACGGTACCCACCGTAGACCGCGGGTTCTTACTGGTCCCCTTCTGGTCAATGGAGATAGCCGGACTCAATCCCTCGATATAATCGACCTCCGGCTTTTCCATCCGGCCCAGGAACTGGCGGGCATAGGCCGATAATGACTCCACATAGCGGCGTTGACCCTCGGCATAGATGGTATCGAAGGCCAGCGAGCTCTTGCCGGAGCCAGAAACACCGGTAATAACCACCAGCCTGTCCCGGGGGATGGTCACATCTATATTCTTGAGGTTATGCTCACGAGCCCCCTTGACGATTATGGAATCCAGCGGCATAGCTCTCTACTACCCTTCCTGAAATCAGTTAATTGTAGCACCGGGCGCGCCGGGACAACAAATAAATACTCCCGGGATAAGCTGGCCGACGAGTAATCCAAGATGTTCACACCGAGGATAAATAAGGGCTAAGCGCGCCCGTAGTCGTCCTGGACCCTGACCACATCCTCCAGCTCCGGAGTGGACACCTCCAGCAGGGTGGTATCCTCTATGGCCTGAAGACGGTGCCTGGTAAAAGGGGGAATTCTCACACAGTAACCGGGCTCAGCTACAGTAGATACCATCTCCCCATCGCTCCCCTCCACCTCCATCAGCGCCTTACCCTGGTAGATGTACATGCTCTCATCCTTTTTCTCATGGTACTGGAGGCTGAGGCGGTGGCCTCTGGCAATAAAGATTACCTTGCCCACATACTTTGGCGTACGGGCAAACAGCAGTTCAAAGCCCCAGGGCTTCTCTGTCTTTTGGGGAAGTTTATTTGCCATAGTTGATTCCTCTCCTTGGAGACCATTTAGCTATGCCGCGAAAGTCAGACCCCGGCCAGCCTCCTGCCCGCCTCCAGCAGCCGGCCTACCCGGCCCAGGCTGTCACTCTCGGCATAGATACGCAGCACCGGCTCCGTGCCGGAGAACCGGATAAGCAGCCAGGTGGTATCCTCCAGGACAAAACGGAAGCCGTCCGCAGTGTCAAATTTTATTACCTTAACCCCCTCGATAGACTCGGGGGCGTTATCCCTGATACGCTGCTGTATGGCCCCACGCTCACCGGCGGGGAACTCGATGTCCACCCGGTCATAATGGTGCGGCCCCACCTTACTATACAGGTAATCGATGAGCGCCGACGGGGTCTTACCCGTCTTCAGCATCAGGTCGAGGAAATAGAGGCCGGACAGGACGCCGTCACGCTCCGGCAGATGCCCCCGGTAGCCATAGCCACCGCTCTCCTCACCACCGATGAGAGCATCTTCGGTCAGCATCACCGGGGCAATATGTTTAAAGCCCACCGGCGTCTCATGAACCGGCACGCCGAACATCTCGCCCAAACGGTCGAGCATGCTGGTCGTATTTATGGTCCTGACTATGGCACCCCGCTCACCCCGCACCTCCAGCATGTAGAGGGCCAGCAGGACGAAGACCTGGAGCTGGGTAAGGTAGTTGCCGTTCTCGTCCACGATACCCAGCCGGTCGGCGTCGCCGTCGACGGCCACGCCCACGTTAGCCCCGGTTTCCTTAACGGCAGCGGCAAGCCCGGCCAGATTGGCGGCAATCGGCTCCGGCTGCACCCCCCCGAACAGGGGGTCACGCTCACTGTTTATCTCTATAATCTCGATACTACCGCCGCCCAGCAGCCGCTTAAAGTAACCGATGCCGGCGCCGTACATGGGGTCGATAACCACCCTGAGCCTGGACTGGCGCAGCCCCTCCAGGTCAACCAGCCGGGACAGTTGCTCCAAGTAGACTGGGGCCAGGTCGAGATAGGCCGCCAGGCCCTGCCGGACTGCTTCCGCCAGCGGTATTCGGTTTATCTTTCCGCCGGCAAAAGTATGAGAAATATTCTTTTCCAGTTCCGCGATTACCTCAGTAGAGGCGCTGGCACCGTCGCCGGTCTTATATTTAAAGCCGTTCCAGCGGGCCGGATTGTGGCTGGCGGTGATGACGATAGCCCCACCCGCCTTCCGCGCCATAACACCGTAGCTTATCGCCGGAGTTGAAGTGGCCTCCGGGCAGAGGGACACCTTTATCCCGTTGCCGCTAACCACCTCGGCGGCGGCGGCGGCGAAGTCCTCGGAGGCAAAGCGGTTATCGTAACCGATAATCAGGCCATCAGAGGAAAGACCGGCCTGTTTGAGGTAATCAGCCACACCCTGGGCGCAGATACGCACATTATCGAAAGTGAAATCCTCAGCGATGATGCCGCGCCAGCCATCGGTGCCGAACTTGATGGGGTTATATATCTACCTCACCCCCTCGTTGCCCCCGGTGCCTAGGGCTCTTGCGCCTCCAGGCCAAAGCCTATAGACCCGCCTCTTTCCGCAGGATGTCGGCCTTGTCCGTCCTCTCCCAGGGCAGGTCGAGGTCATTACGCCCGAAGTGTCCGTAAGCAGCCGTCTGCCGGTATATGGGGCGGCGCAGGTCGAAGTGCCTGATAATAGCCCCGGGCCTCAAGTCAAAGTGCTTTTTCACCAGGTCGAGTATAAGCGACTGGTCAACCATGGCGGTGTCAAAGGTCTCTATAGCGATGGAAAGCGGATGGGCAACGCCGATTACATAGGAGACCAACATCTCCAGGCGCTCCGCCAGCCCGGCAGCCACTATATTCTTGGCCACATAGCGGGCGGCGTAGGTGGCCGAACGGTCTACCTTGGTCGGGTCTTTACCGGAGAAAGCACCGCCGCCGTGGCGGGCAATGCCGCCATAGGTATCGACCAGAAGCTTGCGTCCGGTAAAACCGGTATCGGATACCGGCCCTCCGACAACAAAACGACCGGTAGCATTGACAAAATAGTTGGTAGCGTCATCCAGCAGCGAGGCCGGGACGATTTTCTTAATCACCAGCTGAATAATGTCCTTCTCAATCTGCTCATGGCTGACATCGGGGTTGTGCTGGGCACCGATGACGACACTATCCACCCGCTTGGGGACGCCGTTACTGTATTCCACCGTTACCTGTGATTTGCCATCGGGACGGAGGTAGGGTAAGACCCCCTCCTTCCTGACCTGAGCCAGGCGCCGGCTCAGCTTATGCGACAGAGAAATGGGCAGGGGCATCAGCTCCGGCGTCTCGTTGCAGGCAAAGCCCACCATCATCCCCTGGTCGCCGGCCCCAATCTCGTCAAGCTCATCGGAGCTGGCGGCCGTCTTCACCTCCGCTGCCTTGTCCACCCCCAGGGCAATATCCACGGACTGCTCATTGATGGAGACCATTACCCCACAGGACTGGTCGTCAAAGCCATATTCGGGATTGGTATAGCCCGCATCGCGGACTACACCCCGGACTACCCGGGGAATGTCAACATAGCAACTGGTGGTGATTTCACCGAGGACGATTACCAGACCGGTAGTCGTCGCCGTCTCACAGGCGACCCGGCCATACGGGTCCTCCGCCAGGATAGCATCGAGAATGGCATCCGACACCTGGTCGCACAGCTTATCAGGATGGCCCTCGGTCACCGATTCCGAAGTAAGCAGATATTTGGATGAGCTACTAAAAGTATTGGCCAAATCTTTTCCTCCCTTTACTTAAGTACCTTCTTCCCAACTGGTCAGGTATTTCCGCTGCTCAGCGGTCAAGCTATCGATGTTTATGCCCATAGACCCCAGCTTTAGCCCGGCTATCTGCCGGTCAATATCATCCGGCACCGAGTAAACCCTGGTCTCGAGTTTGCCCCTGTTCTTAACCATATACTCCAGGCATAGCGCCTGATTGGCAAAGCTCATGTCCATAACACTGGCCGGGTGGCCCTCCGCCGCCGCCAGGTTGATTAACCTGCCCTCTCCCAGCAGATACAGGCAACGGCCATCGGACAGGGTGTACTCATCAACGAAGGGGCGGATGCGCCGCTTACCCCGGCTCAGGCCCTCCAGGGCCGGGATATTGATTTCCACATTAAAATGCCCGCTGTTGGCCAGAATAGCCCCGTCCTTCATCGCCTCAAGGTGGGCCTGGTCTATCACATGCTTGTCCCCGGAGATGGTGATAAAGATATCACCCACCCGGGCGGCCTCGGCGAGTGGCATGACCTCGTAGCCGTCCATAACTGCCTCCAGAGCGCGCAGCGGCTCCACCTCGGTTACAACCACATGAGCACCCAGTCCCCTGGCCCGCAGGGCTATACCCCGCCCGCACCAGCCATAGCCGCAGATTATTACTTTCTTCCCCGCCCACAAAATATTGGTAGCGCGAGTGATACCGTCTATGGTGCTCTGCCCGGTACCGTAGCGATTATCGAACAGGTATTTGGTCTGGGCATCATTGACCGCAATCAAGGGGTACCTCAGCTTGCCCGCCTTCTCGAGGCTGCGCAGCCGGATGACGCCGGTGGTGGTCTCCTCCGTACCGCCGATGACATCACCAATCAGTTCGCTCCGTTTGGTGTGCAGGGTAGTAACCAGGTCGGCACCGTCATCAACGGTAAGCTGGGGTCTATTATCCAGGGCCGTATTAATATGCTTATAATAGGTTTCCTCATCCTCTCCCTTGATGGCATTAACCGGGATATCATATTCCACCAGGGCGGCCGCCACTTCATCCTGGGTGCTCAAGGGATTGGAGGCACACAGGACGAGGTCGGCACCCCCTTCCTTCAGGGCCAGGGCCAGGTTCGCCGTCTCCGAGGTAACATGAAGACAGGCCGCAATGCGAATACCGCTAAACGGCTTCTCGGCACCTAACCGCTGTTTAATCAGCTTCACCACCGGCATCTCACGCGAAGCCCACTCTATATACGCGCGGCCGGCTTCAGCCAGAGATAAGTCCTTAACATCATAATTAGACGAGGTCATCCATCACTCCCTTTTATAAACTGTACCCGCCCGTTTTGGGCCGAACACAACCGAGTTAACTGTATATATCTGTCCGTTTTGGGCTGAACACAACCGGGTTAGCTATATACAGTCTAACATATATTCGCCGATAGTGCTGGCCGGCCTGCCTAAGTCCGGGTGTTTTTTAGCTTCTCCGACAGCTCAGCCAGTAGCTCCAGTGCCCGATTGGCTGGCTCCTCGTCGGTCATGGAGGCCAGCCCGCAGCTGGGGGTAAGCAAGCCCTGCCTTACCAGCTGACCGAAGCGGACACCGGCCCGGGTAAAGGGGGCCATCGCCTCCTCCAGGCGGTCTTTGAGACTGCTCGCCGATTCACCGGCCAGCGCTGTCTCATCGCTGGGAACAATACCCCAGGCGATAGTGCCCCCCCTGTCCAGGAATTTCTTTACCTCGGCGGTATAGAGGCCTAAAGACTGGGCATAGCCATAGGCATCGAAACTGATGATATCAACGGTGGTATCCATTAACACCGGCCAGTCGGTATTACCGCAGCAGTGTACTCCCTTAAGCCCGCTGATGCCGCCGAAGACCTCGTCCAGCAGGGCGATAACCCTCTCCCGGGACAGCATGACCGAAACCGAGCCAAAGGCAGACATATACGGCTCATCGAGGAAGATGATGGTGTTGGCCGACAGGCGCTTTAATTGCCTCTCCTGCCAGGCTGCCTTGAGACGGAGCAGCCTGGGCACGGCATCGCCCAGCACATCGTCATAAAGAATGGCCCGGCCACTATCATCGGTCACCGTCAGCCCCCAGGTCACCGGCCCGGCCACCTGACCCTTAACCGCCCACGGCTTTAAATCTCTTTCCGCCAGAAGAGCATGAAGACCGGCGGCATACTCCCGAGTAACGGGGTATCTATCGACATCGTCCGCCAGATAGGCCGTGTAGAGTTCCTCCAACGGCTTATCCTGACCCTTCGAAGGGTCTATATACATCCTCTCCGCCTCCAGCACCACCCCGGGAAAGCCCTCGCTGTACTGGGCATACATGTTCTCCCGGAAAGAACGCCTGGGTAGCTGCGCCCAGGCCGGAATATCCTTCAGATAGCGCAGTATCTGCCGGTTCACCCGAGCCGGGTCGGTATGGGGCATGCTGCCGATAATGGTGGGCCGGAGGTTAAATTCAACATGAGACATGAGGTTTATGCTTCTCCTGTATTCTACTTCCCTAAACGGGACAGCCGGTGAGATTAAGAAATATATTTACCTATTATCAACTTGAGCCGCTCCTTCTGCTGGGTCGGTATCAGCTCGGGAGAGGTAACGATAGCCGTCTCCAGCGCATGAGCACAATCACAATCACGCTTGTCCGGCAGCCCGGCCACCGCCAGGGCGATAATCTCCCTGGCCGCAGCCACATTACGGCTCAGGGTACTGATGATCATGTCTATGGTAACCGGCTCGTTACTCTCATGCCAGCTGTCGTAATCGGTAACACAGCCGATTACCGCGTAACAGATTTCCGCCTCCCGGGCCAGCCTGGCCTCGGGCAGCGCCGTCATGCCGATAATGTCCGCCCCCCAGGAGCGATAGAGCCGCGATTCGGCCCGGGTGGAGAAGGCCGGACCCTCCATAACCAGATAGGTGCCCCGGGGATGGACGTTAGCCCCCACCGATGCAGCGGACTCAAATAGAACAGTCCTCATCACCGGACAAAAAGGCTCGGCGAAGGCGATATGGGCCGCGATGCCCTCGCCGAAAAAGGAATCGACCCGGCCCCGGGTACGGTCAATAAGCTGGTCGGGGATAAGCAAATCGCCGGGTTTTATCTCCTCTTTAAAACTGCCCGCCGAGTTAACGGCGATAATACGCTCCACCCCCAGCGACTTCAGGGCATAGATATTGGCCCGCACCGGCAATTCACCGGGCAGGAGGCGATGCCCCTTACCATGCCGGGGCAGGAAGGCCACGCCAACCCCCTCCAGGTTACCGACGGTGATGGCACCGCTGGGCCTGCCGAACGGTGTAGTTATGTCAAGTTCCTCGATACCGGTCAGCCCCGCGATATCATAAAGCCCCGTCCCCCCGATAACCCCTATCTTAGCCTGCGGCATGAGGCAACCTCCTCGAACCTGTAAATATAACCCGCCACCTCAAACTATACCCTTCAGCCCCTGCTCATACGGTTCCCTTATTATACCCCTTTCGGTGATGATGGCGGTGATGTAGCGGTGGGGGGTAACATCGAAGGCGGGGTTGGCTGCCACAATACCTTCGGGGGCAATGCTCACCCCCTGAATATGGGTCACCTCGCCAGTGCTGCGCTGCTCGATGGTGATTTCATCACCCGAGGCCAGCGCCCGGTCAACGGTAGTGGTGGGAGCGGCGATATAGAAGGGTAAATTATTCTCCCTGGCCAGCACCGCCAGGGTATAGGTGCCTATCTTGTTGGCCGCATCGCCATTGGCCGTAATCCTGTCGGCACCCACCAGCACACAGTCTACCTGCCCGCTTTTCATAAAATAGCCCGCCATGGAGTCGGTAATCAGGGTAACCGGAATATCCGCCCTCCTCAGCTCCCAGGTGGTAAGACGCGCCCCCTGGAGGAGAGGACGGGTCTCACCAGCCAGCACCTCCACCCTCTTGCCCTGCCGATGGGCCTCTATTATCACCCCCAGGGCGGTACCATAACCGGCGGTAGCCAGGGGGCCGGCATTGCAATGGGTAAGGATGGTGAAGCCGTCACCGATTAAATCAGCCCCCAACTGGCTCAGCCTTTCCGTGGCCTCGACCTCCTCCGCCTGTATGGCGGCAGCCTGAGAAATGAGCGCCTCTTTGATTTCGTCAATATTCTTACCGGTCCGGGCGGCGCTCTCCATGCGCTCGATGGCCCGGAACAGGTTTCGGGCGGTGGGCCGGGTGGCGGCAATGATCTGGCTTACCTGATGAAGCTTATTCCGGAAATCATCGGGTGAGCCGGCCTCTATCTCGCGGGCACCGAGAACGACGGCATAGCCCGCCGCCACCCCGATGGCCGGAGCACCCCGTATCTTTAATTCCTTGATGGCCGCAGCCAGGCTACGGTAATCATCAAGCTCAAGGTAGACCTCTTCATGGGGCAAGCGGGTCTGGTCGATAATCCTTACCCGGTCTCCCAACCACTCGATAGGCGGAACACTAACTAAGCCCACTATCACTACCCCCTAATAAAGGAGACTGGCAGTTCCAACACGCTGGAGCCTCCCCCGTCTCAGGATACCGAGAGGCCGCTTAAACTGCCAGCCGAGATTGCTTCTAACCGGCCTACGTTTACATAGGTATTATGCCGTGCTTCTTTTTCGGCCTCTCCTCCACCTTGCCCATCAGGGCTTCCAGCGCCTTTATCAGAATCGGCCTGGTCTGTGCCGGGTCAATGACATCATCGACATGCAAATCGGCGGCGGACCGATAGGGATTGGCGAACTTCTCCCGGTATTCCCTTATCTTCTGCTCCCGGGCCTGTGCCGGGTTCTCGGCATTCTGTATATCCTTGCGGAATATTATTTCGGCTGCGCCCTCCGGCCCCATGACCGCCAGCTCACTGGAGGGCCAGCAGAACACCAGGTCGGTCCCCATTTCCTTACCGCCGGTGCCCTCGTAGGCACCGCCATAGGTCTTGCGGATGGAAACGGTTATCTTGGGCACCGTCGCCTCGGCATAGGCAAAGAGCGTCTTGGCGCCGTGGCGGATGATGCCACCCCACTCCTGTTTGGTCCCCGGCAGGTATCCGGGCACATCAACCAGATTGATGAGGGGGATATTAAAGGCATCGCAGAACCGGATGAAGCGAGACGACTTATCACAGGAATTAATATCCAGGCACCCGGCCTTATACATCGGCTGATTGGCCACCACGCCCACCGTCCAGCCATTCAGCCGGGCGAAACAGGTGATAATGTTGCCAGCGAACAGCGGGAACACCTCGAAGTAGTTCTGCTTACCATCCGTCCTCTGGTCGAATACCCGGCTGATTATTTTATGCATATCATAGGGTTTACGGGGATTGAAGGGAACAATATCAAACAGGGTGTCGTCGGTGCGCTCCGGCGAGTCCCCCCAATCGACCCGGGGCGGTACGTCCCTGTTGCTCAAGGGCAAATAGCCCAGCAGCTCCTTTATGTTCTGGAAACACTCCTCCTCGCTATTCTCAGCGCGGCAGGCCACGCCGGCCTTCTTCTGGGCAGTCACCGCCCCACCCAAGTCCTCCTCGTTGACCTCCTTCCACATAACCGCCGCAATCACCCGCGGCCCGGTGATGAAGGCATGGCTTATCCCCTTGACCATGAAGATGAAATCCATCAGGGCCGGCGAATATACGGCGCCCCCGGCACAGGGGCCCACGATGGCGCATATCTGCGGTATTACCCCGGAGGCCCAGGTGTTGCGCTTAAACATCTCACCGTAGCCGCAGAGCCCCTCCACACCGTCCTGAATCCGGGCGCCACCGGAGTCGTTAATGCCGATAACCGGGCAACCGACCTTCATGGCGGCATCCAGCACATCGGCTATCTTCTTGCCGTGTATCGCCGAGAGGGTACCCCCCATGCTGGTAAAATCCTGGGAGTAGACAAACACCTTGCGGCCGTCTACCTTGCCGTATCCGGTAATCACGCCATCGGCCGGTACGTCGGGATAAGAGGTGCCCCGGTTCTTGGCAAACATCCCCAACTCCTGGAACGTCCCCTCATCCAGCAACAGGTCAATTCTCTGCCGCGCGGTCAGCTTGCCCCGCTTCTTCTGGCTTTCGAGGCGCTTCTCGCCCCCCATGCCCAATATCTCCTCCCGGCGTCTCTTGAGATCGGCTAACTGATTATCCTTACCCTGTTTCTCTAGCTTGTCCATTTAATGCTCCACCAGTTCAATGAGTATCTTGGTCGCTTTGGGGTGCAGGAAAGCCACCTTGCTACCCCCGACGCCGGTCCTCGGCTCATTGTCCACCAGGGGGATATCCTTGGACTTTAGCGCCTCCAGGGCCGCCTTGACATCATCGACCTCCAGGGCGATATGATGTATGCCCTCGCCCTTCTTCTCGATATATTTAGCTATCACTCCCTCCGGCGATGTGGACTCGATGAGCTCAATCCGGCTATTACCCACCGGGATAAGCGCCGCCTTGGCCTTCTGCTCCTCCACAATCTCCGTCTCTATATGCTCCGGGTCCAGTCCCAGGATGAGAGCATACGGCTTCATGGCCTCCGCTACATCCCTAACGGCCACCCCGATATGGTCAATTTTTACGCGCATTAGCCTTCGCCTCCATATTCGTCTTGATAAATTCGCTGATACCGGTAAGCGAGGTGCCCGGCCCGAATACCATGGCGATACCCGCCTCTTTCAGCCGGGGAATGTCCTTATCGGGTATAATACCCCCGCCGATAAACATGATGTCCTTATCGGCCTTCTCCCTGATAAGCTGCACCGTCCTGGGGAATAATGTCAGATGCGCTCCAGAGAGGCAACTGAGCCCCACCACATCCACATCCTCCTGCAGGACGGCCTCGGCAATCTGCTCCGGGGTCAGCCTAAGACCCAGGTAGACCACTTCCATCCCGGCATCCCTCAGGCCCCGGGCCACCACCTTGGCCCCCCTATCGTGCCCGTCTAAGCCCGGCTTAGCTATCAATACCCTTATCTTTTTACCTTCCATACTAGACCTCGCTAAGTTTTATTCAGTAACCCGGATTAGAGAAAACTGGGCTCCCGGTATTCGCCAAATACATCCCGCAGGGCATCGCTTATCTCGCCAATGGTGGCATAGGTCTTAACCGCCTCAATGAGCACCGGCATGATATTCTCGTCGCTCCTCTTGGCCACCTCGCGGACCCGGGCCAATGCCTGCTCCACCTGCTTATTATCACGCTCCCGGCGGAGTTTTTCCACCCTCTTTACCTGCTTCTCCTCCACCGTCTGGTCAAGCTCAAAGAGTTCGGGGGTAACATCCCCCTCCACCGTAAACTTATTCACGCCGACAACCACCTGCTCACCCGACTCAACCGCCTTCTGGTAATCATAGGCCGAGCGGGCCAGTTCCTGCTGAACATAGCCCTTCCTGACCGCCTCCAGGGCACCACCCATCTCGTCGACCTGCTTAATATAGCGGAATATCCCATCCTCAATATGGTTGGTCAACCACTCCATATAATAGGAGCCGGCCAGGGGGTCAACGGTATCGGCGACACCGCTTTCATAAGCGATAATCTGCTGTGTCCTTAGGGCTATCTGTACCGATTCCTCGGTGGGCAGGGACAGCGCCTCGTCATACGAGGTAGTGGCCAGCGACTGGCAACCGCCCAGCACACAGGCCAGGGCCGAGATGGTGGTGCGGACAATGTTATTCAGCGGCTGCTGGGCCGTCGAGGTAAAACCGTCGTTCTGCACATGGAACCGGAACATCATCGAACTCGGGTTCCGGGCACCAAACCTCTCTTTCATTATCCTGGACCAGGCGCGGCGCATAGCCCGGAACTTGGCTACCTCCTCTATGAGGTTGGTATAACAGGCCAGCATAAAGGAGAACTGGGGGGCAAAAGAATCGACCTGCATGCCCTTATCCAGCATCGCCTGCACATAGGCAATCCCGTCAGCCAGGCAGAAGGCGGCTTCCTGAATGGCGGTGGCCCCCGCCTCCCGCATGTGGTAACTGCAGATGCTGATGGAATTCCACTTCGGCATATGCTCCGCACAGTAGCAACAGAGGTCGGTGGTCAACCGCATCGACGCCCCCGGCTCAAAGACATAGGTATTGCGGGCGATATACTCCTTCAAGATATCATTCTGCACCGTCCCCCTCATCTGGCTGGTATCCGCCCCCTGTTTCTCAGCGGCGGCGATATACATGGCCATGGCGATGGCTGCCGTGGCATTGATGGTCATCGAGGTGCTCACCTCAGCCAGCGAAATACCGTCCCACAGCCGCTCCATATCCTGAAGAGAGTCTATCGCCACCCCACACCGGCCCACCTCGCCGCGAGACATGGGGTGGTCCGAATCATAACCAATCTGCGTCGGCAGATGAAAGGCGACACTGAAGCCGGTATTCCCCTGCTCATACAGGTACTTATAGCGTTTATTTGTCTCCTCCACCGTGGCGAACCCGGCGTACTGGCGCATCGTCCACAGCCGGCCCCGGTAGCCCGTCGCCCGGACACCCCGGGTAAAGGGGTATTCTCCGGGGAGTCCATTATCCGCCTTGGCCCCGGCCAGGTCATCCTGAGTATATGTCCGCTTAACCTCGGTGCCATCGACGGTAGTGAAGAACTTCTCTTTCCTCTCCTCTGCCTTCTTCGCTTCGGCCATTACGCGCCTACCTCCTATCTATCCCTGGTGACATTCCCTAACCGGCCTCCGGTGACGGCTTTGGCTTCTGCCCGCGCTTCTCTATCTCCCGGTAAAGCTCGGCGATGCCGATATTATTCACCGCCTGGGTGATAATAACCGGTGGCTCTACCCCCCTGGCGCCGGTAACAATCCCCTTACCAAGTTCCAGGGCCATATTCTCCGCCCCCTCGCGGTCGCCCTTGTTAACCACGACGATATCGGCAATCTCGACGAAGCCGGCCTTCATGAGCTGGATGCCATCCCCGAACTCCGGCACCAGCACCACCACCACCGTATCCGCCAGCTTGATAACCTCCACCTCGGTCTGGCCGACACCCACCGTCTCCACGATAACGACATCCTTACCGGAAGCGTCCAGCAGGTCAACCGCCACCGTAGCGGCCCGGCATAAGCCGCCGGAGATGCCCCGGGTGGCCATACTGCGGATGAAGACACCATTATCCATATAATGCTGCTGCATCCTCACCCGGTCACCCAGCAGGGCGCCACCACTGATATAGCTGCTCGGGTCGATAGCCACGACCCCTACCGACAGGCCCTTGTTTCTCATAAGGGTAATCAGACCGTCAATCAGGGTGCTCTTGCCGGCCCCCGGCGGGCCGGTAATACCGACACGATAGGCCTTGCCCAGGCGAGAAGAAATTAGCTGCCTTATCTCGGGAACATCGGCACTCCCCTCCTCCACCAGACTAATAAGACGGGCGAGGGAGGTCTTGCTTCCGGCCAGCATATCTTTTACTAACGCGGGGATATCCTGCATATTGAGACGTCCTAGCCCCAGCTACCATGAAATGGTGCACCTAAAGTGGCCACCGCCGGTTCTATTTCTTTCCTTCCTGGCTATAATCGTAGAACCCCTTGCCACTCTTACGCCCCAGCCAGCCGGCGGCCACCATCTTCTTCATTAATGTCGGCGGCAGATACCGCTCATCCTTGGTCTCGTCATATATGGCGCTTACCGCGGCACAGGTAACCTCAATACCGACCAGGTCCTGCAGCGCCAACTGCCCCATAGGGTGACCCAGACCCAGGGTCAGGGCAGTATCGATGTCCTCCCTGGTGGCAATGCCATCCTCCAGCATACGGATGGCATCCAGCCGGAAGGGGAGCTGCAGGCGGTTGACGATGAAACCGGGGACGTCCGGGGCCACGATAACCGTCTTACCCAGCGTCTCGCCGAAGCTCTTACCGATTTTGACGGTCTCCTCACCAGCAGCGATGCTCTTTACCAGCTCCAGCAGCTTCATAAGCTGCGGCGGGTTGAAGAAGTGAAGCCCCAGCACCTTCTCCGGTCTATTGGTGGCATTAGCGATATCAATAACCGATAAACTGGAGGTGTTACTGGCCAGGATAGTCTTTGCCTGGCAGGCCTTGTCCAGCTCAGCGAATATCTTCTTCTTTATCTCTATATTCTCCACAGCGGCCTCTATCACCAGGTCGCAATCGGAGAAGTCCCCCATACTGGTGGTACCCTTGATGCGGGACAGGGTAGCCTCCTTCTCCTCCGGGGTAACCTTACCCCTTTCCACCCCCTTGACCAGAAAGGCCTCAATCTTGGCCAGGCCCTTATTAAGCAGCTCATCGTTTATCTCCGAAACCACCACCTGATAGCCCGATTGGGCACAGAGCTGAGCGATACCGCCACCCATGGTCCCACAGCCGACCACTCCAACCTTTTTAATCTCCATTATGCTGTCCTCCCGCTAGTTTATATCACGCCTCCGGACACTTTAGCCGTCCGCCCGGCCCTATTTCTTTTCTCCCTGGCTATAATCGTAGAACCCCTTACCGGTCTTGACCCCCAGCCAGCCGGCAGCCACCATCTTCCTTAGCAGCACCGGGGCAATATACTTGGGGTTCCTGGTAACCTCGTAGATAGCATCCAGGATGAAGAGGTTGGTGTCGTTACCGATAAAGTCGGCCAGGGTCAGCGGCCCCATGGGGTGATTCAATGCCCGCTGTATGCCGTTATCGATATCCTCTTTGGAGGCAATACCGGCCTCCAGCATGCGGATGGCATTGACCAGGAAGGGCATCAGCAGACGGTTGACAATAAAGCCGGGGATATCCGGAGCGATGACCACCGTCTTACCCACCGATTCGGCGAAGCTCTTGCCAACTTGGAGCGTATCCTCGCTGGTAGCGATGCTCCTGACCACCTCGACCAGTTTCATTATCGGCGGTGGATTAAAGAAGTGTATCCCCAGCACCTTGTCCAGCTTACCGGTCGCCCCGGCCACATCGATAACCGATAGACAGGAGGTATTGGTGGCCAGGATAGCCTCCTTACGGCAGACCTTATCCAGCTCGGCGAATATCTGTTTTTTTAATTCCATCTTCTCGATGGCCGCCTCTATTACCAGGTCGCAGTCGGCGAAATCCTTTACGCTGGTGGTACCCTTGAGACGAGCCAGGGTAGCATCCATGTCCGGCTGGGTAATCCGCTCCTTAGCCACACCCTTGGCCAGGTTGGTGCTGATTGCCCCCAGGCCCTTCTTAAGCAGCTCATCGTTTATCTCCGAGACCACCACGTCGTAGCCTGCCTGGGCACAGACCTGAGCGATACCACCGCCCATCTGCCCGCAGCCGACCACGCCAACCCTTTTAATCTCCATATTCCGGCCTCCGCAAATCTTTTATAATTTACCCTTAAACTCGGGCCTATTTACCCTTAAACTCGGGCCTTCTCTTTTCCCTGAAGGCCTGCGTCCCCTCGTCAAAGTCCTCGGTAGCCATAACCTTGTTAAACAGCAGGCTTTCCAGCTTCAGGCCTTCATCCAGAGACAGGCTGGCACCCTGGTACATGGCCTGCTTGGCGGCCCTGACCGCCAGCGGCCCGGCCTTGCAGATGGTCTCCGCCCACTTCTTGGCCGTCGGCATCAGCTCCTCCAGCGGCACCACCTCGTTCACCAGACCTATGCGGTAGGCCTCCTGAGCATCTATGCGCTTGGCCGCCAGCAAAAGCTCGGCTGCCTTGCACCAGGGAATCTGGCGCGGCAGTCTCTGGGTACCACCGCTACCCGGCATCAAGCCGATAAGTATCTCCGGCTGGCCGAACTGGGCATTCTCAGCGGCGATTCTAATGTCGCAGGACAGCACCAGTTCGCTGCCGCCACCCAGGGCCAGCCCGTTAACCGCCGCGATGAGCGGCTTCCACAGCTCCAGGCCCCGTGTTATCTGGGGCAGTACCCGCCAGGGGGTATTCTCGTTCTCCTTCATGAAAGGCAGGGTCTCATTTATATCGGCACCGGCGCAAAAGGCCTTCTCCCCGGTACCGGTGAGTATGCCCACCCACAAATCCGGGTCATCCCGGAAGTCGACCATAGCCTCATACAGCTCCTTCTTAACCTCAAGGTTAAGCGCGTTACGGGCCTCCGGTCGATTTATGGTGAAGATAGCGATCTTACCCTCTTTTACGTAATCGACAGCCATGATTTACCTCCCTATTCAGTACTGAATTATTTACTTACCGGCCTGAACTTATAGCAGTAGCGGGTAATCCCCTCCTGCTCGTAAAGCCGCCGGAAGACAACCTCGACGTCGGTGCCAATCTCAACCGCCTCCGGCTTGACCTCGCAATCGGTCAGCTGCGCCACTGTAAGCGGCCCTTCCTCCAGCTTGACTATGCCCACCATAAAGGCACCGTCCATGCTCTGCTGGTCATCGAACTCACCGGGAGCGGCATAGCGGGCAATCATGGTATAGGTAAAGATTTTTCCCTTACCACTCAGGGGAAAGTCCTCCATATTGTTTGAGTTGCACTCAGGACAAATGAGCCGTGCCGGGAAAATAATAGCGCCGCAGCCCTTGCATTTATTGCCGACGAGCCGGTACCGGCGGTCTATTGTCGCCACATAAGCCGGTAATGTTACATAAGAAGTCATCTGTTCACCCCTAACTCCTGACGCTGCTCAGGAATCTCCTTTCCTTTAAATAGGTCACATAATCTATATATTCCTTGTCCTCAAGGTAGTCGGCCACCCTTTTAACCGGGGCGCTGCTGGATTTCTCTACTACCAGGCTCAGGGCATCGCTGCCCGGCCCGTAGGAGGCCAGCACTATTCTCTCCCCGACCCCGGCACTGTCCAGCACATGGGCCAGAGAGAACAGGGTGGAACAGGCCCCCAGGTTTCCCGTCTGGGGTGCCAGATTACCGGCGGCCAGCTGCTCCTTCTCGAACTTGAACCTGGCCACCGCCCGGGCCGGTGTGCGGGCATCGGGCGACTGGATGATGACATGATTTATATCGGCAGGCTCCTTGCCTATCCTGGCCAGCAGGCCCTTGAGGGCCGCCGTAACCGACTCCTGGAAATACTGGACCCTTAGCTCATGGTCACGGGTGTACTGGTCCCAGGGCAGACGGAACCTCTCCCCATATGTCTCCGCGGCCACCGAGTAAGCACCCTCCAGCACCGCCAGTGGACCATCGCTACCCACGATAAAGGCCGCCGCACCCGCCGCCAGGCCATGCTCCAGGTTGCGGTCGGGGGCCGCTATCGCGGCATCCGCAGCCACCGCCAGGGCATAACCGTCATCGCCGGCCCGAACCTTGTCACAGGCCGCCAGCAGGGCCGCCGTCCCCGACTTGGTACTGGCCGTAAAATCGGCCGTCCGCACATCGGATTTAGCGCCCAGGGCCACCGCAATGGTCGGTGCCGACGGCTTATCGACATAGGGCCCGTAGGAATCGCCCAAATAAATAGCCCGAATATCTTCGGGCTTTATACCAGACTGCGCAATGGCATTCTTGGCCGCCTCAACCGACATGGTGGCCACATCTTCATCGTATTTCGGTACCGCTTTCTCTTTCACACCGGGGGCAGCAAATGTCTCCCAGACCTTAAGGTACTCATCGGCCTTTATCCGGTACCGCGGCAAATACGCGCCATAACCCACTATGCCTACTGTCATAATCTGTCTCTCCTAAGTCCGTTCGTTATATTTTGAGGATATGCACACAGGCCGTCCCGCCGGAGCCGCCCACATTATGCGCCAGGGCGACCTCCGCCCCCTTCACCTGCCGCTCCGGCTCCTGGGCCTCACCCCTCAGCTGATTGACCACCTCGTAGATCTGGCCGATGCCGGTGGTGCCGATAGGATGGCCTTTCGCCTTCAGGCCGCCGCTAACATTCACCGGGATGCGGCCGCCAATCTGAGTATGCCCCTCCGCAATAAGCCGGCCACCCTCACCCAGCTTGGCGAAGCCCAGGCTTTCGTAGCTGATTAGCTCGGCAATGGTAAAGCAATCATGAACCTCGGCAAAGTCGATGTCCTCCGGCTTCATCCCGGCCTGCTCATAGGCCTGCCGGGCCGCCACCTCCGCCGCCATCAGCCGGGTCATATCCTTCCGGTCATGGATGGCCAGGTAATCGGTGCCCGACCCGGCCCCGGCTACCCATACCGGCTTATCCGTATAGTTCTGGGCCAGGTCACCGCGACAGAGGATTACCACCGACGCCCCATCGGTAACCGGGCAGAGGTCGAAAAGGCCGAAGGGATAGGCGAAATAACCGGCCGACATGTACTGCTCCATGGTTACCTTGAAACGGAGCTGCGCCTTGGGGTTCTTGCTGGCATTAGCGTGGTTCTTGACCGATATCATCCCCAGCTGCTCCTTGGTGGTGCCATGCTCGTGCATGTGGCGCATGGCTACCATGGCGTAGATACTGGGGAAGTTGGTGCCCGCCAGTCTCTCCCATTCCACGTCTCCCGAGACCCCCAGCCAGAAGCGGTTTCTCTCCCGCGGCAGGTCGGTCATCTTCTCCACCCCACCGGCGATGACCACATCGCGCATCCCCGACTTTATCGCCATAACCGCCGCCCTGAAGGCAAAGGAGCCGGAGGCACAGGCATTTTCCACCCTGGTGGCCGGGATATAAGGGATATTGGCCTGTTCCACCATAAGGGCCGCCATGTTACCCAGCTGGTTGCCACCCGTCTGCAGGGTGCCGATATAGGCCTCCTGGATATCCTTGGGGTCTATCCCCTTATCCGCATTGGCCAGGGCATCTAAATAGGACTCGATAAACAGGTCCTTAAACCCCTTGTCGGGGAAGGAGCCATACTTCGTCTGACCGACGCCAATCACTGCTACTTCTTTGTCCATAAATTCTCCTTACCGTCACCAGTTTTGGGGGAATTAGCCCGCTAATTAGCTTAGCATATCAACGCCGATTTATGCAAGATGAACTCACGCCTGAAGCGCCGCCTCGGGTTGGCCTCAAATGGGCCGCTAAAGCCCCCGCCACAGCTCCTTAACCCTGGCCCGCAACTCGCTGAGGTCACCATCGGTATTGATGAGCACATCGGCCCGCCTGGTCCGCTCCGCCGCCGGGAGCTGAGAGCGAATGCGGGCCAGCGAATCCTCCTCGGAGAGTCCGCTGCGTTCCTTAAGCCGCTTGAGCACGGTATCCTCGGCAGCTACCGTAACCCAGACCTCATCCACTAGCGGCGTCCAGCCGCCCTCCAGTAAAAGGGGGGCCTCCAGCACCACCACCCTGTCCCCCCGCCGCCGGTGCTCATCGAGCTGGGCCGCTACCATATCGTACATCCTGGGGTGCATTATCCGGTTTAACCGTGACAGGGCCTCCGGGCTGGCAAAAACCATCTCCCCCAGCTTTCTACGGTCAATATCCCCGCTGGGGGTAAGGACCTGCCGTCCGAAGGCAGCCACCACCTCCCGCCATATCTCAGAGCCGGACTCGAGGGCCTCGTGGCCCACTTTATCGGCATCTATGATAACCGCACCCAGCTCGGCCAGAAACTGCGCTACCGTGCTCTTGCCACTGCCAATACCACCGGTAAGGCCAATAACCTTCATCACTATTAATTCCCCTAACCAGTCTATCGGTAAGTAATTAAGCCGTCAAGGGAAAAAGGCTCACCATAACCCCCTTTTTATGGTGATTATGGTGGACCCCATCCCCTATATCCCCAACACGAAAAGACCAAGAAGGGCGGAGGCCGCCCTAAACTACTCAACACGAAAAACGAAAAACCAAGAAGGGCGGGTGCCTGCCCTGAACTACCCGGCACGGAGAGTTCCAGAGAGGCTCCGCCTCTCTTTTTTTATATCCCCCTCTCCCTTCAAGGGAGAGGGGGACCAAGGGGGTGAGGGTATTTAGAACCTCAACACCCTATCCTGCAATCAACCATGTCCAAGTGATATAATTAGGTTAAGCAGCCAAGTGGAGATAGTAATGCACAAGGCCTTGCTCTACGAAACACTACCCGGCTTACGGGTCAGGTGCCATACCTGCCAGTGGCGCTGCCGCATAAACCCAGGGCATTTCGGTGTCTGCCGCATGTACCAGAACAGGGACGGCGTCCTCTATAACCTGAACTACGCCCAGGCATCATCGGTAGCCATTGACCCCATTGAAAAGAAGCCCCTATTCCACTTCTATCCCTCAAGTCAGGTCCTATCCCTAGGCTCCTGGGGCTGCAACTTCCACTGCAAGCACTGCCAGAACTGGGAAATCTCCAGCGCCGATTCCGCCGCCGTGCTGGGCAGCGCCACCGAAGTCCCGCCCCAGGAAGCGATAAGGATGGCCCAAAGCCACCGCTGTGCCGGCATCGCCTGGACATACAATGAGCCCACCGTCTGGTTCGAATACACCCTGGACTCAGCCAGACTGGCCAGGGAAAATAATCTGTATACCGTCTATGTCACCAATGGCTATATAACGCCCGAGGGACTGGATGCCATCGGCCCCTATCTTGATGCCTGGTGCGTCGACGTGAAGGGCTTCTCCGACGCCCTCTACCGCAATCTGGCCGGGGTGGTCCACTGGCGGGGAATACTCAATGTCACCCGCCGCGCCAAGGACAAGTGGCATATGCATGTTGAAGTCGTCACCAATATCGTGCCCACCATGAACGATGACGACCAGCAGCTGGAGGCCATCGCCAGCTGGATACGGGATAACCTGGGCGAGCTAACGCCGTGGCATGTCAGCCGGTTCTATCCTCACCACCGGATGAGTCACCTGCCGCCCACGCCGATAGCCACCCTGGAACATGCCTATGACATCGGCAAGAAGGCGGGGCTGAAATTCGTTTACGCCGGAAACGTCCCGGGGCATCAGCACGAAAACACCGCCTGTTACTCCTGCGACAGGCCGGTAGTACAGAGGTTCGGCTACCAGACGGCGGTAAGCGGTCTTAGAGGCTCGAAGTGCCGATCCTGCGGGGTCGAACTCAACTTCCGCACACACGGGTCGGAGAGGAGGCCAGCATGATCAGGCGGCCGGTGGTATCGGGGCAGTTCTATCCCGCATCCGCTGCCCAACTAAGGGAAATGATTAAGCGCTTTACCGACGAGAAGGCGGCTAAAGAAGAGGTTATCGGCCTGCTGTCGCCCCATGCCGGATATGTCGCCTCCGGTCCGGTAGCCGGGGCCACCATATCCCGGGTCAAATTCAAGGACACCTTCATTATCCTGGGGCCCAGCCATACCGGGAGGGGAAAGCCCTTTAGCATCATGACGGAGGGTGCCTGGGAAACGCCCCTGGGCAAAGTAAGTATCGACACAGCAGTGGCCAAGAAGATACTGGCCGGTTCCCGTTACCTAGAGGATGACCCCTTAGCCCACCAGTATGAACACTCCATCGAGGTGCAAATACCCTTCCTGCAGTACTTCAAAAAGGATGTCAAGATAGTGCCCATTGTCCTCGCCTACTCCGCTGGCTCCGCCTACAAGGAGATTGGCCGGGAAATGGCCCAGGTCATCAAGGGGCTGGATAAAGGGGTGGTAATCATCGCCAGCGGCGACATGACCCACTACGAACCCCAGAAGGCCGCCGAGAGCAAGGATAAAAAGGCCATCGAGGCCATGCTGAATCTGGACGAAGACGAGCTGCTAAAGAGGGTAGATAAGCTTAATATCTCGATGTGCGGCTACGCACCGGCGACCAGCCTGATTGCGGCGGCCAAGGAATTGGGCGCCGGGGAGACCGAGCTGGTCCGCTATCAGACCAGCGGTGACATTACCGGCGATTATTCCAGCGTGGTCGGTTATGCCGGCATCCTCATCAAGGCGGCCCGGATACACCCGCTGGCAGGGCTGGCTAAAGAAGCGGTGGAGACCTATATCGGGGAAGGCAACATCATTAAGCCAGCCGGGCTTACCCCCGAGATGCAGGACAGGGCGGGGGTATTTGTCTCCATCCACAAGTCCGGCGAGCTGCGGGGCTGCATCGGCACCTTCGAACCGACTAAAGAGAATGTGGCCGGGGAGATTGTAGCCAATGCCATCAGCTCGGCCACCAGGGACCCGCGCTTCCCCCCTGTTGCCCCCGATGAGCTTGACCACCTCGACTACAGCGTGGACGTCCTCAGCCCGCCCGAACCGGTAACCGACAAAGACCAGCTGGACCCCAAGAGGTACGGCGTCATAGTGGAGGCCGGGTGGCGGCGGGGCCTGCTCCTACCCGACCTCGAGGGCGTGGAGACAGCGGAACAGCAGATAGAAATCTGCCACATGAAGGCGGGAATAGCCCCCCACGAACCGGTAAAACTCTACCGCTTCGAGGTAAAGAGATACAAATAACCGCCGCCATAGATCAGACCAAAGGGATTTATTTCTAAAGCTTTAAGAAGGTGCTTTGAAGTAAAGAAATACAAATAACCGCCAAAGAGGGTGTTTTATGGACATGTTCGAACGGCAATTCAAGGAGCAGATAACCAAGGGGGCGCCGCTGGCCACCCGCATGAGGCCCACCGACCTCCATTCCTTCGTGGGGCAGGAGCATATAGTCGGTAAGGGACATGCCCTGAGAAAGGCCATCGAGACCGGGCAGCTGCCGTCGATTATCCTGTGGGGGCCGCCGGGCAGTGGCAAGACCACCCTGGCGGGAATCATCGCCAACACCACCAGCTCACACTTCAGCCAGGTAAGCGCCGTCAGCGCCGGTGTGGCCGACCTCAGGCGGATAATCGAGGCCGCCAGGGAGCGCCGCAAACTGTACCAGCAGAGGACTATCCTGTTCATCGATGAGATTCACCGCTTTAACAAGGCCCAGCAGGATGCCATTCTGCCCTATGTCGAGGACAGCACGGTCACCCTGATTGGTGCCACCACGGAAAACCCCTCCTTCGAGGTCAACTCCCCCCTCCTCTCCCGCTGCCAGGTCTTCCCCCTGAAACCGCTCTCCGAGAACGAGCTACATACTCTCCTCATGAGGGCCTTAAAGGACACTCTAAGGGGCATCAGCAGCTTAAACGTAGAGCTGGACCCGGATGCCGCCCGGCACCTCATCTCCATGTCCAACAGCGATGCCCGGAGCGCCCTAAACGCCCTGGAGATGGCCGCCCTGGCCACACCGCCCGATGAAGAGGGAAAGCGCATTATCGCTCTCGCCACTATCGAAGACGTCTTCCAGCACCAGGCCCTGAAGTACGATAAGGACGGGGAGCAGCACTACGACATAATCTCCGCCCTGCACAAATCGATGCGCGACTCCGACCCCGACGCCGCCCTCTACTGGCTGGGGAGGATGCTGGAGGCCGGCGAGGACCCGCTGTATATCGCCCGCCGCCTGGTCCGCTTCGCCTCCGAGGATGTCGGCATGGCCGACCCGCAGGCGCTGGTGGTCGTCATGGCCGCCCAGCAGGCCGTCCACTTTGTCGGCCTACCGGAGGGCAACCTGGCCCTGGCCGAGGCCGCTGTCTACCTGGCCACAGCGCCCAAGAGCAACTCCCTGTACCAGGCCTATTCCCGGGTCCAGCAGGAGATTAAACAGGGAAGTAACGAGCCGGTGCCGCTACACCTGCGCAACCCGGTAACGCCGTTAATGAAGGGGATGGGCTACGGCCAGGGCTATAAGTATGCCCACGATTATCCCGACCATGTTGTCGCCCAGCAGCACCTCCCCCAGTCCCTTCAGGGCAGAAGCTACTACACCCCCACCGACCAGGGATACGAACAGCAGGTAAGAGCACGGCTCAAGGCCTGGCGGCAATTAAAAAATAGCACGCCTCGTAAAAAAGAAGGCTAACGGTATCACCCCATTTCCGCTGTTAGCCGGGCAGCCAGTTTAATCCCTCGTTTACACCCTCCCGCGCATATGCTATAATTCTCTGGTCTGAACGTATATATTTTTACCAAAATAGCTAAAGGTGGGGAGTATAACTTGGAGAAAGATGAAAAGAAAGAGCTTGTGGCACAGTATAAGCTCAGTGAGAATGACACCGGCTCAACAGAGGTGCAGGTAGCCCTGCTGACCGCCAGGATAAAGCAGCTATCCGACCATATGGCGGCTAACCGCCATGACCACCACTCCGAGCACGGTCTGCTAAAGCTCATCGGTCAAAGAAGGAGACTGCTTACCTATTTGAGCCGAGAGGATGTAGGTCGATACAACAGCCTGATTAAGAGGCTGGGGCTACGCAAATAAATAACTACCACAAGGAAACAATCTTGCTAACAGCACAATCTTTTCAATGCGACATCGCCGGCCATACCCTCAGTATACATACCGGCAAGCTGGCCAACCAGGCCAGTGGAGCGGTAACCGTTCAATACGGGGATACCGTAGTAATGGTTACTGCCTGTATTTCCGGCGAACCACGGCCCGGGGTAGATTTTCTGCCCCTGACCGTTGACTACGAGGAACGGCTATATGCCGCCGGTAAAATCCCCGGCGGCTTCATCCGGAGGGAGGGACGCCCCAGCCAGGAGGCAACCCTGGCGGCCCGGCTCGCCGACCGCCCCCTGCGCCCGTTACTACCCAAAATGTGGCGTAACGATATCCAGCTCGTCGTCACCGTCCTCTCCGCCGACCAGCTGAACGACCCCGATATCCTGGGTGTCATCGGCAGCTCAGCGGCCCTATCAATATCAGAGGTGCCGTTTGCCGGTCCGGTAGGCGCCACCCGCGTCGGCTATATCGACGACCAGCTGGTGCTCAATCCGACACTGGTGGATATGGAGAACAGCCAGCTTGACCTGGTCGTAGTCAGCACCCGGGATAGAATACCCATGGTGGAACTGGGCGCTAAAGAGGTGTCCGAAGAGCTGGTCATCGAGGCCATAAGACTGGGCCATGAGGCCAACCAGGGCATTATCGGGATTCAAGAAGAGCTCCAGCAGGCCCTGGGCAAAGCCAAGCTAGAGGCCCCCTCCACCAGCCTGAACCCCGAAGCAGTCTCCGCCGTCTCCAGCTCCGTCGCCGACAGGTTGCCCGGGGCCCTGTACCAGGCCGACCGAGCACAGCGCCAGGAAGCGGTCTCCATCCTCAAGGGGGAAATCATCGAGGGCCTGAAAGAATCATTTACCAAAGAAGAAATAGTAGCCGCCTTCGACTCAATGGTCAGGTCGGAAATACGGAATAATATCCTGAGTAAGTCACAGCGGATTAGTGGCCGTAGCCTGACCGATGTCAGGCCCCTCCACTGTGAAGTAGGGCTGCTACCCCGTACCCCGGCTCCGCCCTATTCTCCCGGGGCAAGACCCAGGTACTGACCATCACCACCCTGGGCTCTACCCGGCAGGAACAGCAACTCGACGGTCTGGGCATAGAGGATAAAAAACGCTTCATCCACCACTACAATTTCCCGCCCTTCTCTACCGGCGAGGTGAAACGTATCGGCTCAACCAGCCGCCGGGAGATTGGACACGGCGCCCTGGCGGAACGGGCGCTGATACCGATTCTGCCCAAAGACGAGGACTTCCCCTATACCATTCGCCTGGTCTCCGAGGTCCTCAGCTCCAACGGCAGTACCTCCATGGCCAGTGTGTGCGCCGGCAGCCTGTCCCTGATGGACGCCGGGATACCGATAAAGAGCGCCGTAGCCGGTATAGCCATGGGCCTGATTACCGGTGAAGACGGTGACGCCCACGCCGTTATAACCGACCTCGAAGGGCTGGAGGATGCCTACGGCGATATGGACTTCAAGGTAGCCGGAACCAGCGAGGGCATCACGGCAGCGCAGATGGACACCAAGCTTAAGGGCATAAAACCGGAAGTCCTGGCGGCGACCCTGGCCCAGGCCAAGGAAGCCCGCCTGCATATTCTTAACACCATGAACCAGACCATCGCCCAGAGCCGGCCCGAGGTCAGCCAGTATGCCCCGCGCATGTATAAGATAATGATTAACCCGGATAAAATCGGCGCCGTAATCGGTACCGGCGGCAAGACCATCCGCTCCATCATCGAAGAGACCAAGACCACCATTGATATCGATAACAGCGGCATGGTGCTTATCGGCTCACCGGACAAGGAGGCCGCCGATAAGGCCATCGCCATCATAGAGGGCCTCACCAAGGAGGCAGCGGTCGGCGCCACCTACACCGGCAAAGTAACCCGCACCCTGAACTTCGGCGCCATGGTGGAAATCCTGCCCGGCAAGGAGGGCCTGGTCCATATTAGTGAGCTGGCCAATTACCGGGTACCCAAGGTGGAGGACGTGGTCAAGGTGGGCGATGAGATTACCGTCAAGGTAACCGAGATTGATAATATGGGCCGGATAAACCTGTCACGACGGGTCCTGCTGGAGAAAGACTCACCAGCCCCCGCAGGGGAAGGGGAAACGCCATCCGCAAAGTACCCGTTCCGAAGCCAGCGCAACAGCCGTCCGCCCCAGCGCTTTAACCCCCGCCGGAACCAGTAACTCGAATAGAGCTCCAGGCAAGACCAGTACCAGGAAGCAATGAGATATCCCCTATAATAAATAAAAACACCTAGAGTTAAGGCTATGGAAGCGATAAAAGTAGTCGTTCAAGGAGCACTGGGCAAGATGGGGCAGACGCTGGTCGGCGCCCTGTCCGACGAGCCAGGGACACAGGTAGTAGGGGCCACCGAACTCGAGGTCCCCAGCGACCGCCTGCTACTGCCCGATGGTGTAAGCCAGGTGCCCTTTGCCGCCGACCTGGGACAGATACTTACTGCCTGCCGGCCCGACGTGCTGGTAGATTTCACCGTCGCCAGGGCCACCATGCCGGCGGTGCGCCTGGCCACCGAACGAGGGGTCAACCTCGTTATCGGCACCACCGGGCTATCGGCCGACGATATAAGCGAGATTGAACGGCTGGCCACCGCCCACCGGGTGGGGGCAGTGGTAGCCCCCAACTTCGCCCTCGGGGCGGTGCTGATGATGCACCTGGCCAAGATATGTGCCAAATACCTCGACAGCGCGGAAATCATCGAACTGCATCACGACAAAAAGGTGGATGCTCCCTCGGGGACGGCCCTGGCCACGGCCAGAGAGATGGCAGCCGCCAGAGGCAGACCGTTCCAGCGGCCTGAAGAAAAGAGTAATGCCCAACCCAGCCGCGGGGCCAAAATTGAGGATATCAATATCCACAGCGTGCGCCTGCCCGGCCTCCTGGCCCACCAGGAAGTGGTCTTCGGCGCACCCGGACAAACACTGAGCCTGCGGCATGATACCATCAGCCGAGAGTGCTTTATGCCCGGCGTTATACTGGCCGTCAAGGAAGTGGTCCACCGCCAGGGGCTGGTCTACGGTTTGGATGCCCTCCTCGGTTTATAGGAGACAAGAGTGAAGTACTACAGAGTAGCCATCGTCGGTGCTACCGGACTGGTCGGGCAGGAGTTCATCAAGGTCCTGGAGCAGCGCAATTTCCCCATGTCCTCCCTCCGCCTCCTGGCCTCGGACCGTTCCGCCGGTAAAAAGCTGCCGGCCTTAAACCAGAAGCTGGAGGTCCAGGAGACCACCCATGAATCCTTTAAGGAAATAGATATCGCCCTTTTCTCCGCCGGGGCCGAGGTCAGCCGCTATTTCTCACCCATAGCCGCTAAAGCGGGAGCCGTGGTTATCGATAATAGCTCCGCCTTCAGAATGGTGAACTCGGTCCCCCTGGTAGTACCCGAGGTCAACCCCCAAGACATAAAGCAGCATAAGGGTATTATCGCCAACCCCAATTGCTCCACCATTCAGATGGTAGTAGCCCTTTACCCGCTGCACCAGGCCAATCCCATCAAACGCATCGTGGTTGATACCTACCAGGCAGTGTCCGGTACCGGCACCGCCGCCGTAGAGGAGCTGAGAACGCAGGCCAAACAGATACTGGGGGGGCAACCTACCATCCCCCATGTCTATCCCCACCAGATAGCCTTTAACGCCCTGCCGGAGATAGCCGTCTTTCTGGACAACGGCTATACCAAGGAAGAATGGAAGATGGTGGAAGAGACCCGCAAGATAATGCATGCTGATAAGATCGCCATCTCCGCTACCTGTGTGCGCATTCCGGTATTTACCGGACATAGCGAGGCCGTACACGTGGAATTCTCCCGGCCGATGTCCGTTGATGAAGCCCGCCGTATCCTGGCCCAGGCACCGGGTATCAAGCTGCTGGACGACCCCACCATCAGCCTCTATCCCCAGGCCTGGTCGGCCGCCGGCACCGATGAGGTCTTTGTCGGGCGCATCCGCAAAGATGCCTCTCACCCCAACGGACTGGCCATGTGGATTGTCGCCGATAACCTGCGCAAGGGGGCCGCGCTAAACGCCGTCCAGATTGCGGCAGAAATGGCTAAAAGGGATTGGGTACTTCCCCAAGGACAGGAGAAATGAAGAATATAGGACGACTACTGACCGCCATGGTAACACCCTTCGATGAAGACGGGCAGGTCGATTACGGCCAGGCCCAGAAACTGGCCCGGGCGCTGCTCGATTCCGGCAGCGACGGGGTGGTGGTAGTGGGCACCACCGGGGAATCCCCCACCCTCACCCGAGAGGAGGAGCTGCGCCTGTTCGCCGCAGTAAAATCGGCGGTAGGCGAAAGGGGCTCGGTAATCGCCGGCACGGGCTCAAATAGCACCGCCGAGGCCCTGGTAACCACCAAAGAAGCCGAAAAAATCGGGGTTGACGCCTGCCTGCTGGTCGTCCCCTACTACAATAAACCCCCCCAGGAAGGCCTGTACCAGCACTTCAGGACTATAGCGGAGAGCACCTCTCTACCCTGCATCCTCTATAACGTGCCCTCACGCACTATTACCAGCCTGTCAGCCGAGACGATTATCCGCTTAAGCCACCTCGATAATATCATCGGCTTAAAGGAGGCCAGCGGCAACCTGGAGCAGGTCTCCCTGGTCGTCAGCAACACCGGAGACGATTTCCTCGTCTGGAGCGGCAATGATGGTGATACCCTGCCCATACTGGCCCTGGGAGGCTACGGCGTCATCAGCGTAGCCTCACACCTGGTCGGCCGGCAAATCAGGGCCATAATAGACGACTTTATCAAGGGCAAGACAGCCAAGGCAGCCGAGATACACCACCACCTGCTGCCCCTGGTCAACACCCTGTTTATCCTCTCCAACCCGGTACCCATCAAGTATGCCCTCAACTACCTGGGCTTCCCCGTCGGCAAGCCACGCCTGCCCCTAATCGAGGCCGATGCCAAATCAGCCGCCCTGATTCAGGGTACCCTCACAGACTATAAGATTGACCTGAAAATCTGAGGGTACGGTCAGGGTATCCTAGCGGGCCACACCCCGCACGGGGGGCTTTAGCAAACGATTCATGGAAACAGCCGTTACCCGCGGTTAGAAGAGGGGTCTATACTCTATCGTCTGCTCCCGCCCTGAACCCACCGAGATGAGGTTAACCGGACAGGCAATAAGCTCCTCCAGCCTGCTTACATACCGCTGGGCCGCCGGGGGCAGCTGGCTGTAGTCCCGGATATGGCTGGTGGGGGCCTGCCACCCCGCCATCTCCTCATAGACCGGCTCACAGCGCTCAAGGGCAGTGACACTGGCCGGGAAATAGTCGATGGCACGCCCATCCATTTTATAGCCGACACATATCCTGAGCTGCGGCAAGGTATCGAGGACATCGAGGCGGGTAATCGCCGCCCCGGTAAAGCCATTGATCCGGGTGCTAAAGCGGGCGACGACGGCATCGAACCAACCGCAGCGCCGGGCCCGTCCGGTAGTGGTGCCATACTCATGGCCCCGCTCCCGAATCAGGTTGCCGGTTTCGTCGCTAAGCTCGGTAGGCATGGGGCCACTACCGACCCGGGAGCAATAGGCCTTGAACACAGCCAGGGATATATCAATCTTGGTCGGCCCCAGGCCAGCCCCCAGACAGCCCCCTCCCGCCAGCGGCGATGAGGAAGTAGTATAAGGGTAGGTGCCAAAATCGGGGTCAAGCATGGCCCCCTGCGCACCCTCCAGCAGAACCACCTCGCCCCTATCGAGTGCCGCCTCTATCATCCCCGTCGTTTCACGAATATAGTGGGCCAGGCGCTCCCCGTACTGGCAATACTGGCTATAGATATCGTCCAGCCTCACCGGGTCAGCCCCGTGTACCTTGGTCAGAATAGCATTCTTATAGTCAACCGCGGCGCGGAGACGGCTCAAGAAGTGCTTTTTATCCAGGAGGTCGCCCACCCTGATACCGGTGCGGGCTACCTTATCGGCAAAGGCCGGGCCGATACCCTTGCGAGTGGTGCCTATAGCCTGACCGGCCCGCATCGTCTCCTCCAAACCATCGAGCAGGATATGATACGGCATAATCAGGTGGGCCCGGTTGCTGATGTAAAGCCGGCTGGTATCCACTCCCCGCCCGTTAAGCTGGTCTATCTCACCGATTAGCACCTTGGGGTTAATCACCACACCATTAGCGATAATGCAGGTGGTATAGGGGTAGAATATGCCCGATGGGATAAGGTGCAGCCTGAACTCGCCATAGGGATTAATCACGGTATGCCCGGCATTATCGCCGCCGGAGAAACGGACCACCAGATTCACCTTCTCCGCCAGCAGGTCAACCACCTTTCCCTTCCCCTCATCCCCCCACTGGGCACCAACAACAGCAATAACTGACATTATTTTCTCCCCCCCCGGTTAAGCTACGGCCTCTCTATGACCTCTTAATCCTCGTCTGCTGCCAAACACAAAAGAGTCTCTGCCCCACGGTGACAAAGCTGAACACCGTTATAATGGCTAAAGTGATAACTAAAGCATAAGGAAAACGGCCGAGCAAAAGTCCCAGCGATAGTACCAGCACCCGCTCAGCTCGGGTAAACCAGCCCACCTGACAGGCGAGCCCCATCGCCTCGGCCCGGGCCCGGATATAGCTCACCAGCAATGACCCCATCAGGGCCAGGCCGGCTAATAAAACCCATCGCAACTCCTGCTGTCCCCCATACCAGATAGAAATGCCCAGCAGCAGTGCCACCTCGGAAGAACGGTCAAGGGTGGAGTCGAGGACGGCACCGAAAATGCTCGTCTGCTGAGTATAACGGGCCAGTGCCCCGTCAATAATGTCGCAGAGCCCGGCCACCAGCAGCACCACACCGGCAATAATAAAATTTCCCCGACCAACCAGTACCGCCGCCCCCACCGCCAGCAGAAAACCGAGCAAGGTGATGATAGTGGGTGGTATACCCGTCCTCGCCACGAGCCGCACCAGCGGTCGGGCCAGATAAAAGCCTATGGACTTAAGAAACCCAGGAGACTGTGACATATATCTTACTTTTCGCTCATCCCGTCACCCAAACCACCGCTACTCTCCGCCAGGGCTGAGGAGAGGGAGGCCTCACCCTCCGGACGCCGCTTATCCCACGGCGGTTGGCTGAGCACTCCGCTGTAGTATTTAAGCAGCCGGCGGGCAACGCGGTCCCAGCTATACTCCCTTACCTTAAGCCTTCCTCGCTCCCCAATTTGACGGCGAAGCGCCTCGTCCTTCATCAGGGAAAGCAGTGCCTGGGCTAACATCCGGTCATTCTTCGGCGGTACCAGGAGGCCCTCTACCCCATCCGATACCACGCTGGCATAGCCCTCTATATTAGAGGCCACAATGGGCTTACCCAGCGCCATCGCTTCCAGCAAAACGATGCCGAAACTCTCCCGTCCGGTGGCCGGGGAACAGAAAATATCAGCGGTCTGATAATACCGGGGCAGGTCATCATAAGAGGAGTGCCCGATAAAGACAACGTCCTCAAGCCGGCACTTGGCCACCCGTCTTTCATACTTGCCCCGCAGCCTGGTGCCGGGTCCGACCACGATAATCCGGCAGTCGGGAAACTCCGGCTTAATCCACCGGTAAGCGGCCAGCAGATAATCGAAGCCCTTACGATACTCCAGACGCCCGACGAACAGGATATTCAGCTTGCCGTCGCGGAACTCCTCGAACGGTGCCACGTCAGGCGAAAAGTGTTCCAGGTCAACACCGTTGGGGATAATGGTATAATCCCCGGGCACGAACTCCCCGGCGAAGTCCGCCGCCGGCCGGGACACGGCAATCTTGCCGGCCAGTTTGGGGGCCCGCCTATTCAACATGAAGGTGCTGATGGGTCGGCCAAATTTATAGCCCGGCCTACCATGACAGGCATGAAAGGTGCCCACATTGGCCGTATCGGAAAAACGGAGCACGGCGCTACACAGCATCGGCATAAAGGGCTCGTGCAAGTGGACGATGTCGAATTTCTCTCGGGCCAGTACCTCCTTTATCTGAGAAGCCAGACGGATCGATAAGGTAATACGGGCAATAGAACCACTGGTAGGCACTGCCCGGGGCCTACCTATAGGGATGAGCCGGCCATCGAGACTGACATCGCCCTGTGAGGCCGGGGCAATAATCTTAACCTCATGACCCATGCGGGTAAAGTGACGCTCCAATGCCAGGATATGGTGCAGGACCCCCCCGGGATAAGCAAAATCATAAGGAGATACCAACGCTATTTTCATCGGTAGCTACCCAACCTACCCATAGATTTGTCCCCTAGGACGAACGCTTCTTCCCGGCAGTCTTACCCGCGGCAATGAAATCCTCTACTAACTGATGGGCCTTATCGTCGGTATATTGAATGGGTGGTGACTTCATAAAGTAGGACGAGGGGGCCACCAGTACCCCACCGACACCACGGTCCAAGGCCAGTTTGCTGCACCTTACAGCATCAATAACCACCCCGGCCGAGTTGGGGCTGTCCCATACCTCAAGCTTCATCTCCAGGTTCAGGGGGACATCGCCAAAGGTCCGTCCCTCCATCCTGATATGGCAGAACTTGCGGTCTTTAAGCCAGGGCACATAATCGCTGGGGCCAACATGAATATCGCCGGGGTCAAGCTTGTAATCCAGCTGCGAGGTTACGGCATTAGTCTTGGATATCTTCTTCGACTCCAGGCGCTCACGCTCCAGCATATTGAGAAAGTCGGTATTACCACCGAAGTTCAGCTGATAGGTCCGCTCCAGCTTAACCCCGCGCTCCCGGAACAGGCGGGTAAGCACGCGATGAACAATAGTGGCCCCGACCTGGGACTTTATGTCATCGCCGATAAGGGGCAGCCCCTTCTCCGTGAAACGGCCCTGCCAGTACTTCTGCTGGGCGATAAAGACCGGGATACAGTTAATAAGACCACAACCAGCCGCAAGCACCTGCTCCACATACCATTTGGTCGCCTCTTCGCTACCAACCGGCAGATAGTTGAGCACCACGTCGGTCTTGGTCTCCTTCAGTATCTTGACAATATCAGCGGTCTGTCCCGGGGCCTTATCTATTATCTCGGAGAGATACTTGCCCAGACCATCATGGGTCATACCCCGCTGAACCCTGACGCCGGTGGCCGGCAACTCACAGAACTGAAAGGTATTATTGGGCACAGTAGTAATCGCCTGGGACAGGTCCTTGCCGACCTTATTCTTATCAATATCGAAGGCAGCGACAAACTTTATGTCACTTACATGGTAACCGCCCAGATTAACATGCATCAGGCCAGGCACGAACTGGTCCTCCTTGGCATCCCGGTAGTAATGAACACCCTGAACCAGCGATGAAGCACAGTTGCCCACCCCGATTATGGCTACATTAATATCACCCAAAACTAACTGCCTCCTTTGCCATCATTTACCGGGCCGAAGCCGATCAACCTTATGGCAACTCTATTGAACGGCCTTAGCCGCTAGTCATCGCCGCCTTCGCCCCGCCAGGCACAATACCACGCCTTATTAAAATAGATTCCTAAAAATTCAAGAGGTGTAAAAGGCGAGACTCGGCCATTTACCGGTCAATCCACCTCCCCATACCCGCATAATACTACCAAACAACAGGGATTGAGCGCAAGCCCCGCCCGTCAAAGCCAGATACCGTGGGGAAGCGACGGTAAAGGGGGCCTAACCGATTCTAAATACCTTGGTCCCGCACTTGGGACAGGTACCCTGGGTGGCCGGTTTACCGTTCTTCAGGGTAACCTTCTTGGGGTCCTTTATCTCCACCTTGCTCCTACACTTAACGCAATACGCCTGCATCGCCTGTTCCCTCCTTCTGCGTCAACTAAACCCTATCTATTATACACAACTTGTCAAGCTCTGTATGCCGACAGCGGATTCCAGCTATCACCTAGTCCCCGAAGACCTTTTCCGGCAGCCACTGCCTGGCGGCGGCACTATAGCGCAGCACGGCCAGGAAAAGGCCGTCGGCACCATAGGCACGGCAGCGGCCCGAATGAGTTGCCCCGCTGGCATCGCTACCGTCAGCAAAGTCCAGGGGACGCCCGTTCCTCAGGGCCAAGGCATTGGCCTCGCTGACGACCACAGCCGGCCAGTGAGAAAGCACCACATCCACCGGATAAACAAGGTGCTGCCAGTAGCCACTGGAGACAATATACTCCAGTTGAGACAACGAAACGGCATCCGCCAAATGGAAAAGACCATACCTTGAGCGGACGAGGCCGGCTAAACTGGCCCCGCAACCCAACGCCTGCCCTAAATCATGCGCCAGCGACCGGATATAGGTACCCTTACCCGAGACTACCTTTACGGTGACGACCGGCGGCTGCCAATCCATAAGCTCCATTTGATGAATCTCAACCGGCCGACTCTTTCGCTCAACCTCGACGCCAGCCCGCGCCAGCTCATAAAGACGCTTGCCCCGATATTTAAGGGCACTGTACATCGGCGGCGTCTGTAATATTACACCACGGAAGGAGGCCAGTGCCGCCTCCAACTGCTCACGGCGGACAGCGGAGGCGTCGCCCCGCTGAGTGACCCGGCCAGCGGCGTCATAGGTATCGGTAACCACACCCAGCTGAATCCGGGCCTGATATTCTTTGGTGGCATCGACCAGGAACTCAACAACCCTGGTACCCCGGCCAAGACAGACCGGCAGAACGCCGGTAGCCAGCGGGTCAAGGGTGCCCCCGTGACCCACGCGCCGCTCCCCGGTGAGGCGCCTGATACGAGCCACCACGCCAAAGGAGGTCTCCCCCTCCGGTTTATTTACGTTTAATATGCCATCCATAGCCAGTCACTCCCTGACGCATCAGAAGTCAGTCCCGAGACTGGTCCCCGCTGCCCTCTTTACTAAGGCGGTCAATCAGCTCCAAGAGATGGGACCCCCGCTCAATACAATCATCCCACTGGAAGCTTAGCTCGGGAACACGCCGCAAGCGCAAATGCTTGGCCATTTCTTTGCGGAGAAAACCGGAGGCAGTAACCAGGCTGTGCATCGTCTCCTTCTTATCCTCATCGCTGGCCAGGCAACTGACGAATACCCTGGCATGTCTCAGGTCGGGAGATGTAGCCACCTCGGTTACCGTTAAGGCATCACCAAGTCGTGGGTCTTTGACCTGGCACCTCAGTAGTTCACTAATTTCCTGGCGGATGAGAGTATTCAGACGTTCAACTCGGCGTGTCAAAACCGCCCCCTTGAAGAAATAAATTCCAACACCCCAGAGGGGCAATATTCAGCTAGCTTCCTCACTGCGAAAGAATTCCAGCACATCACCCTCTTTAAAGTCGTTGAAGTTCTTGACGCCCACACCACACTCATAGCCGGTGGCTACCTCGGTAACATCGTCCTTAAAACGCCTCGGGCTGGCCACGACGGACTCGAATACCGCCTTCTTGCCCCGCCATACCCTCACCGAGACACCTCGAGTCACTTTACCCTCGGTAACATAAACACCGGCCACCTGCGTCTTCTTGCCGCTGGTAAAGACAGTTCGTACCTCGGCACGTCCATCCGTAACCTCGACAAAGACCGGCTTGAGCATACCCTTGAGCGCCTTCTTCACATCATCCACCAGATTATAGATAATGCTATAACACCGAATATCCACGCCCTCCATATCCGCTAAACGACGGGCTCCAGCCTCAATATCGGTGTTAAAACCGATAACCAGCCCCTTGGACGCCACCGCCAGCATAACATCGCTCTCAGTGACATTACCGGTGCCGTTATGGATAATTCTCACCCCGACCTCCTCCACACCCAGCTGCTCCAGAGAGCCCTTTATGGGGTCAATACTACCCTGAACGTCGACCTTAAGAATGATGATGAGTTCCTTTACCCGACCGGCACTAATATGGTCAAAGATATTAATAAGGTTAATCGACTTAGCTCGCGAAGCCTGTTGCATCTCCTGCTGGCGCTTTTCCATCAGGTCTCGAGCCTGGCGTTCACCCGGCAGGACAGCTAGGGTATCCCCGGCCTGGGGTACGCTGCTTAAGCCCAGTACCTCGACCGGGATAGATGGTTCCGCCTTCCTCACCCGCTTGCCCGTATAATCAAACATAGCCTTCACTCTACCCCAAGTGGCGCCAACCACCACCACCTCGCCCACCTTCAGGGTTCCATTATTAACCAGCACCGTGGCCAACGGCCCCCTGGTCTTGTCCATCTTGGCCTCGATAACCACCCCCTCGGCGGCCCGACTCGGGCTGGCCTTGAGCTCCTCCACTTCAGCTAGCAGCAGCAGATTATCCAGCAGGTCCGATATACCGGTACCCTCCTTGGCCGAAATGGGAACGCAGATGGTATCGCCCCCCCACTCCTCAATAACCAGACCGGCATCGGCCAGCTGCTGCTTGACCATATCGATATTGGCCTCGGGCTTATCTATCTTATTGATGGCCACTAAAATAGGCACCCCGGCGGCCCGAGCATGGTCGATAGCCTCCGAGGTCTGCGGCATCACTCCATCGTCAGCGGCCACTACTAGAATGGCGATGTCGGTCACCTGGGCCCCATGGGCTCGCATCGCCGTAAAGGCCTCATGCCCCGGGGTATCCAGGAAGGTAATCCGGTGTTCATTCACCTCCACCTGATAAGCACCAATATGCTGGGTGATACCACCGGCCTCAGTGGACATGACATTGGTCTTACGAATCGCGTCCAGAAGCCTGGTCTTACCGTGGTCAACGTGACCCATAATAGTAACCACCGGAGGCCGGGTGTGCAGGCCACCATGCTCATCGCCGCCCAGCTTCTGACGCCGCTTGATGTCACCAACGCTGTCCCCGAGCCTTTTCGCCTTTATCGACTGCGGGCGAACCTCATAGCCAAAACGGCCAGCCACCGAGGCCGCCGTTTCATAGTCAATAGCCTGATTAATATTAGCCATGATGCCGCTTCTCATCAGCTGCTTGATAACATCTATCGACCCCACCCGTAAAAGCTCGGCCAGCTGACGCACCGCCAAAGACTGTGGAATCTCCACCGAAGGCGCCTTGGGCTGCGGGCGGCTCTTGCCGGCCTCTTTACCGGCGGGCTCGGTCACTTCTTCTGGTTTACTTGCCTTTACCACCGATTAGCTCCTTCGCAGCAGTTCCTTACCGCACCTGATAAGCTCTTGCCGATTGTCCTGAGTGAGGCCAGTGCGCAAAACACGTTCCACCCGGACACCCTTAAGCCCCACCTCCCAACAGGCCCATTCCCGACAGAGATAGGCACCACGCCCATCCCTCCGGCCACCGGTATCAACCTCCACTCTGTCACCGGCAACACACACCAAGCGGACCAGCTCTTTCTTGGCCCTTACTTTACCACAACCCACACAGGTACGCTGCGGTATATGCCTGGTAAACTTAGTACGCTCAGTCTCCATCCAGATTAATCTCGTCCAGCTGACGACCCTTCCGCTGCCGGCTACTATCCTCCGGTCCTTCCTTAGCTCGAGCGCTTTTCTTCTTCTTGCCCGACTTAGCCCCTGACCTACCCGCCCTAGTGGGCATAATATCCTCGGCAAACCGAATCTGAGACTCCCCTACTCCCCCTGAAGACTGCAAGATAGCCTCCAGTGGCCTGAAGGCATCCTCGACGGTAAGCTGAGCCTCCGCCTCTTCCTCTGCCTCGGCCGGTACCAGATCCGGCTCAGTAAGAGATGGCACTTCAGCCAGTACCTCCTCAACCGCTTCAACCACCGGTTCGACCTCAACCACCGGTTCCGCCTCGGCTACTTCGGCCACCGGCTCCGCCTCGGCCACCGGCTCCGCCCTGACTGCCTCAACCGCGGGCTTACCGGGCGCTTCCACCTGTCCCTCGGCCACCGAGGCGCTCTTAATATCAATTCGCCACTCACTTAGTTTAGCCGCCAACCTGACATTTTGCCCTTCCTTGCCGATGGCCAATGACAGCTGCTTATCCGGGACGACCACCGTGGCTACACCATCGGCCTCGTCCAGGGTAACATTCAATACCTTGGCCGGACTAAGAGCATTGGCAATAAAGGTCAAGGTATCCGGACTCCACATAACAATATCCAGCTTCTCGCCGCCCAGCTCTTTGACAATATTCTGTATCCTGATACCACGCATGCCAACACAACAACCGACCGGGTCAATCCCTTCCTGGTTGGTAGCTACCGCTACCTTACTGCGGAGGCCTGCCTCACGGGCAATTGATTTCAACTCGACGACGCCGTTATAGACCTCGGGGACCTCCAGTTCAAAAAGCCGCCGTAGCTGACCGGGATGAGACCGTGAGACTATTACCTGCGGCCCTTTACCGGTTTGAGCCACCTCCAAAAGGTAGACCTTTAGCCTCTGCCCCACACGATACCTCTCGGTACGCATCTGCTCGGTTACCGGCAACACCGCTTCCGTTCGGCCCAGATCGATATACACCTGGCTGTGTTCAATGCGTCGCACCAACCCGGTGAGAATCTCTCCCTCTTTATCAACATACTCCTCAAAGATGGCATTATGCTCCGCCTCATGGAGACGCTGGAGCATAACCTGCTTGGCGGTCTGAGCAGCAATGCGCCCGGCATTGGGGGGAGTAGCTTCCACCACCACCGCCTCTCCAAGTTCCACATCCTCCTTGATGCTACGGGCCTCGCTCAGCGATATCTCGCAACGCTTGTCTGCCGGTTCTGCCACCACTGTCTTTTCCGCCCATACCTTCACCCCTCCCGTTGCGGGATTAATCTTAACCGCAATCTTCTGAGTGGGCATAAAGTTTTCCCCATCCTTGCGATAGGCCGAGGCCAACGCCGACTCCACTGCCGATAGAACTACTTCCTTCGACAGATTTTTTTCTGCCGAGAGTTGAGTGATAGCGAGTACAAAATCGCTCTTCATCCCAGTCTCAGACCTCCACGTTATAGTTACTCCAATACAACAAAAAAGTGGGAATAAAACCCACTTAACAACAATACATGCGCCGTAAATACAAGGTACACGAGATACTATTCTCGCGACGAGTATAACACAGAAGGCTGCAATATGCAAGCCCCTATGCCAATCCGCTAGATGAGGCTACCGGCAGTATTTCCCACGCCAGAGGATATCAGTATAGTAAGGTTGACGCCTAAATAGGCCTATGCTAACATTAAAGCACTTCGCAGCTATATAATAGATTAATGCCAGCTAGATTTCTGCTTGTTTCTTAGACCAGTTAAAGCCTGCTAGTCCGTTAGGAATTCTGCTTCGGGAAAAGGGTATGCAAGTCGAGGAAGAGTTAGGTTTATTCCTACCGCCACAGGATATGGTGCTTACCATCGGGGTCTTCGATGGGGTCCACCTCGGTCATCAATACCTGCTGGCGCAGTTAAAGGAGCAGGCCCTCAAGGAGAAGCTGATTACCGGGGTGGTCACCTTCAGCCAGCACCCGCAGAAACTACTGTCGCCGCAAACCGAACTCCCCTTCCTAACCAACCTCACGCAACGCATCGCCCTCCTCAAAGAGCAAGGGGTTGATGCGGTTATCCCGCTGTCCTTCACACCGGAGTTAGCCCGGCTAAGCCCCCGCCGCTTCCTGGCCCTGCTCAAGCGATACCTCAGAATGCGGGGACTGGTGATTGGGCCTGATTTTGCCCTGGGCCAGGGCCGCGAAGGCAATATCGATACCCTCCATAAGCTGGGCCAGGAAATGGGCTTCAGCGTAAGGGTAGTGCCACCGGTAAGGATAAAGGGCGAGGTGGTCAGCAGCACGGCCATCAGACAGGCCATAGCCAGCGGGGATATGAAAAGGGTACTTGAGCTAACGGGACGCTTCTTCAGCCTCCAGGGACAGGTAATCACCGGCTCCAGCCGGGGCCGGGACCTGGGCTTCCCCACCGCTAACCTCAAAATAAGTCCCGAACAGGCGCTCCCGGCCGACGGCGTTTACGCCACCCGCGCCTATATCGGCGACAAAATATACCACTCGACAACCAATATCGGTAGCTGTCCCACCTTCGGCGGCAGTGAATGTACGGTAGAGATTCATATTATTGACTATAATAGCGACCTCTATGGACAAGAACTGAAAATTGCTATAATAGAGCGACTGCGTGGTGAGAGCAAATTCGACACTGCCGCCGCATTAAAAAAGCAGATAGCCCAGGATATAGACATAACCCGGAGCATATTAAACGACGAGGACAGTGCTAAATGAGCCAGAAGGCCTCCAATCCGGACTTCTCTCACCTGCTTAAGCGAGGGGTAGCCGAAATTATAGTCGAGGCAGAGATGAGCCGGCTGCTACACTCGGGCAAGAGGCTGCGGCTAAAAGAGGGTTTTGACCCCAGCTTCCCCGATATTCACCTGGGACACATGGTAGCCTTGAGGAAGCTACGCCAGTTCCAGGACCTGGGGCATCAGGTCGTCCTTATCGTCGGCGACTGGACAGCCCAGATTGGCGACCCCAGCGGCGTCTCCGTCACCCGACCCATGCTCTCCCCGGAGCAGGTAAAGGCCAATGCGGAAACCTACATGCAGCAGTTCTTCAAGGTGGTCGATAAGGGCAAAACAGAGGTAAGATGGCAGAGCGAGTGGTTCGAGCCTTTCACCCTGGCCGATGTTATCAAGCTCACCAGCAAGTTCACCGTAGCCCAACTGCTGGCCCGCGAGGACTTCAGCAACCGCTACACCGCAGGACGTCCCATCGCCGTGACCGAGCTATTATACCCCCTGCTTCAAGCCTATGACTCGGTAGCCGTAAAGGCCGACGTCGAATTCGGGGGCACCGACCAGAAATTCAATTTGCTGGTGGGCCGGGAGCTGCAATCCACGGCGGGCCAAACCCCCCAGCAAATCTTCCTGGTTCCCCTGCTCATCGGCACCGATGGCTCTCAGAAGATGAGTAAATCACTGGGTAACTACATCGGCGTTGCCGAGCCGCCCCAAGAAATATACGGCAAGGTGATGTCCATCCCCGATAGCCTCATCCTGCAATATTTCGAGCTGGTAACCGACGCCCCCGATGAGGAACTGGCTGAATTTAAGCATGAATTAGAGGATGGGACCACCAATCCCATGTTACTCAAGAAGCGCCTGGCCAGGGAGATTATCATACAGCTCCATGACCGTAAGGCAGCCGAAGGGGCCGAAGAGCACTTTAACCGGGTATTTCAAAAAAAGGAACTGCCCCAGGAAATAGCAGAATACCGGGTTTCCTTGAGCACCTCCAATAGTATTCGGGATATACTGGTACAAACCAACCTGGCCGGTAGCGCCAGCGAAGCCGCCCGCCTAATCAGTCAGGGAGCGGTGAAGATAGACGGTAAAAGGGTATCGGGCAAGTCAGACCCCGTCAAAAGTGGTAATATTATAAGTGTCGGCCGACGGCACTTCGCCAGGGTGATTGATTCTTCTGGACGAGGCGAGTAAAGGAGAAAGAAATGGAGCTACGTATTCCCGGGCCTACCCCCTTACCCGATGAGGTCCTCAAGATAATGGGCCGGCAGATGATAAGTCACCGGGGTGAGGAATTTCAGCAGATACTGAGGGGAGTAATAGCCGACCTGAAACAGCTGTTTCAGACCCAGAACGATATTTTCGTGCTCACCGGCTCGGGAACCGGTGGCCTGGAGGCCGCCATCGTTAATACCCTATCCCCGGGAGACCAGGTATTATCGGTATCCATCGGCGTTTTCGGGGAACGCTTTGCCACCATCGCCGAGCATTTTGGCGCCGAGGTAATACCCCTGCACTTTGAATGGGGCACCGCTGCCGATGCCGATGCCGTGCGCCAGGCCCTCCGGGACAGGCCCCAAATCAAGGCGGTGCTTCTCACCCATAACGAGACCTCCACCGGCGTCACCAATGACCTGGCCCACATCAGCTCGGTGGTAAAGGAACTCGGTACATTGCTGCTGGTGGACGCCATCAGCAGTATCGGCTCCATCAACCTTCCCATGGACGAATGGCTTTGCGATGTTATCGTTACCGGCTCCCAGAAGGGGTGGATGGCGCCCCCCGGTGTGGCCATGGTGGCGGTAAGCCCCCGGGCCTGGCAGGCACATGCCGAGGCTAAAATGCCCCGTTTCTACTGGGACTTCACCCGGGCCAGAAGCTACCTGGAAAAGGGTCAAACGCCCTGGACGCCATCGATTACCCCCATATTCGCACTATCCCAGTCGCTTACCATGATGCTGGCGGAGGGTCTACCCCATATCCTCGCCCGGCATGCCCGGATTAGCCAGGCAGCCCGGGACGGGGTAAAATCGCTGGGGTTATCCCTTTTCGCCGACGAAAAATATGCCTCTAACACGGTCACCGCCGTCAGGGTTCCCGACGGGCTGGACATTAAGAGAATGCTTAGAATCATGAGGGAAGAGCACCACATCGTGCTCAGCGGCGGGCAGCAGAAATTGGACGGCCAGATATTCCGTATCGGCCACCTGGGATGGGTAACCGAAGAGGACATCAAGCTGGTAATAGCGGCACTGAAAGTAGCGCTACCCAAGGCGGGGTATAAACAATGAAAATCCTGATAGCCGATTCTATCTCCGATGAGGGCATTGAGTTCCTGCGCAGCCACGCCCAGGTAGATATAAAGCCGGGGCTCGGGCCAGCCGAACTCGTCGCCACTATCGGTGATTACGAAGCCCTGATAGTGCGCAGCCAAACGCAGGTCTCAGCCCAGGTGATAGCCGCCGGCAATAAGCTACAGGTAATTGGCCGGGCCGGCGTGGGCGTGGACAATATCGATATTGACGAGGCGACCAGACGAGGCATTGTCGTGGTCAATGCCCCCAGCGGCAATATTATCTCGGCTGCGGAGCATGCCATCGCCCTCATGCTCTCCCTGGCCCGTAATATCCCCCAGGCCAACGCCATGCTCAAGTCCGGGGTATGGCAGCGCAAAGAGTTTATGGGCACCGAGATAAGGGAAAAGACGCTGGGTATTATCGGCCTGGGCAATGTCGGTTCCGAGGTAGCCAGACGCACCCGGGGACTGGGCATGAACCTGCTGGCCTATGACCCTTTCATTGCCACCGACCATGCCCGTAACCTGCAGGTAGAGATTGTTTCCCTAAAGCAACTGCTCAAGGAATCGGACTTCATCACCCTCCACCTGCCACTGACCGAATCGACGAAGGGGCTAATCGGCGCCAAGGAGCTTAAACTGGTCAAGCCAACGCTACGCCTGATTAACTGCGCCCGGGGCGGGCTAATCGATGAAGAGGCCCTGACCACGGCCATAAGAGAGAAGAGAATCGCCGGTGCCGCCATAGACGTCTTCACCACCGAGCCAACTACCGAGAGCATCCTGTTCGCCGAGAACAACATTATCGTCACCCCACACCTAGGGGCCTCCACCAGCGAGGCCCAGGCTGCCGCCGCCAAGGAAATAGCCCGGGAGGTAATCGAGGTACTCCAGGGACACCCGGCCCGACATACCGTCAACGCCCCGTTCATCTCCGCCGAAGTCCTGCCGGTACTGGCCCCCTTTATCAATACCGCCTCAATCGTGGGCAAGCTGGCCTCCCAGCTGGCCGAAGGACAGGCCAGCGCCATCCGCATCAAGTACGACGGCGAGATTGCCAACTATGACACCAATGCCATCAAGGCAACCGTCCTGGGTGGGCTGCTCAATGAGATAAGCGAGGAGCGCGTCAACCTGGTTAACGCCAACCTGGTAGCTGCCCAGCGGGGACTCACCGTAGTGGAACAGAAGGAGACCACCTGCGAAAACTACAGCAGCCTGATTACCATGGAGGTGACCACCACTGCCGGGGCCACCACGGTGGCGGGAACGGTAATGCGTGGGGAATCACATATCGTTAAGGTCAATGACTACTGGATTGACATCGTGCCCACCGGTGGCTATTTCCTGTTCAGCCATCACCGTGACCGTCCCGGGCTTATCGGCGCCGTGGGCAAGATAACCGGCGATGCCGATATCAATATCAGCTACATGCACCTGAGCCGACTCAAGGCCAGGGGAGAGGCTCTAATGGTGCTGGCCCTGGACGAGCCTCTACCGGAAAAGCAGCTCCAGGAAATACTGGCCCTTCCCGACGTCTATAGCGCTAAAATAGTAAAGCCGTAAAGAAAACGGAAGTGATAGCCGTAGTCCCTACCCCACCCGACTGAAGACCAGCCCCGCCGGCAGCTTGGGATGGAAATAGGTGGACTTGCCGGGCATCCGCTCCCCGGTATCGGCCATCGCCTTTATCACTCCCACCTTAACCGGACTCAGGAGAAAGGCCAGCTGGTATTCCCCATCCATCACCCGGCTCACCGCATCCTGGCTATCAGCGTTATAGGCCAGGAGTGCCTCGCCCTGGCGGCTGCGGTCGAGCCCCAGAAACTCCTCCAGGATAACATGGTCGATGATACTTACATCCAGACTCTTGTACTGCTCGGAATGAAAATAGGGTATTATCTGGCTGACAGTGGCCCGGTCACGCAGCGCCAGCGTCAGAACCTGCCCCGGCACCAGGCCCAGAATGGCCAGTTTAACCCGGTCTCCTTCACCGCTCAGCCACTGGCCAACTCGCTGCCAGACGCCAGCCGTCTCCAGAGGCAGCTCCTCCACATCGAATAACTGCCCTAACTTACCGGCCAGTTCTGCCAGGTTGGCCCGCGATATACCACGAACCAGGCGATGCGGGGGCAGCACCACCAGCCCAGGGTCGGCAAAGTCCACCAGCGTCATCATCACGAAATTATAGGCCTCATCCTCCGACGGTGATGCGGCACCGGCGCGCCGCTCACGCTGATAAGTCAGAGCACTTTCATAACGGTGATGGCCATCGGCAATATAGACCGGCTGGTCCGCCAGGCAAGCACTTATCCGGGCGATAATCTCCGGCTCGGTAATAGCCCGGACCTCGTGACGCTCCCCGCCGGCCTCGCTCAAAGCAAGTACCGGCCTATCCCTCTCCTTGAGTGCCAGCAGCGCCGCGATTTTCTGCTCACTGTCGGCAAAGAGGGCCATAATGGGGCTGGTATTGACCCCCAGCGCCCACAGCAGGTTCAAGCGGTCGCTCCTAGGCTGGGCCAGGGTAGCCTCATGGGGACGAACCACCATCTTATCCCATTCCTCCAGGCGAACACTCACAGTCATACCCCGGCGCCGGTACTGCCTGCCCTGATAACTATAATAGTGGTCGTGGATGTAGATGGCCGGCCCCTCATCGACCACCACCATACCCTGCTCGAGCCAACCCTTCAGGGTAAGCGCCGAACGGGTATATTTATTGTCCTCCGACGTATCCTGAGGCAACTGCCGGCCATACTCCACCCGGACGAAATTATACGGGCTGCGCTCGCGAAGCTCCTGCTCCATTGCCGGTGGGATAATATCGTATGGGGGGCAGATAACCTTAGATAAGTCCTCAACCAAGAGCGGATTATAGTGAATGCCGGGAAAGGGGCGAATCTCAGCCACAGTTATCCCGTCCTTTGCCTATGGAATATAGCAGGGTTCATCAAATCACCTTAGTTTACCGTATGAAGAGAGGAGGGGGCAAGTTTAACGGCTATGGGAGCGCCAGATTTTAGCCTACCGGCATAATACACCGGCTTATTCTGTGCGCCCGACGACTATGCTATACTTAGGTCATAAAGGCGTTTCAGCGTACACTAACATGACGGATATTGACGAAGTTAAGCAGAGGATAGAGGCCCTCCGGAGAAGCCTCAACCGCCATAATAATCTCTACTACGTGCTGGACAACCCCGAGATTAGCGACGCCGAATATGACGGGCTGATGCGGGAGTTAAGCGAACTGGAGGCCGCATACCCCCAGTTTTTAACCCCGGACTCCCCCACCCAGCGGGTCGGTGCCGCCCCGGTGGAGGCCTTCGGCGTAGTGGAACACCGCTACCCCCTGTTATCCCTGGGCAACGTCTTCTCCCGAGAGGACCTATTAGCCTGGCACAAGCGCACCGCCAGGCTAATCTCCCAGCAGCCATTCGGCCTGGTCGGCGAGCACAAGATGGACGGGCTGGCCGTGGCGCTGACCTATGTTGATGGGCAGCTAGCCACCGGCGCCACCCGGGGTGACGGCCTCCGCGGCGAGAATATCACCCAGAACCTGAGGACCATCAGGAGCATACCCCTGTCCGTACCCGGCGAGGCACCGCCACGGTTCGAGGTGCGCGGCGAGGTCTTCCTATCCAAGGCCGGTTTCCACCGGTTGAACCGGGAGCGAGCCGATAAAGGACTGCCCCAGTTCGCCAACCCCCGCAACGCCGCTGCCGGCTCGTTACGCCAGCTCGACTCCCGCATCACCGCCCAACGCCCGCTGGACATCTATATCTACGGCCTGGGCTACGCCGAAGGTAAAGCAGTACCCCCCACCCACTGGGAGACATTACAATATTTAAAATCCCTCGGTTTTAAGATAAACCCCCATAACCGGCGTCTAAATACCATCGAGGAGGCCGAAGAGTACTACCAGACCTGGGTGGAGAAGAGGGAGAGCCTGCCCTACGAGGCCGACGGCATCGTGGTCAAGGTGGACTCCATCACACGGCAAAAGCAGCTGGGCGACGTCGGCCGTGAGCCCCGCTGGTCCATCGCCTATAAGTTCCCCGCCATACAGGGGACCACCACCCTTAAGAGCATTGAAATAAGTGTGGGCCGGACTGGCACCCTCAACCCCTACGCGGTACTGGAACCGGTCACGGTGGGCGGAGTAACCATTAAACATGCCGCCCTGCACAACGAAGACGACATCAGGCGCAAGGACATCCGCGAAAGGGATACGGTTATCATCCAGCGGGCCGGCGAGGTGATACCGGAAGTGGTGGGGCCGGTCACCGGCAAACGCAGCGGACGGGAAAAGGTATTCAACCTGGAAGAGAAGCTGTTCGATGAGGAAAAGCAGCGCCCGGCATGCCCGGTATGCGGCTCCGGCATCTTTAAGCCGGAAGGCGAGGTCATGTATTACTGCTCCAATGCCGCCTGTCCCGCCCAGAGAAGCCAGCGACTGGAGCACTTCGTCTCCCGGGGGGCCATGGATATCAGGGGCATCGGCGAGAACCTGAGCGCCATGCTTCTCGACGAAGGCCTGGCCAAGGACATCGCCGACCTATACTACCTGCCAGAAGAGAAGCTGGCTGAAATCGGGGGGATGGGGGAAAAGAGCGCCGCCAATATCATAGCCGCCATAGATAGCAGCAAAGACCGCCCGCTCGCCCGAATTATCTTCGCCCTGGGCATCCGCCATGTGGGCGGGGAGACGGCGGAAATCCTGGCCAGAGAATTCAGTGGCCTCGATGAGCTGGCCAGCGCCTCCCGGGAGAGACTCCTGTCCATCGCCACTATCGGCCCCAAGAGCGCCGATAGTATCAGCACCTTCTTCGGCCAGGAGGAGAACCGCAATATCATTAAAAGGCTGCGGCAGGCCGGGGTCAGGTTAGAGAAGGAGATTACCAAGGCCTCAGAGCTGCCCCTGGCCGGACAGGAGTTCGTCATCACCGGCCGACTGGAGACCTTAAGCCGGGAAGAGGCCGAGGCCAGGATAAGAGACCTGGGGGGCGCCGCCAAAAGCACCGTCACCCGGAAAACCGACTACCTGGTGGCGGGTGCCGACCCCGGCTCAAAACTGGCCCGCGCCCGGGAGATGGGCGTCGAGCAGCTCAACGAAGCCGGGCTGCTCCGCCTCCTCGGGGGGAAGGGTTAGCATGAAATTAATCGTGGGTCTGGGTAACCCGGGGCTTAGTTACGCCCATAACCGCCATAATATCGGCTTTATCTGCCTGAGGCATTTCGCCCGAAAGCAGGGCATCAAATTCGACAGTAAAAAATGCCAGGCCCGCATCGGCACCGGCAAGGTGACCCAAAGCCCGGTGGTGCTGGCCCGGCCGCAGACCTATATGAACCTGAGCGGACAATCGGTGAGCCGGCTGGTCGATAAATTCGGCATCGAACCCGATAGCCTCCTCGTCATCCACGATGACCTCGACCTCCCCCCGGGCAAAATCCGCATCTCCCGCGGCAGCGGCTCCGGCGGGCATCAGGGCATTGCCTCCATCATCAGCTGGCTTAACAGCCCGGACTTTACCCGCATTCGCGTGGGTATCGGACGGCCCCAGGGCAACGAGGATACCGGGGACAGCGAGGCCGCCATTATCAACTACGTCTTGAGCGATTTCACCCCCGGGGAAAAGAAGGCCCTGCACCAGGTCATACCCCGGGTGAGCGACGCCATCTACTGCCTGCTCACCGAGGGCACGGCGGCAGCTATGAACCGCTATAACTAAGCGGGCCTCTACCACCTCACCCCTACCGGCTGGCCGGGGGAACCCGGCTATTTACTCTTTGCCAGTTACCCGACCCGGTGCTATAATCCCCATAGCCAACTAATTAACGGTAGCGAATATGAGCACAGAGAAGAAACTGATAGCCGTTATCGGCGGCAGCCAGCCATCAGACAAGGAAGCCCGGCTGGCCGAGAGGAGGTAGGCCGCCAGCTCGCCCGGAGGGGAGCCGTCCTGGTCTGTGGCGGGCTGGGCGGGGTGATGGAAGCCGCCTGCAAGGGAGCCAGTGCGGAGGGTGGCCTGACCATCGGCATCCTGCCCGGGGAAAACCGCCGCGCGGCCAACCCCTATGTCCACCTTCCCATCGTCACCGGCATCGGCTATGCCCGAAACGTGGCCGTGGTCAAATCGGCCCGGGCGGTTATCGCGGTGGGGGGCAGCTACGGCACCCTCTCCGAGATAAGCCATGCCCTCCAGAGCGGTATTCCCGTTATCGGCCTCGCCACCTGGTCCATCGCTAAAAACAAGAAGGAAGACAACTCCATTATCCGGGCGGAAGACGCCGCCGAAGCGGTAGAGACGGCCCTCGGCCTTATCGCCGACGAAGCCTGAATTAAATTATCTTGAGTCAAAGGGGTAGAAATGTCCACCATCGAGACTGTCAAAGCCAGAGAAATCCTGGACTCCCGGGGCCGGCCCACGCTGGAAGCCGAGGTATGGCTGGATGACGGCACCACAGGCCGGGCCAGTGTGCCCTCCGGGGCCAGCACCGGTAAATACGAGGCGGTAGAGCTGCGCGACGGCGACCGGTCCCGATTCGACGGTCGGGGAGTACTCAAAGCGGTAGCCCATGTTAATCTGGATATCGCCGCCGCCGTCACCGGCATGTCCGCCACCGAACAGGCAGCCATCGACCGTAGGCTAATCGAGCTTGACGGCAGCCATAACAAGTCGAGACTGGGGGCCAACGCCATCCTGGGGGTATCCCTGGCAGCAGCCCACGCTGCCGCTAAGCTCAAGGGTATGTCCCTCTACCGCTACCTGGGCGGGACGGCGGCCAATACACTACCGGTGCCGATGATGAATATCTTAAATGGCGGCAAGCACGCCGCCGACTCCACCGACCTCCAGGAATTTATGGTAGTGCCCGCGGGCGCCACCAGCTTTAGCCAGGCCCTGCGCATGGGCGCCGAGGTCTATCAGGCCCTCAAGACTGTACTTACGGGTAAAGGCCTAAATACCAATGTCGGCGACGAGGGCGGCTTCGCCCCGTCCTTACCCTCGAACCAGGAGGCGGTAGAACTCATCCTGCAGGCTATCGAAAAAGCGGGCCATAAGCCGGGCCAAGACTGCTTTATCGCCCTGGACCCCGCCGCCAGCGAATTTTATGAAGACGGCCAATACACCCTGTCCCGGGAAGGCTCCAGGCTCAGCAGCCCGGAGATGGTTGATTATTATGTCAAATGGGTAACGGACTACCCCATTATCAGCATCGAGGACGGGCTGGCCGAGGACGACTGGGACGGCTGGCAACGACTCACCGCCCAGCTGGGCGATAGAATCGAGCTCGTCGGCGACGACCTCTATACTACCAATACCAGCCGCCTGGGCCGGGGCATCGAGCTTGGGGCGTCCAATTCCATACTCATCAAGCTCAACCAAATCGGCACGCTCACCGAAACCATTGCCGCCATCGAGATGGCGCAGCAGGCCGGCTGGACCACCATCATCAGCCACCGCTCCGGTGAGACCGAGGATACCACCATAGCCGACCTGGCGGTAGGGCTGAATGCCGGCCTTATCAAGACCGGCGCCCCCTGCCGCTCGGAGCGCACCGCCAAGTACAACCGGCTCCTCAGGATTGAAGACGAGCTGGGCACCAGTGCCCGCTTTGCCGGATTGGGAGCATTCCATCATTTGAAAAGAGACTAGATGACCGAAATTATACCGGGCATTTACCAGCTCAGGGTAGCCATACCGGTCAGCCCCCTGGCCTACGTTAATGCCTACCTGGTCAGGGGGAATAAGGGGCATCTCCTGGTTGACACCGGCTGGAACAGCGAGGAGTCTTTCGACTCGTTAAAAAAGCAGCTGGTCGAGATTGGCGTTAAACGGGAGGATATCTCCCAGATAGTGGTCACCCACGTTCACCCCGACCATTACGGCCTGGCCGGCGGGCTGAGACAGCTCTCCCGGGGCACGCTGGCCCTGCACCACCTGGAGAAGGGCTTTATTGAATCCAGGTACGTAAATCCGGATAAACTCCTAAAGCAGATAGCCGATTGGTTAAGCGCTAACGGCACGCCAGCCGACGAGCTTACCTACCTGCCCACCGCCTCCATGAAGTTAAAGAAATTCGTCATACCCTCCTCGCCCGATATCAACCTCCGCGGCGGCGAGATAATCTCAAGCGGCGACTTCCACTTCCAGGTGATATGGACACCGGGCCATTCGCGAGGGCATATAGCCCTGTATGAGCCAAGACAAAAGATTCTGCTCTCCGGAGACCACATCCTGCCCAATATCACCCCCAACATCAGCCGCCACCCCCAGTCCAGTGCCAATCCCCTGGGCGACTATCTGGCCTCACTCAACGAAATAAGAAAGCTGGATATCGCACTCGTCCTGCCCGGACATGAGCACACCTTCAGCAATACCCGCCAGAGGATTGACGAGATTATCCAACATCACCGGCAACGGAACTCACAAATCCTGGAGAGTATAAAGGGCGAGTCGAAAACAGCCTACGGGATAGCCACCTCGGTTATCTGGAAGCAGGATACCGGGGGACTCGGCTGGAACAGGCTGTCGCCGTGGGACAAGCGCATGGCGATAACGGAGACCCTGGCCCACCTGGAGGCGATGAGACACCAGAGAAAAGTAAGCAAATCCGTCCGGGATAGTGTAATATACTATCAGGCCACCTAGTGATAGCGCCGAGAAGGCAGGTAGAGCAAGATGAAGATGCCCGACATAGCGGAGGAAACCGCCCGACCCATCAGCAAATGGACTTGCCATCAACTGGAGTGCTTCTCCGAGTACATCGCCGCCTACGCCAAAGCACAGAGGAAAGCCCGGCCCTGCTACCTGGAGCTCTATGCCGACAGCGGCAGCTGCCTGTGCCGGGGCACCGACTGCTGTATCGAAGGCGCGGCACCAAGGGCGCTGAAAACCGAGCCCAGGTTCAGTAGGTACATATTCGTGGTCAAAAATGCTAAGGAGGCCGAGAGCCTGAAGGCACTGACCGCAGCGCACAACAGCGATATCGAGATAATAATCGGCAGCCCCAACACCCAGAGGGTCATCCGCCGGGTCTTTGACCTCATCCCCCGCACCGCCTCCACCTTCGCCTTCATCGACCACACCGGCTACCGGAAACTGCACTGGTCCACGCTTACGCAACTGGCCGCTCACGGGACGGACTGGCAGGGCAACAAGATGGAGCTGCTGATAGTCTTCCCGCTGGAAATGGCCCTCATCCGTAACCTGATGCGCCCGGCAAGTAAGGCCGCCATCACCAAGTTCTACGGAAACCAGCTGTGGGAGGAGATTTGCAAGCAGCGCGCCCAGAACCGGATAGGCCTGGACGAAGCCCGGGATAGACTGGTCAAGCTGTTCAAGGCCGGGCTGAAGGGGCTGGGCTACCATAATGTTGCCGATTTAAAGCCCGTCTCCCCCATAAGCCACCCCTTCTATCACCTGATTCTGGCCAGTGATACCGGCACCGGAGCCAGATTCCTCAAAGACGCCTGGGGCAAGCCCCGATACCTGCCCCTGCGAGCTATTCCACGATTAAGAAAAAACCACCTGAACAAAAATTATGACCACTATACATTGAATAAAGTGCCCTGAATTGGTTATTATAGATAGGGAGTAAGAGAAGGCGAAAAGGAGGTCTTTATAAATGGCGACCAGAATCGGGATTAACGGCTTCGGACGTATCGGCAGACTGACCTTCAGGTCAATTAATAAGCGCCACTGCGGGCAACTGGAGGTGGCAGCCATCAACGACCTGACGGATACCAAAACGAATGCCCATTTGCTGAAACGGGACAGCGTCTACGGTCTCTACCCGGGCGAGGTAAAGGCCACCGACGATGCCATCCTGGTCGACGGTAAAGAGGTAAAGGTACTCTCGGAACGCGACCCGGGCCAGATTCCCTGGTCGGACTACGGCGTAGACATAGTAATAGAATCAACGGGGCTCTTTACCGATGCCACCAAGGCAGCCGCCCACCGCCGGGGCAGCGTCAAAAAGGTGCTGATTTCCGCCCCGGCCAAGAATGAGGACTTCACCGTCGTCCTCGGCGTTAACGAAGGAAGATATGACCCGAAGCAGCACAACGTCATATCCAATGCCTCCTGCACCACCAACTGTATCGCCCCGGTAGTCAAGGTGCTTCAGGAAAACTTTGGCGTAAGCAAGGGACTAATGACCACCATTCATGCCTATACCAATGACCAGAGGCTGCTGGATATGTACCACAAAGACCTGCGCCGGTCCCGGGCGGCGGCCCAGAACATTATCCCCACTACCACCGGGGCGGCCAAGGCGGTAACCAAGGTCATCCCGGAACTGGAAGGCCGGCTGGACGGAATGGCCTTCCGGGTCCCCGTAGCCAGCGTGTCCATAGTTGATTTCGTCGCCAACCTGGAGAAAGAGGCCACCGTCGAAGAGATTAACCAGATTCTAAAGGCCGCCGCCGAAAGCAGCCTCAAGGGAATAATGGAGTACTGCGAGGAGCCGCTGGTCGGCCTGGACTTCAAGGGTAATCCCGCCAGCTCCATCGTCGATGGGTTGAGCACCATGGTCATCGCCGGCAACATGATAAAGGTGCTCTCCTGGTACGACAACGAATGGGCTTACAGCTGCCGGCTGGGCGACCTGGCCACCTATATCACCAATAAAGGCTTATAAAAAACCTTTCATTACCGTATCCCTTTTATCCTCCCCGGCACCGGGGAGGATAAATTCTTTATAGGGACATAGCCAAACACAAGGGCCCGGTGAAGGGTAGCGGAACCCTCTTTAGCTATCCTCAGCGGATAATCAGAAAATCGGTTATCCCCGACCTGGTGCAGTAGGCCTGCCGCTGCCGGTCCAAACACGCCTTAAACGAGGACGAGTGAATATCCTCCGTCGACATAATCAAAGCGTCTTCCCGGTTATCGACGTAGTAAGCACGGCGCCGCCCTACCTGGATAAAGCCATACTTATAATAGAGCTGCTGCGCCGCCGTATTGGAGACACGGACCTCCAGCGTAATCATACTGGCCCCTAGCTCCACAGCCAGGTCAATAAGCGCGATGAGCAGTAGCTCCCCCATCCCCTGGCGCAGGTACTCGCTGCGCACCGCGATACTTATAATATGCGCCTCGTCAGCCATAATCCAGAAGCCGGCAAAGCCAACAATGAGCTCTTTGGTCGGCGGAACCCCGTCGCCGACCCACCGGTTATAGCTGAATAGACCTCCCAGCACCGAGGCCAGCCGGCTGAAGCCTCTCTTCGATGCTACCGGGGGCGCCTCAGCCTGCCGCTCGTCACTACAGGCCACCACATAATGCGCCAGCCGGTTTTCCATCTCGCGATGATAGTTGGGCGGCGGCCAGCCAGTGGGGAAGGCCTCATGGTCGATTTCAGTTACCTGGACCACGTCTCCCCGGCGCATCAAGCGCAAGTAGCAAGGCAAGTCTCCACCCCCATAATAGTTTAGTGGTATTGTAACACACCACCTCGGCTCCGGCACGCCTGCTACTCAGCGCGGAGTGCCTGGATAGGGTCGAGACGAGAGGCGTTCCAGGCGGGATAGAAGCCAAAGAACAGGCCAATAGCCACCGATACCGAAACGGCCAGGATGATTATATCGGGGGAGACCACCGTCGTCATCACTTCCATATTGGAGACAACCGTCGAGATTACCCAGCCCACGATAACACCGATGACGCCACCGCTTAAGGACAGGAAGGCCGCCTCGATAAGGAACTGCCCCCAGATATCCCGCTCCCTGGCCCCCAGTGCCTTACGGATGCCTATCTCCCTGGTCCTCTCCAGTACCGAGACCAGCATGATGTTCATCACCCCGATACCGCCCACCAGGAGCGAGATGGCGGCGATAGCCCCCAGCAGGAGGGTCATCGTGCCTATCGTCTCCGAGATGGTGCTGGCTATCTCCCCCACGGAGGTAATCCTGAAGTCGTCATCGGCATCGACGGCAAGCTGGTGGCGGGAGCGCAGCAGCCCGGTCAGCTCGTCGACAACATAACTCGCCTGCTCCTCGTCGCTTACCGTCAGCGCTATGGAGCTTACCACCAGCTCGCCGCTGGTGGTCCGCGACTGGGCCACCGTCTGCTGAAGGACAGTCAACGGGACATAAACAGCATCATCGGTAGAGCCCATAATCATCATCCTCTCCCGGCTCTCCAATACGCCCACAACCCGGACAATGATAGTCCCCATCCGCATCAGCTGCCCTATCGGGTCAGCACCCTCGAACAGGGTCTCCGCGACATTGGCACCGATCACGGCTACCCTCATGCGGCGCTGGTAATCATACTCGGAGATGAAATCACCGTCAGCCAGCCCCAGGTCGTATACCCGGGCATACTCCGGGGTTACCCCGGTCACCGAGGCATTCATGTTCTGGGCACCGACGACCAGCTGGAGCGACCTCGAATAGGAAGGGGCCACGGCAGCTATGTAGGGGGTCTCCTCACCTATGGCCTCAGCATCCTCCAGGGTGAGGGTATTGGCACTGCCGCCGGCCCCCCTCACGCCCCCGAAGGTACTCGACCCCGCGCGAATCTGAATCAGGTCGGATCCGAGAGTCTCGATACGGGAGATGATGTCGGCCTCAGCGCCCCGGCCGATGGACATCAGGACAATCACGGCAGCCACGCCGATGACGATGCCCAGGATGGTCAGAAAACTGCGCAGCTTATGGGTGACTATGCCCACCCAGGCGGTAGATATCGGTTCAAACCACTTCTTCATCCCGCCTCCTCCGCCACTACCTGGCCATCCTTGAAATGAATGATACGCTGGCAGTAATGAGCAATGTTGGGGTCATGGGTTATCATGAGCAGGGTAATGCCCTGCTCGGCATGCAGGGAGGTGAGGATAGAGATTATCTCCTCGCCGGAGTGGCTGTCCAGGTTGCCGGTAGGCTCGTCAGCCAGAATCAGGGGCGGGTTTTTCACCAGGGCCCGGGCGATGGCCACCCGCTGCTGCTCTCCACCAGAAAGCTCGGTGGGGCGATGGCTGGCCCGGTCGGCCAGCCCGACCCTAGATAGTGCCTCCATAGCCCGCTTACGGTCACCACCCCCGGAATACCTTAAGCCCAGCTCAACATTGGCCAGGGCCGAGAGCCGGGGCAGGAGATTAAAGGTCTGAAAGACAAAGCCAATCTGCTGGCCCCTGACCCGGGCCAGCTCACCGCTGGTAAAGCGGCTGACCTCTTTCTCATCCAGATAGTAGCTGCCCGACGTCGGCCTGTCCAGGCAACCGATAAGGTTAAGCATGGTCGTCTTGCCCGAGCCGGAGGGCCCCATGATGGCCACCAGTTCGCCATCATCGATACTGACGGTGACACCACGGAGCACGGTGAGCTCCCTCTTGCCCATGGGATAGACCTTGGTTATATCCTTTAGCCGAATCATCGCAGCATCCTTCCCATGCCCGGTACAAACCCTCCACTGGAGCTTGATTGTGTAGTAGCCGACGTGGCGCTACCAGGAATCACTATCTCTTCGCCTTCGCTAAGACCCTCGATTACCTCGGTGGACTGCCAGTTGCTGATACCGGTCTTTACCGCCCGCTGCTGGCTAGCTCCGTCCTGCCACACCTCGACATAGGTCACCCCATCCTGGCTCTTAATCGCCTTGTTGGGCACCAGCAGCACACCCTGCTTCTGCTGAAACACTATGGCAACGGTGACGGTAAGGCCCTCCCTGAGCTGAAAGTCACTAGGCGTCACCGCCGGCCTCTGTGCCGGCTGAGCACCCGGCTGTCCTCCCGGCGGTCCTCCTCCCGTCAGTCCCCCTCCCGGCAGTCCTCCTCCCTCCTGTATTCGCTGTCTTATCGCGTCAGCCTGCTCCGGGGTAATACGGCCCTCCTCAATGGCCTGTTTTAGCCGCTCGGGAAGCTCGCCGGCAGCCATATCGGCAGACGCCCCCTGCCTGGTCTCCTGCCGTTCCTGCTGGATAGACTCCAGCGACTTCAGCTCCACCTTCACCCGGTAGTTCACCACGCCCGACTGAATGGTAGCCCTGGGCGCAATATAGGTAACCTCAGCCGGAATTGTTAACCCTGATAGGGAATCCACCTGCACCTGGGCATCAGCTCCAATTTGTACCTGCGATATGTCCATCTCATTCACCAAAATATACGCTTCAAATTTGTTTGGGTCGGCAATATCCATAGCCACGGTGCCCTTGAGCACTTCATCTCCTCCACTTGCGTTGATTTTAGTAATAAAGCCATCGAAGGGAGCTTTAATGATAGGGCTGAGACTCCTCGCTTCATCAAAGTCACTCTGTGCATCTTCAACCACTTGCTTGGCGTCGTCCACAGCTGTCTCAGCGTCCTCCAATTTGATCCGACTTTGCTCAACCTGTAGTTGACTTTTGGCCACTTGTAGCGCCACATCGCTTGATAATTGAATGCTGCTACCGTCTAGTATATCTTGCAGGTCTTCCTGAGATTGAGTTATTTGTTGCCTAGCGTTAGCCTCTAACTGGCTCCAGTAAGAGAAGTCGGTTAGCAATCCTCCTCCATATGTGCCCAATTGCACCTTCAGGATAATCTCTAAATCTAATTTAGCATTATCTACGGCATCTTGGGCATCTTTGACCTCATCTATCTGGCCCAAATTATATTCTGCTGTCCGTACATCCAGTTGAGCCTGGAGTACCGCAAATTCCTTGGCAGCAACCTGACGGTCAGCTTCTATTAGCTTTTTCTCTAATGCCTTTATTTGTTTATCCCACTCAGTGGTATCCAGCTTAGCCAACATTTGGCCCTCTTTGACCGAGTCACCCTCTTCGACTGAGACCTCAACCACGGTTCCGGCTACCTCAAAAGCTAGCTCCTCCAAGTAAGACAAGCCCAAGTTACCGCTAGCGCTGATATCTATAACCAAGTCACCGCGCTCTACGGCTATCACCTGGCTTTCCACCCCATCGGCTTCCTCCGCTGCGGAGCCGCAGCCGAACAGGGGAACTGCCAGACCCACCATAATAAAGACTACCAGTAATACTTTTACCGCTCTCTTCACGCTCTCTGCCTCCATTTCGTCTATTGCCGTTATCGGTTAGTATGGTCGTAAAATGTTAAGAATCTATGCATAGTTATGTAGTCCGGCAAACGCCGGGACAATTTACCGTGCTACCGGGAGATTGAAGCTAAAGCGGCTACCCTTTCCCGGTTCGCTCCGGGCCTCAATCCGGCCACCATGAGCCTCAACCAGACGCTTGGCAATGGTCAGACCCAGGCCACTGCCGCCGGTAGCCCGGGCCCGGGACTTATCTACACGGTAGAAACGCTCAAAGATATGGGGCAGGTCGGCGGCGGGGATGCCCTCCCCGGTATCGCTAACAGCCACCTCCACCGAGGCGCCCTCCCCTTTAGCCGTCACGGTAATGGTACCACCCTTAGCAGTATGGGCCAGCGCATTCTCGATCAGGTTGAGCAATACCTGACTAATGCGCTGAGAGTCAATATTTACCGGGGGCAGTTTATCCGCTAGCTCCAGGGACAGGGATATCCCCTTTGCCTTCGCCACGGCCTGCCTAGCAGCCACCGCCTGTCTGATTAACCCGGCGATGCCTTGCAGCCGGTAATCCAGCTTCAGTTCGCCCGCTTCAGCCAGGCTCAGCTCCTGAAGGTCGTCAACCAGCCGCGATAGCAGGGTCGCCTCGTCATCAAGGGAGCGAATGGTCTCCTCATCCGGCTTCTTCAGCCCATCGCGGACCGCCTCCAGGTAGCCCCTGATATTGGTCAGGGGGGTCCTGAGTTCGTGGGCAGCATCGGCTACCATGTTGCGTCGCAGCCGGTCGACCTGCTCCAGTTCGCCCGCCATGGAGTTAAAGGCCCGGGCCAGCTCCCCCATTTCACCCTTGTCCTTAAACTGTACCCGGTGCGACAAGTCCCCCCGCCCCAGCTGCCGGGCGGAAGCGGTAAGGGCCCTTACCGGCGCCAAGATACGGCGCGACAGGAAAAAGGTGAGCAAGAGCGCAATGGCAATCGCCAGTAGAGCGCCCCATACAAGATAACGGCTTATCGCCAGGGAGAGACTTAAGGGCGAAGGGAATTCCGCCGCCGGGGAGGTGCTGATATAGATGGTCCCCGGCGAGTGCATCATCCATGGCGGTGATAAGCGCATACCTGATGCCTCATGATGGTACTGCTCCCCCAATAGCTCTCCCTGAGAATCGGCGACCACCATGCCGCTGGAATCGACCAGTATAATCCGGTGTCCGTAGAGGCTGCCCCACCGCTCCACATAGGGCTGAATCCCCTCCCAGTCCCCCTGCTCACGGTAGAAGCGGTACAGCTCGAATCCCACCCGGCTGAAGCGTGCTTGCTCGCTGCGCTCGCCAAAGCGGCGGATTTCACCCCCCGTAGTCTGGGTGGCAAAGAAGTAGACCGCGCCGACGGCAATCAGTATCACGATGGTGAAGGCCAGCAGGAGACGGAAGCGCAGGCTATGAACCATTTTTTACCCCCGTGAACTTGTACCCCGCCCCATATACCGTTTTTATATGCCGGGGATGACCTGGGTCCGGCTCCAGCTTCCGTCGCAGGTTCAGGATATGAACATCGATAGTGCGGTCGAAGCCCTCGAAATCATAGCCCAGCGCCTTTTCAATAAGCTCAGTCCGGCTGAAGACCCGCCCCGGTTCCCTGACGAAGATTCCCAGCAGCTTGAACTCAACCGCCGTGAGATTCAGCGGCCTGCCCGCCATAGATGCCTCATGCCGGAGAAAGTTAACGGTGAGCTCGCCGCAGCTGATTTGCTCAGGGCCGCGCTCCCCGGGGAGGCGCCTCAAGACCGTCCTTACCCGGGCCGCCAGCTCCCGTGGGCTGAATGGTTTAGTCACATAGTCATCGGCACCCAGCTCCAGTCCAGTCAGCTTGTCCCGGTCGGTGGTCCTGGCCGTAAGCATAACAATCGGCACATCGGATTCGGCCCTGATAGTGCGGCATACTTCGAGACCATCTATTCCGGGCAGCATGAGGTCCAGTACGATGAGGTCGGGATGGCCTTCCCGAGCCAGACGCAGGGCCTCGATACCGTCATAAGCACTAAGTACCCGGTAGCCATCCCGGTCCAGGTAGAGCTTGACCAATTCCACCGTCTTCCGGTCATCGTCCACCACCAACACCCTCTTACCCGCCATCTTCAGTCCTCAATCATTATTCCTGTCCCTAATAGTATAACGTAAATGTTAAGGAATTGTTAATTTTAGTGGCCCTATTATTACTGGAGTAGCGCGCATCAGAATAAAGAAGAGGGGGAAGTTCATCCCCCTCTCGCGCTCATGGTGGCCAAAGCTAAGCCCTGGCCAGATTGGTCCGTTATTCTGTGGAAGCGCACAGGCCGCCGAAGCCGCGCATGCCAACCCGGCCATGGAACCCACGACCCATGAAGCCAAATCCAGCGGAAACGTCGGGCCTTTGCCCCTGCCAGTTTTGGTACTCGTCAGCCTCTTCCTGAGTCATCCTGCCCTCTCCCACCAATTTCCGAAGGCGGTTTTGCAGGGCCTCGGTCTGCCCCTCGCTCTGTGCCTGGGCAAAGGCATCCTTGAGCGCTTCCAGGTCGAGGGCGACACCGGTATTCTGTTCGTAGATTTCACTAACCCGGCCCAGCATCGCTTCATGCCGCGACGCCGGCTGGTCGCCATCCCCGCTGTCGGCAGCCAGGACCGCCCCACCAATGCTCCCGGCCAGTATCACGGCCGCTAACACCACTGCAACAATAAATCTCTTGCTCCTAAACATCTCTGTTTGACCTCCTCTCTTATAGCTTCTGATTTAATAATAGCAGGTAAATGTTAAAATCCCGCTAAGATTTTATACCGGGCAATGGCTAGACTTTTATGGCTGGGGGTATATCCGTGCTCCACTACCTAAATCACAGAGCAGATTATACATGAAGAGCAATATCCAATCTTTTACTGGCGAGGGGTTTATCCGTGCTCCACTACCTAAATCACAGGTTAAGCTATATATGAAGGGCAAAAACAGGGGGATGACAACGACAAGGCAGGTTCAGGATACCTGCCACAGGCTCGGTTGAGAGTTTTTATCCCTGTTATAGGGCAGACCGAGGTGCTCATAGGCCAAGGGGGTAACCAGCCTACCCCGGGGGGTACGCTCCAGAAAACCCAACTGCAATAGGTAGGGCTCATAGACCTCCATTATGGTATCCGACTCCTCACTGATGGCGGCGGCAATGGTCTCCAGTCCCACCGGCCCCCCGCTAAACTTCTCGATAATGGTGCGCAGTACCTTGCGGTCTATTTCATCCAGCCCTATAGGGTCAACCTCAAGCTTGGCTAAGGCCTCCCTGGCCACTGATTTATTAGCCACGCCATCCGCCTTTACCTGCGCGTAGTCCCTCACCCGCTTGAGCAACCGGTTGGCGACACGGGGTGTCCCC
>JBDRCY010000016.1:0-33323 GCA_043821265.1 Chloroflexota bacterium
CCGTCGTCAGGGTGAACGCTGACGGAAATATGGATTATCATGAGGTCGCCGAAGTATTTACCTATCTCGGACTCAAACGCTTGAAGGCAGACCAGGCTGAGGCGGGTGACATTGTCGCGGTGACTGGCATTGAAAAGGTCAGCATCGGGGACACTATCGCCAGCCCGGAACAGCCCGCAGCTCTGCCACGCATCGAGATCGGCGAGCCGACGATAGAGATGACATTCGGTGTCAACACCTCGCCGTTTGCTGGCCGGGAGGGACGCTTTTGCACCACGCGGCAGTTACGGGCGCGGCTTTATAAAGAACTGGAGACAAATCTCAGTCTCAGGGTGCAGGATACGGATAGACCCGACACTTTCCTAGTCAAGGGGAGAGGGGAACTGCACCTGGCCATCCTGATTGAGACCATGCGTCGGGAGGGCTACGAATTCGAAATCTCGAAACCGGAAGTGATTACCAAATTAATTGATGGCAAGCTTGTTGAGCCGGTAGAAGTGCTTACTATTGATACCAGAGATGAATATATCGGGGTTTTAACTGAGATGCTGAGCAATCGGCAAGCCCAGATGATTGATATGCGAAATGACGGTCAGGAAAATGTGCGTCTGGTGTTTCAGATACCTACTAAGGGTCGCCTTGGTTTTCGCAGCTCTTTTCTCACTTCCACCCGCGGAGAGAGTATCATGAATACTGTGTTTATGGGCTATGAACCCTGGCGGGGGGAAATTGTCTCCACCCGCAACGGGGTACTGGTCGCCTCGGAGCAAGGCTCAGCGATTACCTATGGACTGAACAATGTCCAGGGGCGCGGGCTGACTTTCATCGAACCCGGCACCCAGGTCTATGAAGGCATGATTGTGGGACTGAATCCACGGCTGCAGGACATTCCGGTTAATGTATGCAAGGAAAAGAAGAAGACCAATATCCGGTCGTCCACGTCGGATATTGCCGTCAAACTGACGCCACCCCTGAAAATGAGTCTGGAGCAGGCAATCGATTTTGTGAATGGAGATGAACTGGTGGAAGTAACACCTAAGAATATCAGGCTGAGGAAGAAGCTGCTGACCTATTCACAGAGATTGCGGAGCACCTCTGCTGCCAGATTGAGCATAAAATGACAGGCAAAGTGAGCTTTCACGGCTATTTTTCTTCCAGGTATGCATCGCGGCCTGAATTCTGTTTGTAGAACTCATATCTACCTGAGCTCTTCTTATAGTAGTCTTGGTGGTAATCCTCAGCCGCGTAAAATTTGGCAAAGGGCAGAATTTGGGTCACAATGGGTTTATCATATTTGCCGGACCCCTCCAGCTCCTGTTTTGATTTTTCGGCTAATTCATTTTGCCCCTGGTCATGGTAAAAAATCGCCGACCGGTACTGCGGCCCCCGGTCAACGAACTGACCACCGGCATCCGTCGGGTCTATCTGCCTCCAATATACCTCGAGCAGCTTCTCGTATGATACCTTCTCGGGGTTGTAGCTAATCTGAACAGCTTCAAAATGACCAGTCGTCCCTGATGATACTTCTGCGTAGGTTGGGTCCTCAGTCTTGCCACCGGTATAACCCGCTATCACTTCATAGACACCATCGATTGCCTCAAAGGGGGGCTCCAGGCACCAGAAGCATCCGCCAGCGAATGTAGCATACTCCAATTTGTCACCAGTAACGTATTCCATGGGCAAATCCTCCGATGAATTACCACAAGCTGTAATTACCAACACTGACACAGCCAGTAAAGAGGCCATACTAATAAAGCGTGTTATTATATTACTCATCAGTTCATCTGTCCCGCTACTGGCAATTGTAGACCAGGGTAGTTATTATCTATACTAATGATACGATGGAAAGGGCAATACGGAATATGACCCAAATCATATTAAATAATAGTGGAAACCCATGAAGGATATGCTTGAAAGTCAAACAGGTGAGGGCTAGCCGGTACCTGCCATCGGGCAACTACTATTTATGGGTTAACCTGCATCCCGATATTTCAGTACGGAGATAATAACAACATGATAACCCTGACAGATTCAATAGAAATCAAGGCAACGCCAGAAAAGGTCTTTAACTTCTTCACCGGCATCAAGACTGCCAAGGATTACCGGGCCTGGCACCCCGACCATGTAGAATTCGTATGGTTAAAGGGTGAACCGTTCCAGGAAGGTTCAATCGTCTATTTTGAAGAGTATCTGCACGGTAGACTGCATAAACTGAAATTCGTTTGCACCAAGGTGGTGCCCAACCGACTGATTGAATATAGACCTACCTTCCCATTGTCGCTTTTCGCGCCGAAAAATCAATTTATTATGGAACCAAAGGGTAAAAAGGGTTGCGTGTTCACCGCAACCGGTAGTTTCAGGGCCGGCCCGTTATTTAAAAAACTTGGCAGGAGACAGCTAGAAGGTACCAAACAACATATGAAGGAAGAGGGAGAGAGCCTGAAAAAGATATTGGAAAGCCAGTGATTCCTGAAACCTCACCGCTTCTGCTTCCATTTATCTCGATTAGTCAGACCAATTATCAGATATATCAGACCCATGGCCAGGAGTGGTATACCGATAAAAAATGGTATCTGCAATGTAAAGTAGACAACCATTGAGACAATACCCAGGGGAACCCAGATAATGCCCATTAAGAAAAAGGCACGATAGTTGGGCTCCGTTGGCTTTCCTTCCCTTTGCTTTTGCCGAACCCTTAATACCATGAGTATCCCTACTACTAGCAATATGACCGTAATTACCGCTGAAATCGCTATAATCATTAGCCTATATTATCTCCTCCAAATAGCGGGCGATTTTACTATGGCAAGGCAACGGCAGCAACAAAAGGTGAGCGCAGTTTTATTCCTTTATCACGACCTAGCCTGGTCTCGAGGTTAACCCTGGAGAAGATAGCCTTATCGGAATCTGCCCCTGTGCCAACAGCCCCAACACAAGTTCCCATTATATTGAAATGAGACAGGTCTCAATGGGGTAATTCTTCTGTGCCCCAGTGGTGATTATACCGAACGTCTGCGGGTAAATAACCTCTGACCCCCGGTAGGCGCTCTTCCCAATTTCGCACATACCGATACAACCCTCGACACAGGTGACTCACATCCCATTTAGCGAGCACCAGTCGCCCCATGAAATAATCCAGAGAAGGCATGAGGCATAATACAGGACATTATTAGTAAAAGCGCTAGACCCAGCCGCGGAGCTTCATTGCTTCCACTACACGTTCAACAGCCCGCACATAGGCTGCTTGTCGCATGTTTATCTTGTATTCCCGGCTGGTGTTTAACACAGAGTGATATGCCTCGGTCATTTTTCTATCTAGTCGCTCACGGACCTCCGCTTCTTCCCAGGAGTACATATAGGAATTCTGGACCATCTCGAAATACGAAACTGTCACACCACCGGCATTACACAGGAAATCAGGTATAACATGAACGCCGTTTCGGAATAGAATATCGTCGGCTTCTGGTGTGGTTGGACCGTTGGCTAGTTCGGCAACAATCTTGGCTTTGATATTTGGCGCATTCTTGTCAATTATAACGTTTTCTATGGCGGCTGGGATAAGTATATCCACGTCGAGTTCCAGAAGTTCCTCCTTGGAGATACGTTCCATGTTTGGCAAGTTACAAACTGAGCCGGTTTCTGCCTTACATGTAAAAGCTACCTCCGGGTCAATCCCGACTTCACAACTTACCCCATCTTTGCTATCACACACAGCTACTATTCTAGACCCAAAGAACTCGTTGCACAGTCGAGCCGCATAATATCCGGCGTTCCCGTAACCCTGCACGGCGACTGTAGCTTTGCTTAAGTCAATCCCAAGTGTCCTAGCGGCTTCACGGATAGTATACATCCCACCTCGAGCTGTAGCATCACCCCGTCCGGGAGAACCGCCAATAGATAATGGCTTGCCCGTAATAACGCCAAATTGCGGTTTCTGTGCGATGACTGAATACTCATCCATCATCCAAGCCATGATTTGCGGGGTGGTATAAACGTCAGGGGCCGGTACGTCCTTTTCGGGCCCGATGAACTGGAATACGCTTCGTACGTATGCCCTGCTTAAACGTTCTAGCTCCCCCACGGACATTTCCTTTGGGTTGCAGATGACACCCCCTTTGGCTCCTCCCAATGGCAAGTCGAGCAAGGCGCACTTCCAAGTCATCCAGGCAGCCAGCGCTCGAACGGTATCGATTGTTTCTTCAGGATGGAATCTAATGCCGCCCTTGGTGACACCCCTAGCATCGTTGTAGTGGACTCTAAATCCCTGGAATACCTTGACAGAGCCATCATCCATACGTACTGACAATGATACGTGAAGTTCTCGCATAGGTGTTTTGAGCATTGAAGTTACGCTTGGGGATAGATTCAAAATCTCGGCACACTTGCTTATCTGTTGCTTTACGATGTCAAATGGATTAATATCTGTCACTTCCTTTTACTCCTCCAGATTTTGTATTTTTACCCTAAATTGTCCTTATATCTTAACGTTTCTTGTTTTCAGTCGTCCACTGCGTGTCATAGCAGTATATATAAGAAAATAACTAATCCTTGACCAGTATACCCCTCTCCTTGAGGTATTTTTTAGCTTGCGCTATGGATATCTCATTGAAGTGGAAAATGGAAGCGGCCAGGACTGCTGATGCCTTACCTATCGATACCGCCTCATATAAATGCTCTAACTTGCCGGCTCCTCCGGAAGCGGTGACCGGTATACTTACCGCCTCGGCCACGGCCCTGGTCATCTCCAAATCATAGCCTTCCTTGGTGCCATCGGCATCCTTGCTGGTGAGCAAAATCTCGCCGGCGCCTAACTCCTCAACCCGCTTCGCCCAGTCAACAATGACCATGCCGGTAGCCTCATTGCCGCTCTTGACCATCACCTCCAGCCGGGGAAGTCCGCTATCGGGGGTGTTCTTGCGCCCGTCAATAGCCACTACCAGCCTTTCCGGGCCAAACTCCTGCGCGGCCTGCCTTACCAGTTCCGGATTCTTAACCGCCGCCGTGTTGATGGACACCTTGTCCACACCAATCTCCATCAGCGCCTTCATGTCCTCAATGCTGGCGATGCCGCCACCGACGGCAAAGGGGATAGTAACCTTTTCCGCCACCCTCTTGACCCATTCCAACCTGGTCTTTCTATTCTCGACAGTGGCGAAGATGTCCAGGAAGACCAGTTCGTCGGCCCCCTCACGGCAGTAGGCAACCGCCGCTTCCACCGGGTCACGGGCATCCCTCAGATTAACAAACTTCACCCCTTTAACCACCCTCCCCTCCTTAATATCAAGGCAGGGAATGATTTTCACTTCCTTCATCTCAAATCTCCGATAATTTAATCAAACGCTTATACTCAATAAGGGCACTCATGGCATGGCTCTCAACCTTTATGCCCATCTCCACCGCCGCCGCCACCGGATTTAAGCCGCCAATAAGGACGATGCCGATTCGATTAAGCTCCAACGGGATTTCACATACCGGCTCGCTGGTGTTGCCCATCACCAACACCCCCCCTAAACCCGCCTCCTTAAGTTTGCCGACAATATCCTCCGCTAGCGGCCGGCACACCACCGGTATTTCACGAAAGTTGGCCAGTATCTTCCCGTTGCCCGTTTCGACCACCTCGGCGACCGAGGTCATCCTGGCATTGATGAATACCTCGGTGGGGTCCAGAGAGCAACCATCGTAGTTAATCAGCTCGACAAAGCGCAGGGGTCGATGACTGCGCATCTGGAGTATTCCCCCGAAGCGTGAGTCCATAGGGACACCAGCCTTGAGCAGGGTACCATTAACCACTATGCTACAGACCGTAGCCAAGGCCACCTTGCCCCGGGGTACGACCAAACCACCAATAGTCTCCCCCTCCCGGGCCGCCGCCACCAGGTCGCTAACGCAGAGCCCGGCGGCAAAGGCCGGCTCCATGGCCTTGATTGCCTTACGGAAATCTGCCTCCGCGAAAAGGGAGATATTGGCCGGGACCAAGCCAGTATGTTTATCCAGGTCAAAATCGGTGCCGAAGGCCAGCAGTTCAATCCTGGAGATAGCGAAGCCTACCTTATCCCTGACCAAAGCGCTATTTAGCTCCTCTATCCCGGCCTCGGTAATCAGGCGGCCATCCCTCCCGATAAGTCGGGTTAGGCCGCGCTCATCCATCAGCTTGAGATGGTATCGAACCGCTCTTTCGCCCAGTTCAACACCCAGGTCTTTTAGCTGGCGCGCAATAACCCTGGCTCCCAGCACCTCCTGGGAATCGCTCAGGATTTTCAGGATGGAGAGTACCTTTCTTTCGACGTCTTGGGTATCAAAACTCATAACTATCCATAGGCAAGCGGAAACTGGTTACCTTACTATCTTAGCGATACTTCTTGCCTCTGTCAACCCCTCAACTGAACTGCCCCAGGTAATAGTATCGCCTTAAGCCAGGCTTGCCGACAGGCAGAGGAAGTTAAGGCATCGGTGGAGAAAAAGGGGCCCGCAGAGATAACATGACCGGTGCCGGCAGTTTATTAGTAACGACTGGTCATCATAAGGGCCGGGGCGGTTCAAATGCCGCCATTTTTATTCCGGTACCGGTGACCTACCCTTCCCTCAGGGCCACCACCAGCGAGCCGGGCCCCATATGCACGCCGAGCACGGGGCCCACCCGGGCTAGCTTAATCCGGTCTTTGGGGAACAAGGCGCCGATACTCTCGACCAGGGCCTGGGCCTCGTCGGGGGTGGTGTTATACACCACCGATAAATCCTGAATATTCCGGGCGCCCTTAACGAACTCCAGAAGCCTATCTATACCCTTGGAGCGAGTGCGCACCTTGGCCACCGGCACCACCTCGCCGTCCTTTAAGGTCAACACCGGCTTAATATTCAACAGGGAACCCAGCAGCGCCTGGGCCTTACCGATACGCCCGCCCAGTTGCAGATATTTCAGGGTGTCCAGGAGGACAAGCACGTCAATTTTAGGGGTAATCGCTTCCACCTCATTGAGCACCGCCGCCATGTCCTTGCCCGCCTTAGCCATAGTGGCCGCGGCCATAACGATAAGACCCAGGGCCATAGTGAGCCTTTGCGAATCGAATATCTCAATGGGGCATCCCTTCTCTATCATGTCCCTAGCCATGATGGCTGACTCATGGGTGCCACTCAATTTGGCCGAGAGATGGATGGAAATAATCCCGTCAGCCTCTTTGGCCAGTTTCTGATAGACCTCCACGAAATCCTGTGGCGTGGGCTGGGTGGTGCTGGGATGAAAAGGGTCTCGTGACAGCCTCTGATAAAATTCATCCTCACTGATGTCCACACGGTCGCGGTAGACCTGTTCCCCGAAACGCACGTACAGGGGTACTACCGTAATCCCCAGCTCTTTAATTACTTCAGCTGGCAGGTCGGCACTGCTATCGGTAACTATCTTTACTGTCATTACCTTACCCTCCATTCTCTGTTATCCTGAAGATGGCCGGACTAATTATGGAATACCCCGATTTCTGTCAAGGCTACACCATTCAAACGCATTTAGCAACCCCCCCGGGGCTGAATTCCGGCAACCCGAATAATGCGGCAAAAAATGTTATACTGGTAGCAACAAGGGGAAAGGCAGTGAAATGGCCGGCATATTATCAAAGCAGGATATCCATCGGCTAATAGAACAGGACCCCCCGCTGATAGAGGGTTACGTTAACCTCGAGGCACAGCTACAGCCCAATGGCATTGACCTTACCCTGCGCGAGGTGGCCTTGCTCCAGTCGCCGGGCCGGATAGGTATCGCCAACAGCCAGCGGCAATTATCGGCCCTGGCTCCGCTGGTCTTCGACGGGCTGGACTCCATTGAACTGGTGCCCGACGCCTATATTATCACCTATAACGAGATTGTCCACCTGCCCAATAACATCATGGCGCTGGGCAGACCCCGCTCCAGCCTGCTCCGCTGCGGTGTCAACATCGGCATGGCGGTATGGGATGCCGGCTACTCCGGTCGCTCCCAGTCCCTGATGGTCGTCTATAATCCCCGGGGTATCCGCCTGCAGAGGAATGCCCGCGTCGCCCAGCTTATTTTCCTCCCCTTAAGCAGCCAGACGGAGGGCTACCAGGGAACCTACCAGGGTGAGAATATAGATTAACCGGCGGCAAAAGCCGAAAACGTTGACACCGCTTCCCAGCACCCTTTATACTGTGGCACTATACGGTCATCAAGCCGGCCAGCCGTACCTCAGGAATAGATATATCCACCAAGTCCGCTTACAGGAGAATTGTACTTGAGAAGAAGGGTAGTGATAACCGGGCTGGGAGCCATAACCTGTCTGGGTACCGGGGTGGAGAAGACCTGGCAGGCCCTGCGGCAGGGTAAATCGGGCATCGGGCTGATTAGCCGCTTCGATACCAGCAACTTCAACTCCAAGATAGCCGGTGAGGTGAACGACTTTGAGCCCCTGGACTTTATGACCCCCAAGGTCATGAGAAGGACGGACCGTTTCATTCATTTCGCCATAGGCGCCTCCCGGATGGCGATGGATGACGCCGGTTTAGTCTCCGGCCCCCAGAACGCCGACAGGATTGGCGTGATAGTGGGCACCACCCTGGGGGGGATGCTGAGCGTCGAAGAAAACCACCAGCTACTGCTGGAGGGCGACAAAGATCAGATATCCCCCTTTTTCCTGCCGGGATTTCTGGCCAATATGGCCGCCGGACAGGTGGCCATACACCTCGGCGCCCGGGGGCCCAACCTGTGCCTGGTAACTGCCTGTGCCTCCGGGACCCACGCCATCGGGGAATCCCTCAAGATTATCCAGCGGGGCGATGCCGACGCCATGATTGCCGGCGGAGCCGAGGCCAATATCACCCCCACCATGCTGGCAGCGCTGGAGGCGACCAAGGTCGCCTCCATGAGGAATGGCGAGCCTCAAAAGGCCAGCCGTCCCTTCGATAAAGACCGCGACGGCTTCGTCTTTAGCGAGGGGGCAGGCATGGTTGCCCTGGAAGAACTCCAGTCCGCCCTTAAGCGAGGAGCCCGGATCTACGCCGAGGTATTGGGCTACGGCCTGAGTTGCGATGCCCATCATATAACCTCCCCCGACCCGGAAGGCGGGGGGGCCGCCCGCTGCATGCAACTGGCGCTTAACGACGCGGCCGTCACCGCCGAGGCGATCGACTACATCTGCGCCCACGGCACATCAACAATACGCAATGACGTAGCCGAGACCCAGGCCATAAAAACGGTTTTCGGGGAACGCAGCCACCATATACCGGTAAGCTCCATTAAATCGATGATCGGCCACTCATGGGGAGCTGCCGGGGCGATGGAGGCAATATCCTGCGCCCTTACCATCACCCAGGACATCATCCCCCCCACCATTAATTATGAGACGCCAGACCCTGAATGCGACCTCGACTATGTGCCCAATGTAGCCAGGAAGGCCCGGGTAGATACCCTCATCTCCAATTCCTTCGGCTTCGGCGGCACCAACGGCGCCCTGATTATCGGCAGGTTCAAGCCGTAGCCCAGCATCCCCATCCCAACCCCTTGCCAAGCCGATAGATATATGCTATATACACCTAGATAGTCTAGGTGTAACACTAATCGAATATATTCAGACGGCTTGTAAAATGCCAATTTGTGGTATATTATAACCAATACCAAGAAACTCAGGTAGCGCCATAAATATAAGCGGAGTGATTAGAATGGCAGAGAAACATGAATTAATGAAGAGCAGCACCGACTCCCTGCTCCTGTGCCTGATAGCCCAGAAGGCACTGTATGGCTATCAGCTTATCAAGGAGCTGGAAAACAAGAGCGATGGCTATTTCAAATTTGAGGAGGGTACCCTCTACCCGGCCCTCCATCGCCTGGAAAAGGCCGGCCTGGCCCTGGGCAAGTGGCAGAAACTGTCCAATGGCCGGCAGCGGCGGTATTACCACATCACAGATAAAGGGCTTAAGGTCCTGGCCAAGGCCAGAAACCAGTGGCAGGACTTTTCCACCGCTATGAACCTGATTATCCAGCCCGAGACAGCCAGGGTGAGGTAAAGGAAATGACCGCTGCCCTGTTCCACTATCTGGAGAATGTCAGAGACAATCTGCGGCTCGGCCCCTCGACGGAGAGGGAGATTATTGCCGAGCTGAGGGCCCATGTCGAGGACAAGTTCCAGGAGCTAAGGGGAATGGGGCTATCGGAAGAGGAAGCGGTCAAGGCCTGTCTCAAGCGCCTGGGCTCAGCCAAGTTGATAGCCCACCAGCTATATGAAGCCCACAGCCAGGGTACCTGGAAGCAGGTTCTGCTGGCCTCGATGCCACACCTGCTTTTTGCCCTGCTATTCGCCCTGAGCTGGTGGCAGGGTATCCCCTCGCTGTTAATCATGCTCATCCTCATCTTCAGCACCGCTATCTACGGCTGGTGGCATGGCAAGCCGGTCTGGCTCTTCCCCTGGCTGGGCTGCTCCCTGCTGCCGGTAATAGTGGCCGGCCTCTCCCTGCTCTATCTCCCCCGGGGCTGGTCATGGGTGGCGATACTGCTCTATATCCCCCTGGCCCTATGGCTAATATACTCCATCACCATCCGCACCATAAAGAGAGACTGGCTATACAGCTCCCTCATGCTGCTGCCTCTGCCGACCATTATCGCCTGGTTACTGGTCATGGAGGCAGCCAACGACTTCTCCGCATTCCATACCCAGAGCATCAACAGTCTTGCCCCCTGGATTGGACAGAGCTTTTTGGCCCTCGCCATAGCCGTCGCCGCCTTCGTCCGCCTGAGGAAGCGCTGGCTGAAGATAGCCGTAGTAGTGGTAACCGGATTACTCACCCTGGGTATGGTCGCCCTCTACGCCGAGGGCCGGCTCGGCCTGGTGAAGCTACTGATGCTGCTCCTGTTAATATTGGGACTGGTCACAATCCCACCGCTGGTAGAGCACTGGATAAAATACCGCGGTAAAGGCAAGGCCTCGCAGCCAGAGGGCATTCCTATAGCGGACAGCCTCACCTGAAAAGTAATACCGCCCGGCCCGGGACTACACCCGGCCACTATTTCCAAAAGGGGGGTCAGTTATCGTAAATAGGCCCGGGTAGTCTCACCTGAAACCCTAGCATCACAGCGTTCGGTAAATCTGGCAAGCAAGCGGAGAGAAATTAGTCATGGCTACCCAAGTGGCTATTGTTACCGACACCACGGCCTGCATCCCCCGCGACCAAGTAGACAAATACGGCATTGAACTGGTACCACTGGAGTTTATCTTCGGAGACCAGGTCTATCGCGACGGCATCGACCTCAGCCCCCAGGAGTTCTATGCGCTCCTCAGAAAGTCAGAGAAGCTGCCCACCACCTCCGGCTGCATGCCGCAACCCTTCCTCAAGGCCTATCATAAGGCCAGCCAGCGGGCCGGTAGTATCCTTTGCATTACCATACCGTCCCAGCTAAGCGGGCTATACGACTCAGCCAAGATGGCCATCGAGATGGCCAAGGAAAGCCTCCGTAATACCGTTATCGAGGTGATGGATTGCGCTACGGCCGCCGCCGGGCAGGGGCTGGTCGTCCTGGCCGCTGCCAAGGCGGCCGCCAGCGGGAAAAACCTGGCCGACTGCATCAGGGTCGCCAGGAGCGTAATGAAAAGGGTGAAGCTGCTGGCCACGCTGGATACGCTCAATTACCTGGTCAAGGGCGGGCGCGTGCCCCGGGCAGCGGCCCTGGCCAGTTCGTTACTGAAGATTAAACCTATCTTCACCGTTAAAGACGGCGACCCCCAACCCGTTACCAACGCCCGGACCACCGCCGGCGCCCTGAAACGCATACTCCAGCTAATGAAAACGGAGGTAGTCAAGGGGCAACCGCTCCACGCAGCGGTGATGCACGGCGACGACCTGGACAAGGCGCTGACGCTCAAAGAGAATATCACCTCCAAGTTCGACTGCGACGAGATATTCATCACCGAGTTTACCCCGGCCATGGGGGTACATACCGGTCCCGGAGTGGTGGGCGTGGCCTTCTACAGCGGCAGCTGGGACTCAGAATTCCAATAATTCCTTCAGACCCTCACCATCGCTAATCGGGCCGACCACGGCCAGACGCAGCTGGCGGGCCAGCAATAGCTCACCGGCCAGCCGGCCCAGCTCATCAGCGGTGATGGCATCGATAATAGATAACACCTGCTCCATACCGAGGATACGTTCGGTGAGAATCTCCTGCCCCCCTATCCAGCCCGCGACGTTGCGACTATCCTCCATGCGTAGTAGCAAACGCCCCTTGGACTGTTCCTTGGCCTTGTCCAGCTCCGACTGAGGAACCCCCTCCTTCAGCCGGCCAAGCTGCCCCAAAATAGCGGTGACGGCCAGGGACAGACGGCGCGGCTCCACCCCGGCATAGACAACCATCGAGCCCGTATCAAGCAAATGCTCCATATAGCTGTGAATACTGTAGGCCAGGCCCAGCTTGTCCCGGATTTCACTGAAGAGGCGACTGCTCATGCCCTCTCCGAGAATAACGTTGAGCAGGTCAAGGACAAAGCGCTGGGGATGAAGATGCGCCAGCCCCGGTAGTGCCAGGCACAGGTGGGCCTGCTCGGTATCGCGAGCCTCGATTCTTAAGCGCGGGGCCGGTTGCTCTTCATAGGGCAAACACTCAGCCCGACACAGCCGGCTGGTCCAGTCACCAAGGACCCGGCTAATGGCCTCCACCGTTTCCTGATGCCGAACATTGCCGGCGACGGCAATCACGGTACCGGCGGGCAGGTAGTGACTGCCCATGTAGCTGAGCATCATACCCCGGGTCATGGCGGCCACCGACTCCTTGCTGCCGGCGATATCCCGCCCCAGCGGGTGACGGGGCCATAACAGTTCGTCGATGAGGATATTGACATGCTGGGCGGGGGAGTCTTTCCCCATATTAATCTCCTCGGTAATAATCTGGCCTTCCTTAGCGATATCCTCAGCATCGAAGCGGGAATGGAGGAGCATATCGGCCAGCACATCCAGGGCCAGGTCGAAGTGCTTTCGCGCCACCTTGCACCAGTAGACGGTCAACTCCCGGTCGGTGCTGGCGTTAAGGATGCCGCCCACACCCTCTATCGCTCGGGAGATTTCCTGCGGTGTCGGCCGCCTCTGGGTACCCCTGAAGCTCAGGTGCTCGATAAAGTGCGATATGCCAGATTCTGCCTCGGTCTCGTAACGGGAACCGGCCCCGACGAAGACACTGAGGCTTACCGATTGAGTATGAGGCATAGGCGCCGTAACGATACGCAGCCCATTATCCAGAGTGGTCTTCTGATACAATTACCTACCTCGCCGGCCGGTGACAGTGATATTTTAATAATATTTCTCGCAAGGTGTCAATTCAGTAGTAACCCGGAAATCCCCTTTCCCTTTAACATAGAGGGGATAATCATAGATTTAATATTTCTCGCAAGGTGTCAATTCAGTAGTAACCCGGAAATCCCTCCTTTCCCTTTAACCAAGAAAGGATAATCATAAATTGACTCGCTGGCCTCTCACTGTTACCATTAAGGCAATGACGGATATACTTTCCCTATTCCCGATAACCGCCGGCGTAAATGGCGAGGGGCATCTCACCATCGGCGGCTGTGATACGGTCGAGCTGGCCGCCCAGTTCGATACGCCCCTGTATGTCTTCGATGAAATCAGCCTGCGCCACCAGTGCGCCGAGTTTAAGACCGAGTTCGCCAGGCACTACCCGGGCACCTCAGTCGTCTATGCCGCCAAGGCCTTCATCAACCGGGCACTGGCACTCATTATCAACGAGGAGGGGATGGGCCTGGACGTGGTCTCGACAGGAGAGCTCAGCATTGCCCGGTCTATCGGCTTCCCCATGGAGCGGGCCTATTTCCACGGCAACAACAAATCGGCCGAGGAGATAGGGCTGGCCCTGAAGTGGGGCGTGGGCCGTATAGTAGTCGATAACTTTCATGAGATGGGGATGCTAAACGAGATAGCCCAGGAACGTGGCAGCCGTCCCGATATACTGCTCCGCCTGTCTCCCGGTATCGACCCCCACACCCACCACTACATCGCCACCGGTATTATTGACAGCAAATTCGGCTTCCCCCTGGCTATGGGGGAGAAAGCTGTAGCCGAGGCCATTTCACTACCCAACCTGAACCTGGTCGGCCTGCATTTCCATATAGGCTCGCTCATCTTCGAGGTTGAGCCATACGAGGCCGCCGCCGAGGTTACCCTCAATTTCGCCGCCCAGATGCAGCAAAAATACAGCTTCGAGCTCAAGGAACTGAATATCGGCGGCGGTTTTGCCATTCAATACACCTTGGACTCACCAGCCCCACCGCTGGCTCAATACGCCGAGAGGATAGCCGCCAGGATTAACGACGAGTGCCGCCGGCTAAAGCTGAAATTGCCGCATCTCACCATAGAGCCGGGGAGGGCCATAGTGGGCCGGGCCGGGGTAGCCCTATACCGGGTGGGGGCCACCAAAGAGATACCGGGGGTCAGGTGCTACGTCTCGGTGGACGGCGGGATGGCGGATAACATCCGCCCCGCCCTCTACGGTTCCAGATACGAAGCCGTAATAGCCAATAAGCTGAAAGGAAGGGAAAAGGATAAAGTCGTTACTATCGCCGGCAGGTTCTGCGAGTCCGGCGATGTACTGGTCAAGGATATCGCCCTACCACCGGTGGCCGCCGGTGATCTCATCGCCATAGCCGACTGCGGCGCCTATTGCCTGGCCATGGCCAGCAACTATAATGGCTCACTGAGGCCAGCTATTGTCCTGGTCAAGGAGGGCCAGGCACGCCCCATCCGGCGGCGGGAGACCTTCTCCGACCTGACCAGATGCGACCTAATCTAAAGGGAAATTTCGCCATGTGGCAGGTAATCGGGCACGCTAAGCCGGTATCCCTGCTTAAGCGCAGCCTGGAAATTGGCAACCTGGCTCATGCCTACCTCCTCCTCGGCCCACAGCATGTAGGCAGGATGACGCTGGCCTTAAATCTGGCGCAGGCCTTAAACTGCACGGCAGATGAGCCTCCCTGCGGCCAGTGTGATTCCTGCCAGAAAATAGGGCTGGCCAAGCACGCCGATATTCAGATTATCGGCCTGAGGGCGGGCGGGGAGTCAGCCGAGGCCAAGCTGCGCACCGAGATCGGCATCGACCAGATACGAGAACTGCAACACTCGGCCTTCTTACCGCCCTTCGAGGGTAAATGCCGGGTATTTATCATCGAAGGGGCGGAGTTGCTGTCCACCGAAGCCGCCAACTGCCTGCTCAAGACCCTGGAGGAACCCGCCGAAAAGGTAGTCTTCGTCCTGCTGGCCACCAACGAGCAACTATTACCGGCCACGGTAGTCTCCCGCTGCCAGCGACTGGAGCTACGCCCGCTGCCCGCCGGTGAGATAGAGGCAGCCCTCATCAGCCACTACGACGTTGAGCTGCCAAGGGCCAGGCTGCTGGCCCGGCTGGCCCACGGCTGCCCCGGCTGGGCGATACTGGCTACTACCGATGATAATTTGCTCAAGTGGCGAGCCGAGACGATAGAGAGACTGCTGGATATCAGCACCGCCGACTACGACCAGCGCTTTAGCTATGCGGCGCAGCTAGCGACGCAGTTCGGCCAGAATAAGAAAATGGTCCGCCAGGTGCTGGACTTGTGGCTCTACTGGTGGCGCGACCTGCTGCTAAGCAAGATAGGCTCAAGCGATAGCATCATTAACGTTGACCACGAGACCGGGCTGGCCCGCATGGCCCAGGACTACCGGCTAGCCCACATAAAGAGCGTGATTGACGACATCAAAGAAGCGAAAGAGCAGCTGGGACTGAATGCCAATCCGCAGCTGGTACTGGAGGTGCTCATGCTTAATATACCCAAGAGGGAGGCGGTGAAACATGGCTGAGGTTGTCGGTGTACGTTTTAGGAGAGCGGGTAAGATATATTACTTCGACCCGGCAGGTATAGAGCTTGAGGCGAATGACCAGGCAGTAGTAGAGACCAGCCGCGGCCCGGAGCTGGGACAGGTGGCCATTGCCCCCAAGCAGATCCTGGCCAATGAACTGAAGGAACCGCTGAAGCCGGTACTACGCAAGGCCACTGACGCCGATATCAAGCATGCCGCAGAGTTGACCTCAAGGGAGGAGGAGGCCCTAACCGAATGCTACCAGCTAATTACCGAATACAATCTGCCGATGAAACTGCTGGCCGCCGAATACAACCTCGACGCCAGTCACCTCTCCTTCCTGTTCAGCGCCGAGGAGAGGGTCGATTTCCGCAAGCTGGTCCGGGAGCTAAACAACCGGTTCAAGACCCGAGTGGAGCTACGCCAGGTAGGGCCACGGGATGAAGCCAAACTATGCGGTGGCTTCGGGCGATGCGGCCGTCATCTATGCTGCTCCAGTTTCCTGACCGAATTCGCCCCTATCTCCATCAAAATGGCCAAGGAGCAGGACCTGCCCTTGAACCCCATGAAGATTTCCGGCATCTGTGGCCGACTATTGTGCTGCTTAAGCTATGAGAACGAGCAATACCGCGCCATGAAGGGCAAAATGCCCAGGGTAGGGCAGAGGGTGAATACCTCCACGGGCGTGGCCAAAGTAGTCGGCGTCAATGTCTTAAAGGATACCGTCATGGTCCAGGTAGAGAGTGGAGTCTCGGTGGAATTACCCCGCAGCGAGATTAGCGTCGGGGACGAAAAACCTCCTCAGGACAAGAAGGGCGCGCCCAAAAGGACCAAATAAGCCACGAAACCTCACTGTGGCAGGTATCTCTGCCATTCGTTCCGGGCTTCTAGATAGCGATAGGGTATATAGAAGGGGATGTGGCTACGTGGCCGTGAGGGGATACATAGTAGCTTCATCCCAGCCTCCTTAGGGGTCCTACCCGCCTTACGCCGGTTGCAAGCGGCACAGGCACTAACCACATTATCCCAGATATGCCCTCCACCCCGATACCGAGGGATGACATGGTCCAGGGTTAGCTCCCGTGACCGCCGGCCACAATACTGGCAGGTATACTGGTCACGACTGAAAACCTCAAACCGCGTTAGCTTCCTCTCGCAGCGAGGTCGCCGCTTAACCGCATAACCCAAGCGGATTACCGAAGGCACCGGGAAAACGTCGGCCGCCGAGTGAATAAAGCCGCTACCGTTCTCCAGCATCTGCGCCTTACCCCCGTAGACCAGCATCACGGCCCGCCGCACCCGGCATATATTGAGCGGCTCGTAGCTCTGGTTCAGTACCAGTACCGGAAGATTAATCATAGCAAGGTCTACTCTCTGCGCCCGAAATTACCCTCCAGGAAAATCATGCGCCACGCCAGCCCAAGCTAATCCCAGCGCCCTTTCTTAGCCCGGCGGGACGGCCGTCCCGAGCGCTGCTTAGCCGGCAAATCGCCCCGGTAGTCGGGGGCGGTAATATTAAGCACCATGCTAATCTTGGGGTCCACCAGACGGGAGCTAATACGACTCTCTATCTCATCCAGCGAGCAGCACATGGTAATTACCGTGGCCAACCGGGCATTATAGCGATGATTGATAACCTGATACAGCTTCTCCTGCGCCCAGGGCGTGGTCGATTGCTCGCCAAAGTCATCCAGAATGAGCAGCGGCGTATTCTTTACCGCTTCAAAGAGCTGGTCATAGGAGACCTTGCTCTCCGGGCTGAAGGTAGAGCGGAGATGGTCCAGGAAATCGGGGACCACCACAAACAGTGCCGGCTCTTCCCGCTCGAGGCGATAGTTAGCGACAGCTACCGCCAGATGGGTCTTGCCACAGCCGTTAACACCCTGCAACACCAGCCAGCCATCGGGCGAGCGGGCAAAATCAGCAGCCACTTTGTAAACCTGCTCCAGGTTATGGCGCTGCTCCAGGGGCAGATTGACCTGCTTCCAGTCAAAACTAGCGAAGGTCATACTTTTCAATAGCTCCAGGCTGAGGCCGCTGGCATAGTCCGGTGGCGGTGCTTGGCCCCCATCCACCGTATATACCCGGCACATCCTGGCATCCGTCAGGCGGGTGCGTATTCTCTCTTCCAGCTCCTCGACAGGCACAATGGTAACAATTACCATCGGTAGCTCACTGTTAAAGCGGTAGTTCAGGAGCTGGTCCAGCTTCTCCTTGGCCCAGGGCGTGCTGCTCTGCGCCCCCAAATCGTCCAGCACCAGCAGCGAGGTATTACGCACCTGCTCGAAGAACTCGTCATAGGGCATCTCGCTGCTGGGGCTAAAGGTAGAACGCAGGTGGTCGAGCAGGTCGGGCACGGTGACAAAGAAAACGGGATGGCCCTGCCGAATCTGCTCATTGGCGATAGAGGCTGCCAGATGAGTCTTGCCGGAGCCACTGGGCCCGGCCAGTACCAGCCACCCCCCGGGTTCGGCAGCGAAGGCCCGCGCCGCCTCAAAGGCCCGGCTGAACTGCTCCTTACGGGCCGGGTCCTCACTCCTCCCCTGCGGCATTAGATTATCGAAGGTGAAGCGGATGAGCGGACCCAGATTACTGTAGCGCTTAAGGTAACCCCGGCGCTCCGCCTCCAGTCTTTCCCGAATACAGCGGCAGGCAACCACCTGGCTGAAATCCGGCTTACCCGAAGGCAACCGGGGGTGCACAAAGCCAGCCCCTTTACAAACAGGACAACCCGAACCGGGCAGTGGTTCTTCCAGTTCGTCAGCGCCTGACCATGTGTCCATATTTGCCCTTGATGTACTTGTCGGGGTCTTGCTTTTGCGCAGTATCTCTCCGATGTGTTCCATCCGCTCTTCCTTGAGACGACCAGCTCTCCAGAATCCGCGCTATGTACCTCCAGTTGCGCTTATTCAAGGAGACCGCCTCTTTGATGGCATCCCTAATCCAGCCCACGGGATACAGCTTCTCCGCTTCACACAGCTCCTCGGCAATCATGGGGGTTATCATGCCTACATTCTGCTCGTAGAGGGTGAAGATATCGGGCTCTTCCCCCAGCTCGACATAGGCTCCCCGGGGCCTGAGACCCTTAAGCTCAAGCTCACCGCTCTGAATCCTGGCGATGGCCCCCCTGCTCTCCTCAGTGTTGAGAAAATAGATGTCCGCGGCGGCCCCATCCCTATCGACAACCAGGTGAAGGACAGTACCCCGCCGGACAGCCAGTCCCAGAGACCCGCGCAGCACCTCCTCAGCCGATAGGTCCGGCCCCTTTAAGCTATTCATCAGCGCCCTATGACGGCAGAGCTCCCCGTAGGAGATAAAACGGGGATAGCCTCGCTTACGATAGAGTACCTCAAAAAGGTGCAGCGTTGTCTTCAGTTCGCCCATATCATCGATTCCCGCCAGCAGCGAACTGAAGAAGAGATTGGGCACCGGAGTAAACTCCATCTTGGCGGGAAAGCCACCGAACTGCTTCATAATAGGCTCAGCTCTCCGGTTGTAATATTCTCAAACTTGGCCAGGGTGGACAGGAAACGCAGGCTGACCTGCCCGATAGGGCCATTACGGTGCTTGGCCACTATGACCTCGGCTATACCGCGCGGATACTCCCGGTCCAAGTGTTCCTTCTTCCAATCCTCTTCGGTCTTATAATAGTACTCGTCACGGTAGATAAACAGGACCACATCGGCATCCTGCTCAATACTGCCGCTATCACGCAGGTCGGAGAGCTGCGGCCTATGGGAGGCGCGCCACTCCGAGGCCCGGCTGAGCTGGGATACCGCCAGCACCGGCACCTCAAGCTCCCGAGCCAGTGCCTTGAGGGAACGGGAGATATAGCTAATCTCCTGAACCCGGTTTTCCCCCCTCACATCAGCCTGCATCAGCCCCAGGTGGTCCACGATAATAAGGTCGGCGCCATGCTCCTGATAGAGTCGGCGGGCCTTGCTCCGCATCTCGGCCACCCTGAGCTGCGGGGAATCGTCAATATAGATGGGGGCCTCAGAGAGGACACCGGTAGCGTCCATAATCCGCCGTTCCTCTTCCTCGGTATGATGGCCGAAGCGCACCTTCCTCAGGTTAACCCCGGACTCGTTAGAGAGCAGCCGCAGCACCAGTGACTCCCGGGCCATCTCCAGGCTGAAGAGGGCGACACAGGCCCGCTGCTCCACTGCCATATTGCGCGCAATATTAAGGGCCAGGCTGGTCTTGCCCATACTGGGCCGGCCGGCCACTATAATAAGGTCAGAACGCTGCAATCCGCCCAGGAAATCATCCAGCCCGGTAAAGCCGGTAAGGGACTGGGGTAATTTCTCCCCCTCCTCTTCCCCCGCCGGGGCAGCGGCCTCAAAGTACCTGTCCAGCACCTGACGGATATGAATGAAGTCCCGGGTGCTCTGCCCATGACGCACCTTATAGAGGACATCATCGGCCCTGTTCAGGCTGACATCAATATCGGGGTCGGCGCTATAGCCAATAGCCGCAATCTTCTCTGCGGCAGCGATAAGGTTGCGCATCACCGATAAGCGATAAACAATCTGGGCATAATGCTCAATATCAAGCGAGGTGGGGCATATAGATATCAGGTGAGAGAGATAGGCAGCACCACCACAGGACTCCAGTCTATCCCGCCGGGCCAGCTCCTGGGCTACGGTAATCTGATTTATAGCCTCGCCACGCTGGTAGAGCGCTACGCAGGCACTATAAATCCACCGATTCCTCTCACTATAAAAGTCTATATCCTGAAGCAGAGTGGCAGTCTTATAGATGGCTGTGCCATCAATGAGCAGCGAGCCAATCACTGCCTCCTCGGCATCGATATCGTGGGGCGGTAATTTTTCAGCAACCACTATACCGGTCCCCTTCCTATGCCTGGGACTCCTCCTCTACCTCTGCCTCTGCCTCAGCCTCCTCTACCTCTACCTCTGCCTCTGCCTCCTCCTCTACCTCTGCCTCAGCCTCCTCCTCTGCCTCTGCCTCAGCCTCCTCCTCTACCTCTGCCTCTGCCTCCTCCTCTACCTCTGCCTCAGCCTGGGCCAGGGTCCCCTTAGCTACCACGTTAACCCTTATCTTGGAGACAATACCCTTGGCCAGCCTGATGGTGACATCATAGCCGCCGAGCTTATGGATGGGCTCGGCCAGCTCTATCTTCTTTTTATCGATGGCCTGACCAATGCTCTTCTCCAGCTCAGCGGCGATATCAGCACTGGTAATCGAGCCGTAAAGACGGTCCTTGGCCCCGGCTCGAGCCTCCAGGGTAATCTCGACCCCGTCCGCCTGCTCCGCCATCTCGGCTAAAGAGGCCTCGGTTCGGGCTTGAGTGCTGGTCGCTATCTCACGCCTGGCCTTCTCCAGGCCAACCGCCGGAGCATTGGCCAGCATAGCCAGTTTCAGCGGTATAAGGTAGTTGCGACCATAGCCATCGGCCACATCCTTTACCTCACCGGCTTTAGCTACATTAAGTACATCCTGCAGGAAAATAACCCTCATAAAACTCCCCTTCCTTACCCTTAATTATACTTCACCGACGGGCGAAGTAAAAGCACCATTTACACCATTTCAGGAGCAATTTTTACCTATCAAATAAGCGATTCTTCGGCATAAATGGCCGCAGTAGCCCCATCCCCGGCGGCCGCGATGGCCTGCCGGGCCGAATTATGCCGCACGTCGCCAGCGGCGTAGACACCCGGTGCCCCGGCTTCGAGCTTGTCATTGGTAATAATATGGCCGGAGGTGTCCAGGGGCAAAACGCCGCCCAAAAAGCCCGTATTAGGCTTAAGGCCAACCGAGACAAAGACACCCGCTATCTCCAGATATGATAGTTCGCCCGTTTTCACCTGGCGCAATTTCAGCCCCTTGACCAGATTATCGCCCTGGATTTCCTCCACCACGCTATCCCACTGGAACTCTATCCTGGGTTCAGCGGAGGCTTTCTCCCCCACTATACGGCTGGCCCGGAGCTGGTCGCGACGGTGTATGACAACCACCCTAGAGGCAAATTTGGCCAGATGGAACGCCTCGGTAACCGCGGCATCGCCGCCACCGACTACGGCCACCGGACGGTCCCGGAAAAAGGCGGCATCGCAGGTGGCGCAATAGGACACCCCCCTCCCCAGGAATTCGTCCTCTCCGGCTACGCCCAGCTTTCGCCTTTCCGAGCCGCTGGCTATAATTACCACCCTGGCCGTAAAATCACCTTTGGTGGTCTCTACTGTCTTTTTCTTCCCCTTGAGTTTAAGCCCGGTAACCTCAGCAATAGTATTCTCGAGTCCGTATTTATTTGCCTGCTGCTGCATTAACTGCCCCAGCTCATAGCCACCGATGCCCTCGACAAAGCCGGGATAGTTCTCTACCCGCTCCGCATTTGCCATCTGCCCACCAACCAGCCCCCGCTCAATGAGCAGGCTACTACGCCGGGCCCTCGCAGCGTAGAGGCCCGCCGTAAGCCCGGCTGGACCACCGCCGATAATAACTACCTCATACTCAGAACCGGCTGCCAACTCTTCTCATCTCCTTACCAGAAAAAACCGCCACCCCGGCTACGGTCTCATCTCCAACTCCGCCTCAATAGCATCCAAAAGCATGCGGATATCAAATTGTCCCCAAACCCTGGGCTTGCCACCGATAACCAGTAGCGGTAAGCGGGGGTCCTCTGCCCCCACTAACTGGCTCACCCCTAAGGCATCACCACTTACCGTCCGGGACAGGTCGAGGTACTCCAGTTGCACCCGGTCACCAAATCTCTCTTTAACTCGCCAGGCGGCCAAAGCAGCTACTTCAGGCGAAGACCAGTCCAAGGTCCCACATTGAACATCACACTGCCCAATCTTAGAACTATCGCTAATAATGGTAACTCGAGTAGCACCCTTGCCATTCATCGCCGACTAACTGAACCTAGTCCAGGGCATTATCTATATTCTGCTTGAGCTCCGCTTTGGGCTTAAAGCCAACCATATGCAGGAAAGGCTCGCCATTCTTAAAGAGGAGCAGGGTAGGAATGCTCATCACGCCATACTTGCTGGCGACTCTGGGATTCTGGTCAACATCTACCCGGGCCACAATTAGCCGGTCGCCATACTCACCGGCCAGCTCATCCAGAACCGGGGCAATCATCTGACAGGGATGACACCAGGTGGCCCAGAAATCGACCAGCACCGGTGTTTTCGACTTAAGCACCATCTGCTCGAAGCTATCATCGCCTACGGTGATAGGTTCAGTCATGACTTACCTCCCTAAGTATTTGCGCCATGTTCCCCTCTGCCGTCTCCTTGGCCAGGCGGATGGCATTCTTAATAGCCTTCGCCTGACTACGGCCATGAGCGATAATAACATTACCGTTCACCCCGAGGAGACAGGCCCCGCCGTATTCCTGATAGTCCAACCTCTTGGCCCAGGAATTCATGCCGATATCACGATGTAAGACCCGCAGCGGCAGGTTATAAGCCTTGGCAAAGACCTGCCCCGCCTGGCCGAGCGAGTACAGCCAGCTATCGGTCAGCCCCTCCAGGGTCTTGAGCACTATATTACCGGTAAAGCCATCGGTGACAATAACATCAACGGCCCCTCTCATCATATCCTGTCCTTCTATATTGCCGGTGAAGTTCAGCTCGGAGCCTTTAAGCAGCTTATGGCTTTCCCTGACCAGGCTGCTCCCTTTGCTTGCTTCCTCACCATTACTGAGCAGGCCCACCCGCGGGGAACCGATGCCCAGAAGCCGACTGACATAAACGCTACCCAGACGGGCAAACCAGAGCAGGTGTTCCGGACGGCAGTCGGCGTTGGCCCCGGCATCAACGAGCAGGATAGGACTATGCCCATAAATATTAATGAAGCTGCCTATAGCCGAACGCGGAATACCTTCTATCTTGCCCAGATTCAGCATCGCCGCCACCGCTACCGCACCACTATTACCCGCCGAGACAAAGGCCTGGGCCTTGCCCTCCTTAACCAGATTGATACCGACCACTATGGAAGAGTTCGGCTTGCTCTGAATCGCCCTAATCGGCGACTCATGCGGCCCTATAACCTGACTGGCACCGACAATGCTGATGCCCGTTTTCTTGGCGTAACGGCTGGCCAGGACATGGAGTATGTTCCTCTTGCCCACCAGCGCCACCTTTACCTCATACTCCTGGGCCGCCTTTACGGCCCCCTTGACTATCTCGTAAGGGGCATATTCCCCGCCGGAAGCATCAACGGCAATTATCATATCGCCCTCTCACCATCACTATCCGCCGGGCCCCTCTCCCACCGGTCACAGCGTCCCCCCCAGTGAGCCAGGACCCGCCCCCCAGTGCCCAGCTGCGCTACCTCACAGAGGTTGGGGCAGGCCTTACATTCAAACGAAGAGGTACGATATTTTATGGCGCTCACGCCAAAGCCCTCGAAACTGGTCTTACGGCAACTCTCGGCTATCTCTTCATGCACCAGCATGGCGGCCCCTATGGCCCCCATAATCTCATGATGCTCGGGAACAATAACTTCGGTATCAAGCGCTTCCCGAAGGGCCTTAACTATGGCCTGGTTGAAGGCCACCCCACCCTGGAAAACTATTGGTGATTCGATTTCCTTGCCCAGAGCAACATTGTTAAGGTAGTTACGGACCAGCGCCTGGCACAGCCCGTACAGGATATCCTCAACACGATGCCCCATCTGCTGCTTATGAACCATGTCTGACTCAGCAAAAACGGTACAGCGTCCGGCAATGCGTACCGGCATCTTACTCTCCAGCGCCCGCTGACTGAACTCTTCAATGTTCATATTAAGACGCAGCGCCTGATGGTCGAGAAAGCTGCCAGTGCCCGCCGCACATACCGTATTCATGCCAAAATCCACCACTATGCCATCCCTGACGAGAATAATCTTGCTGTCCTGCCCCCCAATCTCGATGATGGTCCGTACCCGGGGAATACGGGCCAGAGAAGCCACCGCATGAGCGGTAATCTCATTCTTAACCAGGTCGGCACCGACGACCACCCCCGCCAGATAACGAGCGCTACCGGTAGTAGCCACCCCACAGATATCGCTGCCCGGCGGTAGCTCTCGTTGTATTTGCTCCAGGCCCCGCTGCAATGCCTCGATAGGCCTGCCCTGCGTCGGCAGGTAGAGGTGACTGAGTAGCTCGTCACCGCCATCCAGCAAAGCGAACTTGGTGGTTACCGAGCCAATATCAATTCCCAGATAGGCTTCCATAAACTCTCCTCAGCTGGCCACCTGCCGCTCACCCCCACACATGCGGCGCCGGCGCTCCAGCAGGTCGACAAAGGCCTCCAGCCGGGTCAACATGCCCGGCTTAGCCAGCTGCTCGTCGCAGAGCAGGGTGAGCACCGGCATATCGTTTTTGACCTGGGGCATGATATTCTGGGCCACTATTTCCGGCATGCAGGTAAAGGGCGACAGGTGGATCAGACCGTCATACTCCCGGGCATGGAGCACCTTCTCCCCCACAGATTCCCAGCCGTCACCGCCAATGTCCCGCCCCAGATAGGGCCGGGCCGCCTTCTGAGTCCTCGCCTTCTCATTTATGCCCAGGGGATTAAGGAAGAAGCTGAACCTGGTCCACTTCGAGATGAAGGTGGTGCGTCTTACCTCAACACCCAGCCGGCCCAGCTCGCTCTCTATGTCCAGATTGGAGAAGGGCTCCAGGAGCACGTAGAATTCACCGGTAAGGCCCACCACCAATGGCCTGGCCCCCTCCCTTTTCTCCAGCCGGTTAAGCCGGTCGGTACAGTCCATCTCTACCTGCTTCAAGGTATTATAATCGTCAGCGTCTTCAATAGCGCTAACCGCCCGGGCGAATAGGTTATTGGCGCTGCCCTTCACCTGCTCGACGGCACGCACCTTTAGCACCACCCGCTCTATCCTATCCAGGGCATTCAGTTTGGCCAGCCCGAAGCGAAAGGCCGAAATAATCCTGACCCAGGGGGCATTATTGGCCAGGCGTTTAATCATCTGAAACAGGCCGAAAAACTTATGTTCGGCCACCCCCAGGCAAACCATCTCAATATTATGTCCCAGGTCGCGCAGAACGGTCTCCTGCACCTTGGCATAGTAGCCCAGGCGACAGGTACCATAGCCTGCGGGCATAAGCAGGGTATCGGCGCCCATCTCGCTGGCCTCAATCAGGTTACCCAGCGTCAGTTTATAGGGGATGCAGAGACCCTCGGGGGAGTACTTGGTCCCCAGGGACAGGGTGCGCCGGTTAGTAATCGGCGGCACAATAAAATCAACATCAAGCCGATTAAACAGCGCCTTGAAGGGTATGTAAACATTGCCCATATGAGGCATTCCGACATGCATACTGCGAACCGTCCCTTCCCCGGCCTATAAGCCCTTTTTAGCCACTAGCCCTTAGTATATCACAGCACTCCGCTAAATAAGCAAAGATTTATACTTTTGCCTCAGGTTTAATCTCCACCTCTTCCCGCCTGACGAAAGAAAGCAGCAGGGCGGCTACCGCCATGGCTATCGCCCCCAGCAAGAAAGCCAGTGAGTAGTCCCCCGTCGTATCGAAGATGCGCCCGGCCAGCCAGGGGCCGATAGCGGCACCAATCCCCCAGGCAACGCCCAAAGTCCCCAATACCGCCCCGATGTTCTTCATGCCGAAGGTATCCCCCACCAGCGCCGTTATCGGGGCGTCCAGGCCACCGTAGAACAGGCCGTAGACTACGGCAAAAACATAAAACATCCACAGCTCCTGCACCCATATCAGCCCGAGCATGGCTATGACATGAGGCACGGCACTACCGATAGCCGTCACCTTCCGACCCACCCGGTCAGAAAGCGGGCCCATTATCAAGCGGCTGGCGATACTGACAAAACCGAACAGGGCGAAGACCAAGGCAGCGTCCATATCGGAAATGCCCTGGTCCGTGGCATGGGGCACCAGATGGGTGACCACCAGATGCAGGGAAAAGGCATGGACCAGCCACGTAAACAAGAAGCACCAGAAGCTCCGGGTCCTAAATGCCTTTACCTCCCTGAATGTCCTTAGAAAAGAATGACCGACCGATGCGGCATGGCCCTTTCCTTCAGACAGGCCCACTCGAGGTGAAGTTGCTTTGGCACCGTATGGTAGAGCACCGACCTGGTAAGGGTCTCTCTTCAGCAGCCGCGACAAAGAGACAATAACCAGCCCGGCAATCAGCCCCAAGATCAGGAAGGCCCAGCTTAAACTGAGGTTAGCAATGAGATAGGCGGTAAATGGTGGTAAGAGGGTTGCCCCCAGCCCCCCGCCGATACCGGCGATACCCAGGGCCGGACCCCGCCTTTTATGGAACCACCGGGAGATGGTGGCCATTATCACCGTATAGGCGGGACCAGTGCCGATGCCCATAAACAGGCTGTAGCTCAGATATAGCTGCCAGGCGGAACGGGCCTGACTGGCCAATATCAGGCCGAGACCACTAAATACACCCATCATGAGAAAAAGCGTCTTCGGGCCATACCTGTCCAAGGCCCAACCGCCCAGCAGGGCAAATACCGAGGTAATTACCATGTAAACGGAATATATACTTGAGGTTGCCTCCCGGGTTAAGTCAAACCCGCTCTCTACGGACTTGAAGAACACCCCGAAAGAGTAGCGCGTGCCAAAGATGATGGTACCGATAAGGAGAAAAGAGGCTACCATCACCCAGCCGTAGAATATCCGGCCCTTAATACCTGTAAGTTGCGGCAATATGTCTCCTCTTATTCACTCCGCCTTATCTCCGGCCTGGCGAGAGATACCAGTACAGTGGCCAAGGCTATAAGTATCGCCCCTATCATGAAGGACTGGGTATAGTCCCCTGTCGTATCGAAGATGCGCCCGGCCAGCCAGGGGCCCAAAGCAGCGCCAATCCCCCAGCTAATACCCAGCGCTCCGAATATCATCCCGATGCTCCTCACCCCCAGGACATCGCCGACCAGGCTGGAAAGCGGGCCGATTATACCGCCATAGGCAAAGCCGTAGATTACCGCAAACACATAGAGCATCCACAGTTCCTGCGCCCATATCAGCCAGACCAAGCCAACCACGTGGGCCAGGGAACAGATAAGGGATGCCGCCTTGCGGCCCATCCTATCCGCCGCCAGTCCCATCAAGAGCCGGCTCACGATGCTGACCGCGCCCATCACACTGATAAAACGCGCCCCCTCGTCACGAGAAAAGCCCAAATCCATGGCATGAGGCACCAGATGGACCAATACCAGGTGCAGACAGAAGGCATAGAACACCCAGCTAACGGCAAATAACCAGAAGCTCCTGGCCTTGAGCGACTGCGGCAGCGAAAGACCGGCTGCCCAAGCACGGCCCTCTTCACCCGGCAGGCCCGTCCGAGCTGGATTTGCCTTTACACCATCGGGCAGAGCGCCAATCTCAGCGGGGTCCCTCTTAAGCCACAGGGACAGGGCCATAATAAGCAGCCCGGTAATCAGCCCCAGTATCACAAAAGACCAGCGCCAGCCCACGCTGGTAATGAGGTAAGCGGCGAACGGGGCGAAAACAAAGGCACCCACCCCACCCCCGGCACTACTTATACCCATAGCCAGACCCCGTTTTTTATAAAACCACCTCGAAGTGGTCGCCGTTATTACGGCAAAGGCCGGGCCTGTCCCCAACGCCAGTAACAGGCTATAGGTTATATATAACTGCCACGAAGAATCAGTTGGGATTCGACTGGTCAGTACCAGGCTCAGCCCGGTAAAGGCTCCCATAAAGAGGTATAGTGCCTTGGGACCATACCTATCTACCGCCCAGCCACCAACCAGAGACAATACGGCGCAAAGAACCCAGTAAGCGGAGTATATCCCCGAGGTTCCGGCTCGACTTAAGGCAAACTCACCCTGTATGGAGTCGAAGAACACCCCGTAAGAATAGCGTATCCCGTAAACAAGGGAGCCGATTAGAAAGAAGGTAACTGCCACCACCCAGCCGTAGAAGAACCTACCCCTAATCCTTGAAATGAACAACGATAGTCTGCCCCCATTAATTAATATAAACTGGGCTAACTTAGGGACCAATAAACCCGGGGATTCCTGCCCGGGAAAATGCTACCGGGTCGGAATCACCGTTAAAAGACCAGGCCCCACTAACACACCGCTACCTTCCTCTTCCTCCTCCGTATCATGTCCAGGAACGCCTCCAAGCGGGTAAGTAACCCCCCTTCGGCGGTATGCTCCTCCAGGGTAAGGCTCATAAAAGGGGTATTCCCCCGCTTGGCTGCCCACCGGCGCACCACATCCATCATCAACGAATCGGGGCCGCAGCCGAATATCATGATACCAATAACACCATCGGCCTCACCGTCTAGGTAGTGTCCCCCCGCCCCGACTACCTCGTGTTCATATGTCCAGTAGGCCCCACCCACCAGTCTCTCCGTAGCAGCTTTAAGCTCCTCGCCGGTGAGCATCTCCGGGGTCATCACCCGATTGCCAGCGCCCTTAAGGCGACGGATAAGGCGATGACTTATATGCTCGTCATAGAGGAGATAAGGATGACCGATGATAGCGATATTCGCCCCCCGCAGGGCCTGGGGCGGCGCATCCGCTCCGGCACTGGTCTCCGCCTCGCCCGATAACGGGTCTATTGCCTGCGGCGGGGTAAGACCCTGGCTGGCCATCAACCGCTGATAGTCCAGATGGGCCTGCCAGGCGGCCCAGGCGGCCCGCCTCACCTTGAGCGGGTTCCAGGTAAAATGCCGCCCCAGCCGGTAAATAGCCTGATACAACCGGCGCTGGCCGGTGTTAACATTGACCTCTATATCCAGAATGGGCGGTAGCCGGGGGATGACAGCCCGGCTCATATCGGGCAGGGCCAGAAACTTGGAGCAGTTATAGACGCGGGGCGTTACACTGCATACGGCCGGAATAAAGATATAGTCGCATTTCCCCACCAGAGACATGACATGGCCCAGAAAGGCCTTTACCGGCAGGCAGGTATCCACCACCACCCGTGACGAGCCGGCGGACAGCATAGCCTGGGTAGTCGGCGGCGAGACCACCACCTCCGCCCCCAATGCCTCAAAGAATGTCCGCCACAGGGGATAGTACTCATAATAGAGCAAGGCCCGGGGGATACCAATCCTAACCATTTTCCCCGCTAAACTCCTTCTTTACCTCGACGACTATCTCCGGACTGGCCAGCAGGTCAGCCGCCGTAAGAGCCAGGGCCTTGGCACCAGCAATAAGGCCATCCATAGCGGCCTCCGAGGCGGCGGCCTGAGTAAAATCGGGGGAATGAATCAGAACCGTCGGCGGGGCTATGGCCACCTCAGCGTGGATACTGGGCACCAGCTGGCTGACATTGCCCATATCGGTACTGCCGAAGGCATCGCCCTCATCATAGAGCGGCATCGTGCGGCCCAGGGACTCCATATTCTTTACGAACAGCCGGGCCAGGGTTAGATTATTACGCAGCGGGGCGTAGTGCACCTCTCCCCAGCGGTACTCCAGACGAGCCCCGGTGGCCACCGAGGCCGCCACGAAACAATTGAGCACCCTCTCTTTTAGCCCGTCCAGATAGCTATCATCCTCGGCGCGCACGATAAAGCTCCCGGCACTGTAGGCCGGAACGATATTAGCCGCCTCCCCGCCAGCGGTAATAATACCGTGTATGCGGGCCTTATTCCTGATATGCTGCCTCAGCGAGTTAATCGCCGTAAAGGACTGAATCATGGCCTCCAGCGCATTGATACCGGCCTCCGGTCGGGCGGCAGCATGAGACGCCCGGCCAAAGAACTCGACATCCAGGGTCTGGCAGGCCAGGGCCTGCCAGGTAGCCACATTTCTGGCCCCGGGGTGCACCATCATAGCCATATCGACATCGGCAAAGGCGCCCCTCTCGGCCATTATTATCTTGCCCCCGTATAATTCCTCAGCCGGCGTGCCGATAACCATAACCGTGCCCCCAAAACGGCTGGCCGCCGCCTTAGCGGCCACCCCGGCGCCAACGGCCGCGGCAGCAATGATATTATGGCCGCAGCCATGCCCCACCTCGGGCAGGGCATCGTATTCCGCCAGGATAGCCACAGCTGGCTGGCCCTCCCCATAGCTGGCCCGGAAGGCCGTCGCCAGTTCACAGATGCCCCGCTCGACGGAAAATCCAGCCTCCTCCAGATACCGGGTCAGCCAGCCTGCCGCCTGGATTTCGGCAAAAGCCAGCTCCGGGTTAGCATGGAGCTTCAGGCTGAGTTCGATAAGCCCGTCACGCCGCTTGTCTACCTCGCCCGATACCCGGGCCCTTAAATCATCCATAGCCGCCATGGCTCCCTCCCCGTCCGCCTATTATAGCTCAACCCTGCTAGGACTGCTAGCCTGCGATACCCCTCCCGCCCGAAATGATTTTCCCAGGTATGATATAATTAAACTGGAGTCGTGGGGATAAAAACGGTAGCTACCAACCGCAAGGCCTATCACAACTACCTCATACAGGACGGTATAGAAGCTGGCATGGCGCTTACCGGCAGCGAGATAAAGTCCATCCGCGCCGGCAGAGTGAGCCTGGGAGATGCCTATGTCAAGCCTGAGGGTGGGGAATTGTGGCTGGTGAACGCCCATATCGCTCGCTATGTCTCGAGCAGCTACCTGAACCATGAGCCGAGGCGGCCACGCAAGCTCCTCTTGCATCGCAAGCAGATTAGCGAGCTTAGCAGCAAGGTGGCGGAAAAGGGCCTGACCCTGATGCCGACCAGATTGTATCTCAAGGACGGCCGGGCCAAGGTCGAGATAGCCCTGGCTAAAGGTAAAAAACTCTACGATAAACGCGAGACCATCATCCGCCGCGAGACGGAAAGGGAGATGGACCGCGCCACCAAAAGGCGCAAAGGGGGTAGGTAACCAGCGGGGACGAGCGGGTTCGACAGGGAAAGTAGGTTACAGGGTTGCAAGCCGAGGTGCCGCCAACCTCGTAAAACCGGTGGCAAAAAAACAACTGACGAACCAGAACTAGTTTACGCAGCCTAAATAAACCGGCTGCACGTCCAACCTGACCTCACCTCAACGGGTTGGGATTGGGCGCCGAAAGGTTGAGGTGCCATCGTCCGGACGTCGATAGGGGTGGTGAAAGAATTATCGACTGGCCCGGCTAGACTCGGTCAGCAGAGGCTATCCGGGCGAGATAAAAGGGCTGACTAAGCTTGTAGCATACTCTGGACAGCTTCTTCTGGACGGGGAGTTCGACTCTCCCCCGTCTCCACCAGAAACACATGCGGGTTCCGGTACCGTGCCGGAGCCCGTTTTTTCTTGCTCTATTACCCTAAGCGGGGAATACTGTTTTAAGTCTTCAACCAGCCGAGACAGGGGATATTTAATATACCGCTCGCCCTGACCAGGTATCTTATCTCTTAGGAGTCGCATTGCAAGAAAATGATCACAGCCAGCTTCTACTGCTAGTGTTGCAAAGGAACGGCGAAGGTCATGGCGGGTGAATTCGGCAATTCCGGCTCTGGCATAGAGCCGCTTCAGAAGCTGATCCATGCCGTCCTCGCCAAGAGGATCCCTACGCCCGCGGTAAACTCTATCAGCTAAAATAACATGCTCGTGAGGATCCAGTCCTTTGGCTAATTCTCTAAGCCTTTCCTCGGTCTCAGGCAAAATAGGTGCCCATTCATTGCGCTCCTTACCCCAAACCATATTAAGCTCACACGGATATCGGCGACATCCTTGGCTAAAATTCGCCTAACCTCAATTCCCCGCCAACCATGGCAAAACATCATATCAAAGACGACCCTCTCCTTGAGTGTTTCAGGGGTGTTTTTTAAGCACCTGCCCTTGCTGCAAGGAAAGAGCCCTTATTGGCTTCTTTGAGACCTCTGGCCTTTCTAACCATTCTAGGGGGTTCTGGATCATACCAAAGAAGCGGACTGCATGCTCGTAAAGCATCTTGAGATTAGTCTGCTCGGGGTAGTATATTGGGAAGAATGGTTCGGAATATGATATAGTGATTTAGGCAAAAGATAAGAAATTTAGAATTAAGGGTCGAAATTGAAGTACGGTAAAAATCTATTAGAATATGCATTGATGTTCATTAAAGATCGATTAGGAGATTTATTATCTGGGTTAGTTTTTTGGTTGCCAATTGGAATTATTATCTTTGTAGGTAGTTATATTTATAGTAGCCTTGAGGATTTAGGGAAAAGTTTCCTTGTTTTTTGCCTTCCTGAGAAATTCGTTCATCCTGGCTTTGGCATAATATTATGGATAATAGTTTTTCTATTAACCGGGCTTATATTAAAGAACACAGCAATTGGGGATTTTCTTTCAAGGGTTCCAGTTTTAGGAATATTTTTTAGAAGAGAAGGGGGAAGGATTATAACTTTCAATAAGTTGCTGGGCCTTACTCCTTGTCTCTTTTTATTCTCACCAACCTGTCCTTCTTATGGCTGGATACTTTCGGAAGAAGAGATTAAACTTAATCAGGAAGAAGCTCATTTCGCCTTAATAAATGTTTATTATCCTAACGTACCATCAATAGTGACTGGTCAAATTTTCCCGGTAAGGAAAGAGACAGTGATAAAGCTTGG
>JBDRCY010000017.1:0-20649 GCA_043821265.1 Chloroflexota bacterium
GGGTAACCTATGGAGCAGCAATAATTATTGAAGAATGTAAAAAAGGTTTAGTTTCGGCGGAAGAACTGGAGTATCTTCAAATTTCAATTGGTATTAACCACTCAATGATAGAACAGATAGCGATATATGGTGCTCTAGGACTCAATGTTGTCTTTATAGTGTTACCACGATTATTTACCGCAATTATCGCTGTATGGCTTATTCGAGGCTGGAGGAAACTTAAGTCGACATTGGGCTTTCACGACAAGGGTAACTTGTGAACTTTGTGAACTTTTAGTATTATTATCAGAGGTGGCGCATTCGTCTAGGGGTTAAGGACACCTCCCTCTCAAGGAGGAGATCACCGGTTCGAATCCGGTATGCGCTACCAAGCTTGACTTTTTATATCATTAATTTTTATAATATTCTATCTAGTTCAATATTTGTTGCTAAAGTTTGCAAATATAGTGCCTGAGTAGCTCAGTTGGAAGAGCAGCCGTTTTGTAAATGGCAGGTCAGTGGGTTCGAGTCCCCTCTCAGGCTCGCTTAGATGCCTGCCGGCCTTGTAAATGAAATTAATGGAGGGCATCAATAATGCCGGTAGTAGCGAGTGTAGTAAAGTGTAAAAAGTGTAATTTTGAGATTAGGTCAGATTGAAAGTACTGTCCTAGCTGTGGCGACAAGATTGTTTGTGCTGGCAAGTATCAGGTATGCAAAAAGGCGGAGAGTTAGAACCTGAAGAAGACACAGATGGCATAGGGGAGGGGTGCCGGAGTGGTTAATCGGAGCAGACTGTAAATCTGCCGCCCTAAGGGCTACGCAGGTTCGAATCCTGCCTCCTCCACCATAGTTTAAATATAATAGAGTTCGGACTAGACATTGGACTATAAAAATCTATATAATATTACCAGTGCCCACATAGCTCAGCTGGAAGAGCACGTTCTTGGTAAGAACGGGGTCACCAGTTCGAATCTGGTTGTGGGCTCGGAATAAAGGAGGTCCGGAATGGCAAAGAAGAAATTTGATAGAACCAAGCCTCATTGTAACGTGGGCACCATCGGTCATGTCGACCACGGCAAAACGACACTAACGTCGGCGATTACCAAGGTGCTGGCGGCGAAGGGTGGTACCGAGTTCCGTGAGTTTGACAGCATCGATAATGCGCCCGAGGAGAAGGCGCGGGGGCTGACCATTGCCATCGCCCATATTGAGTACGAGACCGAGAAACGGCATTATGCCCATATAGATTGCCCGGGGCATGCCGATTACATTAAGAATATGATAACCGGCGCTGCCCAGATGGACGGGACTATCCTGGTGGTGAGTGCCCCCGATGGCCCCATGCCCCAGACCAGAGAGCATGTGCTGCTGGCTCGTCAGGTGGAGGTCCCCTCCATCGTCGTCTGCCTCAATAAGGTGGATATGATGGACGACGAGGAGCTGTTGGAGCTGGTGGAGATGGAGGTGAGGGAGCTACTCTCCAAGTATAAATTCCCCGGTGACGATGTTCCGGTGATAAGGGTGAGTGCGCTGAAGGCCCTGGAGTGCGGTTGTGGCAAGGAGGACTGCCAGTGGTGTGGCCCCATCTTGAAGCTGATGGATGCCGTGGATGACTATATCCCCACCCCGGTAAGGCCTAAGGACCAGCCCTTCCTGATGCCCGTAGAGGATGTTTTCAGCATCAAGGGTAGGGGTACTGTGCCCACGGGTCGGGTGGAGAGGGGGGTAATCAATCCGGGTGATGCGATAGAAATAGTGGGCTTGCATCACGAGCCTAAAAAGGTAGTGGCTACCAGCCTGGAAATGTTCCATAAGATACTGGATTATGCCGAGCCCGGGGATGCCGTGGGCATTCTGCTCCGGGGCGTGGACCGGACTGATATAGAGCGGGGTCAGGTGCTGGCGGCTCCTGGCACTATCAAGCCGCATACCTATGCTGAGGCCGAGGTCTATGTTCTGAGCAAGGAGGAGGGCGGTCGCCATACCCCCTTCTTCAATGGTTATAAGCCCCAGTTCTATATCCGGACTACGGATGTTACCGGCGACATCGAGTTGCCCGAAGGGGTGGAGATGGTTATGCCCGGTGACAACATAAACATGAAGATAAAACTCATTTATCCGGTGGCCCTGGAGAAGGGTCTGCGTTTTGCTATTCGTGAGGGAGGCAGGACAGTAGGTGCTGGTACCGTTACCAGTATCATAGAGTAAACTATGGCCAAAAAAGGTGAAGCCAGGATTATCATCCATCTTGCCTGTAGCGAGTGCAAGGAGCGGACATATACCACCACCAAGAACAAGAGGAACGACCCCAACCGGCTGGAGCTTAACAAGTATTGCCCCCGGTGTCGTGCCTATCGGATGCATAAAGAGGTAAAGTAGTAATCTATGACTAAGTGGGATTTCCTGAGATGACGCGTCGTGCCCGAGGTAATAAAACGGCCAGGCTGGCCAAAGCCGTCAAGGCCCCTCCCGCTGTTAAGCAGAAGGGTCCCCGGTTTCGGTTCATCCGTGAGGTCATAGCTGAGTTAAAGAAGGTAGTCTGGCTCAGCCGGAGGGAAGCTGCCTATTTAACGGCTCTGGTGCTGATTGTTTCCGTAGCCGCCGGTCTGATACTGGGGGCCTTCGACTGGAGCTTTGCCCGCCTGGTTAGTGAATTTCTGGTGGGTGGGTAGCAGCGTGGGCGTGGAAATCAAGATGCATTGGTACGTGGTTCATACCTACTCCGGGCATGAGGAGAGGGTCAAGAAGAACCTGGAGCAGCGCGTCAAGGTCATGGATGTTGATGGGGATATCTCCCAGGTGCTGATACCCACTGAGGATGAGGTCGAGGTTAGGAGCGGGCAAAGGCGTACCGTGACCAAGAAGACGCTGCCCGGTTACGTCCTCGTTGAGATGAGAATGAACGACCATAGCTGGGATACCGTGCGTAATACTCCGGGTGTCACCGGCTTTGTCAGCAGTGGCAATACACCGGTACCCTTGCAGGAGGAGGAGGTTGCTCAGATCCTGCAGCGCATGAAGGCTGAGGTGCCCCGGGTGAAGGTGGGTTTCCGTCAGGGGGAGAGTGTGCGGGTTACTGACGGTCCTTTCATTGATTTTATTGGGGTGGTGGATGAAATAAGTGAAGACAAGGGTAAGGTGAGCGTGCTACTTTCCCTCTTTGGGCGTGAGACACCGGTAGAGCTTGACCTGTTGCAACTGGAAAAGCTGTAAATCCTTGGCGAGATAGGAGATAGGTTGGCGAAGAAGATTAGGACGATAATTAAATTGCAGATACCGGCGGGCAAGGCCAATCCGGCCCCCCCGGTGGGCCCGGCCCTGGGACAGCATGGTCTTAATATCATGGCCTTCTGCAAGGAATATAATGAGCGTACGTCGGCGCAGGCCGGGTCTATCATTCCGGTCGAAATAAAGGTCTATGAGGACAGGTCATTCACCTTCATTACCAAGACACCGCCGGCGGCTGATTTGCTGAAGAAGGCGGCCGTTGTGGAGAAGGGGACCGGATCTGCCGGGCGCGAAATGGTGGCCAAGATATCGCGGGAGAAATTGCGCGAGATAGCCCAGCTTAAGGCCCAGGACCTGAATGCTATTGATATTGCCGGGGCAGAGCGCATTATCGAGGGCACTGCCCGCAGTATGGGAATCGGTATAGAGTAGGACGATGACAAAACAGGGTAAAAAGTATCAAGAGGCAGTCAATCTGCTGGATAGGGCCAGGGCTTATGAACCGGGGGAGGCTGTAGAGCTGGCTAAGAAGATGGCTCCGGCCCGGTTCGACGAGACGGTCGAGCTTCACCTGCGCATGGGCCTTGACCCCCGCAATGCCGCTCAGCAGGTGCGTGGCGTTGCCCTGCTACCCCATGGTCTGGGGAAGGCGGTGCGCGTTCTGGTTTTTGCTGAGGGTGAGGCGGAGAGGATTGCCAAGGAGGCCGGGGCGGACTTTATTGGCGGTGATGACATCGTTAAGAAGATTGAGGACGGCTGGTTGGGCTTCGATACTACCATAGCTACGCCCAATATGATGGGCAAGGTGGGTAAGCTGGGGAAAATCCTGGGCCGGCGCGGGCTTATGCCCAACCCTAAATCGGGGACAGTGGTGGCGGCTGATGACCTGCCCCGGGTGATAGAGGATGCCCGCAAGGGTCGGGTGGAGTTCAGGCTGGATAGAACGGCTATCATTCATGTCTCTTTGGGCAAGGTTAGTTTTGAGGGTGATAAATTGCTGGGTAACCTCACGGCGGTGGTGGAGGCCATATTGAAGGCCAGGCCGGCTGGTGTCAAGGGCCAGTATATCAGGAGCGCCTACCTGGCTACCACCATGGGGCCGGGTATAGAGCTTGACCTCAATACAACACTGGAACTTACGGCGGGATAGTAGTATAATAGGCTAAATATACGGTATATCCGAAGACGGCGGGTGCCACTGGCGGCTTAAAAGTAATGTGCCTGCTCAGGATGAAGACTCTGAATTAAACGGACATGTTGAAGTCTTTGTGCCTGGGCGCAAGGGCTTCTTGTTTTATGGGGGTTCTAATTGTAGTAGTGGGGGGATAGCCGGTGATAAGTGAGGAAGTGATGCAAAATGTCGGAAGCTAGAGAAAAAAAGGCACAGATTGTTGCCGAGCTTACGGAGCTTTTTACGGAGTGTAAGGTCGCTATTTTGACCGACTACCGGGGGCTATCGGTGGCCGAGGCGATTGACCTGCGCGGTAAGCTGCGGGAGGGGGGCGTTAAGTACCGGGTGGTCAAGAATACCCTGGCACGGCTGGCGGCGGAGGTAGCCGAGCGGCCGGATGTGGCTGGCCTGTTTGAGGGGCCGGTGGCCATTGCCTTTGGCTATGATGACATGACGGTGCCGGCTAAAGCCCTGGTTGACTATATTCGCAGCTCACAGTCGAGCCTGAGCGTTAAGGCCGGCTTCCTGGCTGACAGGTTGCTCACGGTAGGGGAGGTGAACACCCTGGCTACCTTGCCATCGCGGGAGGTACTGTTGGGTAAGGTACTGGGGACGATGCAGTCCCCTATCATTAGGTTGCTTTCTTGTCTCGAGAGTCCGCTGCGGGGGATGGTCGGGGTTTTGGAAGCCAGAATTAAACAACTGGAGGGGGATAAATAGAAATGGCAGAGAAGCAGGAAAAGGCCAAGCAAGAGGCCGCAGCCGAACAGGTGAAGGCTGAGGAGAAGCCGGTAGAAGAGGCGAAGGCCGAGGAGAAGTCGGCAGAAGAGGCGAAGGCCGAGGAGAAGCCGGTAGAAGAGGCAAAGGCCGAGGAGAAGCCAGCCAAGTCGTCGGCGAAGAAGGCCAAGACGGAAAAGCTGCCGGCGGCCCTTGAGGGGATAATGGCGACTATTAAGGGTATGACCGTGCTGGAGTTGTCGGAGTTGGTCAGGGCGATGGAGGCCGAGTTTGGGGTGAGCGCGGCGGCGGCGGTAGTGGCGGCAGCACCAGCGGCCCAGGCCGGGGCACCGGCGGCAGCCGATGAGGAACAGACCGAGTTTACCGTGATTCTTAAAGAGGTTGGGGCTAACAAGATTAACGTCATTAAGGCGGTGCGTGAACTAACCAGTCTCGGGCTGAAGGAGTCCAAGGACCTGGTGGAGGGTGCCCCCAAGCCGGTAAAGGAAGGTGTCGGTAAGGAAGATGCTACTACGGCCAAGCAGAAGCTGGAGGCTGCCGGGGCTACTGTTGAGGTAAAATAGAGACTATTTGTGTTTTGGGCCCCTTCCCCGGTACCGGGGAAGGGGCCTGAATTTAAGGTTATCTCGCGGCTTTTTCTTCCCGGGGGGTTTTCCTTAAGCTGTGGCCAGCTTTACCCCCAACTCTTTACATTCTTCAAGGACTTCGGGTGAGGGTTTACCGGGGGTAGCGATACCCTCGCAGACCCTTTTTAGTCTGGTGCTTTTACTTACCCTATTGACCACCTCGCACACGTTATCGATACTCTCCAGGGTCAGCCTCTTGCCGGAGCCGCTGCTGCTGAAGGTGACATAAGGCTTATTATCTATCTCTTCCCTTAGTGCCTTGGTATTGCTGTCGAAGAAGTCCTTCAGGACTCCCGCCATGTAGCCATAGTAGATGGGGGAGCCGAAGGCGACGGCATCGCAATTTACAATATCTTCACCGGTGGCTTCCGTTACCTTTTTCATGACTACGGTAGCGCCGGCCGAGACGGCTCCGTCACTGACGGCGCGGGCCATTGCCTCGTTATTTCCGGTCCGGGAATGGTAGATAATCAATACTTGGGACATCGGTGGTGCTACCTCCTTCTATCTGTTCTATCCCTTATGTGGTCTAGGCCATCCTTCTGGGTCGGTACTGGATGGCTTCAGCGACGTTATGCGCCCCAATTATAGCAGTACTTTCCAGGTCGGCAATAGTGCGGGCAATTTTAAGGATGCGGTGGAAGGCGCGGGCCGAGAGGTAGAGCTGTTTCATGGCCGCTTTGAGTAGGCTCTGGGCGGCTTCTTCCACCTGGCAGAACTCCCTTACCTCGGTCGGCGTCATTTCGGTATTGGCAGCCAGTTTACTGCCGCGAAAGCGTTCCAGTTGCCGGGAGCGGGCGGCTTTAACCCTCTCCTGCACCTGGCTGGAGGTCTCTCCCAGGCGGTCTTCGGTTAGCTTCTCATAGTCGATATGGGGCACCTCGATGAATATATCGACCCGGTCCAGGAAGGGCCCGCTGATGCGCCTCTGATATCGTGAGACCAGCCCCGGGGAGCAGGTGCACTGTCGGAAGGGGTCGCCGTAATAGCCGCAGGGGCAGGGGTTCATGGCGCCCACCAGCATGAAGTTGGCCGGGAAGGTTACGCTTTTTTGGGCCCGGCTGATGGTAATCACCTTGTCCTCCAGGGGTTGGCGCAGCACTTCGAGCACCGAATGGCCGAATTCCGGCAGTTCATCGAGGAACAGGACACCCCGGTGGCTTAGGCTTATCTCCCCCGGCTTTGGCCAGTGCCCGCCGCCCACCAGGCCGGCGCTGGAGATGGTGTAGTGGGGGAAACGGAAGGGTCGCCGGGTGATAAGGGGGGTGTCCGCTGGCAGCAGGCCGCTGACACTGTATATCTTGGTAACCTCCAGGGCTTCCTCGGTACTCATCGGGGGCAGTATGGCCGGTAGCGAGCGGGCCAGCAGGGTTTTACCGCTGCCCGGTGGCCCGCACATGATGACGTTGTGCCCGCCGGCGGCGGCCACTTCCAGCGCCCGCTTGGCGTGCTCCTGCCCCTTAATGTGAGCTAAGTCCGTGCTTGATAGGCCGGGTAAGAGGGACGGGGCAGGCTCATCGCTTTCTTTCCCGTCGAACTGGGGGGCGGGTATCTCGCCCCGGAAGTAGCTTACCAGCTGGGATAGAGAGGTAATCGGTGTAATACCTATTTCGGGGATTAACGATGCCTCTTTGGCATCGGCGAGGGGCACGATAGTGGTGGCAAAACCCTCTTGCTGGGCCAGGGCGACCATGGGTAGTACGCCGTTGGTATGGCGCAGGCTGCCGTCCAGGGAAAGCTCGCCCAGGACGATGGTTTGAGCGACATCGGCGGCTACCTGTTCGGAGCTGAGGAGGATACCTACGGCGATGGGCAGGTCATAGGCCGGTCCGGCCTTCTTGAGGTCGGCGGGGGCCAGGCTGACCACGATGCGCTTCATGGGGAAGGTGAGGCCGGAGTTGCGGATGGCGGCGCGGACTCGCTCCTTGGCCTCCTGTACGGCGGCGTCGGGCAGCCCTACAATGGTGAGCGACGGCAGGCCGGGTGAGATATCTACCTCGACATCGACCAGCTGACCATCAAGGCCCACCACTGCGGCGCTTTTCACTCTCGCCAGCATTTATATATCTACCTCGACATTTGTCAGTTGGCCGTCAGAACCTACTATCGTGGCTTTTATTACTCTCGCCAGCATTTATATATTATTTCTCCTCCGGTATCTCGCTAACGCTCATTGTAGCCAAGATGGCGCCGGGATGCAAAGGGAGGGCATGATGACTTCAGCCACGTAGTGCGAGCTACGGGGTTCTCAGTATGATACCGACGGGGCAGTGGTCGGAGCCCATCACTTCGGGCATGATGAACGCCTGGGAAAGCGAACTCAGCAGGTTTTCGGTGACAAAGAAGTAGTCGAGTCTCCAGCCTACGTTGCGTTCCCTGGCCCTGGTCTTTAGGTCCCACCAGGTATACTGACCCGGCTCTTTATTAAAGTGACGGAGGGTGTCGATATAGCCGTGAGCCACCAGCTTATCCAGCCAGGCCCTCTCTATCGGCAGGAAGCCGGAGACCTTGGCGTTCTCCCGGGGCCGGGCCAGGTCTATTTCCTTATGGGCGGTATTTATGTCACCGCAGATAATGAGCTTCTCGCCCTTTTGCCGCAGGGGTTCGATAAACTGGAAGAAGGCCTCGTAGAAGTCCATCTTGTACCTTAGGCGGCTCTCGTCCTTTTTCCCGTTGGGGAAGTAAATGTTAGCGAGGATAAATTCGGGATAATATGCGATAATGACCCTTCCCTCGATATCCGGTCCCTCGGCGTCGAAATCATAGCGGACCACCAGCGGCTCTTCCCTGGTGAAGGTGGCTACCCCGCTGTATCCCTTTCTCTCGGGGTGGTTCCAGTAGGTGGTATAGCCCGGCGGTGCTCTCAGGGCTTCGTCGAGCTGGTCGGGGTGGGCCTTCGTTTCCTGGACGCAGAGAATATCGGGGGCTTCCTGCGGCAGCCATTTAAGAATGCCGTTTCTCTGGGCGGCCCTGATTCCGTTTACATTCCAGGACAGTATCTTCATCGGTTCCTAAATTAGCACAGGTATAGTATTAATACAAACCTACTGTACCTCTAATAGCCGCTCCTTCAGGGTTTTCAGGTTTATTACATCTTCCTTGTTATACGCCAGTAGTGTGGCCAGGGCCTTGGAGTCGTAATCATTTATGTATCGCCACCACAGCCGCACCGCTTCGTAGCCGTTTATGTCCTTCAGCCGTCTCTCGATACCCAGTTGCCTCTCTACGGCCTTCAGCCCGCCATAGAGGTTACGCCTCCAGCAACGGTACATCAGGTCGCGGTGCTCGAAGAATGAGGCCAGGTCCAGGCCAAGACGACAGTTAATGAAGGGCAGGTCGAATCGGCCGCCGTTATAGGTATAGATTACCGTGGCTCCCTCAAGCTCGCTCAGTATGCCGTCGGTGGTGATATCCTCCCCGACCAGCTGCGCAAACCGCTCGGTACCATTACTTAAGTAGATGCCGACCACGGTGATTTCATCATGGCGACAGTACAGGCCGGTGGTCTCTATGTCCAGGTAGGCTTCTAGGACGTCGGGCAATCTATTGTCCTCACTCTCCGGGGGCTACCAGAACTCAAAGAGTGAGACCGGCTCGGTGGCCTCGATGAGCTCTTTTATCTCTTTGCGGGAGGCTTTATCGGAGACGGGTTCTACCTCTGATTGCAGTAGCCCGGCCTCGTTTCTGGAGCTTTGCCAGCTAGCTATGTAGCCGGGCACCAGGGCATATCTCCAGCTCCCCACCCCGCAGCAGGAGGATTCGATGACGGCTTCCCCGATAATACATAGGGCCTCCCGGCTACCGTGTTTAAGCCGTATTTCCTTAAGTGGTGTGTAATAGCCGGCGATGGAGTCCACCTCTTTATCCAGTTCCATATGGGTGTATTTCGGGCTCATTATCTACCGTGCTACCTCTACCGAGCCTTCGAAGGCGACATGGCCCTTGATATTTAAGGCCGCCTCCTTCGGCTCGGGATAACTCCAGGCGGTATTCGGGTTTACCTTCCCCTGAACCTCGATGTCGTAGTAACGCGTCTTGCCCTTCCAGGGGCAGGTGTACTGGCGGTCTCCCTCCTTTGACGGCGGGAAATAGATATTGCCTTCCACGGTCTCGTATTCATTGCTTTCAGCGAGTATTTCACCTTTCCAAATAGCTCGGGCCGTTTTCCCCTCCCGTATCATTTAATATCGCCGGGTTACGGAAGCCTGGTACTGGAATTCTGGTCTTATTTCAGCCAATTGTCAATTGGTGGGGCGTGTTTAGTGGAGACTGGCCACCCTACCCGGTATTGGGTTAGAATAACGGGTAGGATGGAGGTGGTTTATGTCATATCAGGTCAAGGTAACGGTGCATGAAGTAACCAAGGGTGAATGCCCCCGGGGGGTAAAGGTGGGGGACAGCTGGGTGATTGGGAAAGATGGTACGCCAGCCGGGATGTGTACCAGCGCCTATAATGCCGTGGCCCCCGCTACGCGGGTCTTCCGCTTCGGCGGCGAGCATCCCTGGGACGAGGACAAGGACGTTACCTATATTTCCTGCCCCGACCCGAAGCACTGGGTAATTTATGAGGTAAGAAGGCTGCGCTAGGCAGGACGCCGCTCATTTTATACCGGCGGCCCTCTCTCGATGGAGAAGGGATATTTTCATTTCCAGTCCGCCGGTGAAGCCGCCGGGCCGGCCACTGCGGGCTATTACCCGGTGACAGGGGATGATAATGGGCAGGGGGTTCCGGCCCAGCGCCTGCCCCACCGCCCGGGCCGCCCCCGGTTTTCCGATTTGCCCGGCTATGTAAGAGTAGCTCCGGGTCCGGCCATAGGGAATGAGCCTTGTTGTCTCCCATACCCGGCGCTGAAAGGGGGTCGCCCCCCCCAGGTCAAGCTCGTCGGGAAAGGCAGCCTTTTGGCCGTCAAAATAACGCTTCAGCCGCTCTTTTAAGTCCTGGAAGGCATCGGGGCTTGAGGTGGCTGAGCTTACGCTATCGCCGAGCAGTTTCAGTGCCCCCGCTTTCGACCTCTGGGGTAGAGTAATACGCACCAGCCCCTGCGCCGACGCCAGTACCCCTACCCACCCGGCGGCAGTATCAAAAGTGATATATTTTAGATTCTCAGTCATCTCAGGCAGATAGTACGGTTGGGTGTGCTGGCATTCCACGGTTGTCGGCAACTTTCAGTCGCTTTAATCTCTCAGTCATCTCAGGTAGATAGTACGGTCGTCGGTAACGTTCAGTTGCTTTTTATCGCCCTGGTCCGTGCCCATTCCGGCTCCGTCCCGAGCCGGTTTTTATAGAAGAGTTTCTCACCGTTTATTATCAGGCGGCGCAGGAGGGGGGCTTTCTCGGCCTCCCGGCGGATGACGTTGTGTAACCAGGTATTGGGGTGGTTCCAGGGACATACTATCTGGCAAACGGAGCAGGAACTGCCGATAGAGTCCCAGTAGCGGCGGCAGAGTGTGGTATCAACGTGCCAGCTGCTTACCCCTCTTCTTATGGTCTTGCCTTCTTTGGAGATGGCGCCGGGGGGGCAGGCCGTGGCGCATATCTGGCATTTGGAGCAGAAGTCCTGCAGCCCGAAATCCACGGGCCTGTCGGCCGCTAGGGGCATGTCGGTGGCTACGCCTCCGGCCCGGAAGCTGTTACCGAATTCCTTACTTACCACGAATCCGCAGCGCCCTACTTCCCCGATGCCGGCATCGACGAAGGTGGGAATATTGAGGTAAGGGCTATTGCCGGGGGGGAGCGCCCGCCCGTAGAAGCCCAGGGAGCGGATATAATAGGCCAGCATATTGGAGATTAGGCCGCTTATGGCGTATTTCTTGCCCACTTCCATGCCCTGGGCATTACCCAGACCCCCGGAAAGTATGTCCACATCCTGGGGCACTGCCAGGCAGATAATGTACTCATGTTTCTTGAGGTCCTCCTCCGGGCTGAGGGTATAGTGGGTGTAGGCCCAGTCCCGGTTGGCCGTGGCAATGCGTACCTTGGCGGCCCCCAGGTAAAGCCCCATTGCCTTCAGCTTCTGGCTCATGGCCCGGGCGTCGATGTCGGGCCGCCCTCCCTGGCCGGGAATGTCATAGGAGGACCGGGGGGGCAGCGCGCCGTCCACCAGCTTCGGTCGGGACAGGGCACCCACGGCGTAGAAGGTAGCCCCCGAAAGCCGGGTATTTACCGGGTCGGCGCCGATTCTCTCGACGAGTTTCTTGCGGCGGGCCTGCTTTCTCTGGGAGTCTATCGGCTCCAGCTCGGGATAGTCGCCGTAGAAGCTGTCGTAATCCGGTGTGTTGGGTGCTATACGGTCCCGGTAGAACATCCTCAGGCGGACATCCACCCTCTCCAGGGGGCCGACGATTTCATAGGTCGGCTTCGCCACCTCCGGTGGTGGGGATAGCGTGCGCTGGCGGAATGTGCCGGCGTTAAGGTCCATCTTCTTCATGGCGTCCTCGATAGGCCCATCATAGCAAGCGCCGGCTGGAGGGGTCAAGCTCATATGCCTAGTGACTTTTGCTGAGAGGAGGGTTATTATAGGGCAGTAGCGCCGTCGTGAGGAGGTAGAAAGGTGTATCAGCATAAGCAGACTGGCTGGACCTTAATCATACCGGTCGGGGTGGCGGTCCTGGTGCTCGGCTATTTCAGCATCCAGGACCCGAACTGGATTGCCCTGCTGGTTTTCGTCATACTCGCGGTGACCCTGTGGCTGTTTTCCGGGCTTACCGTTATGGTGGACGAGCACGCTATCCAGGTCAGGTTTGGCCCCGGGGTGATTAAAAAGACTATCAAGTTGGCGGATATTCAGTCGGCTAGGCCGGTGAGGAATAAATGGTGGTATGGCTGGGGAATCCGCAGTATTCCGGGCGGCTGGCTTTATAACATCTCTGGATTGGATGCCGTAGAGCTGGTGATGAGGAACGGCAGGATATACCGGGTGGGCACCGATGAGCCGCAGAGCCTCAGCGATTTTCTTAAGGAAAGATTGGGCCGGCGAGGCCAGAGGGGGGTTTGACAGCCAGCGGTTGGCCCCATAATATGCGCGTTATACGTAGGGGGGAAGTAATAGTTGGGATAAAAATGGTGTAAGGAGGTATGTCATGGCGAAGACTCAAGGTGCCTACCCGGCGACCCTGTCCGTTGATTACTCCGATGGAAAGCGGAACCGCTTGACCTCTTTTTCCGGGTTTTCACGGTCATTCCCATCGCTATCATCCTGGGATTGATAGTAAGTGTTGCCACTAACGGGGGCTCTGGTGATGCGGGGAGTGGTGGGACTTCCTTTTATGCTGTCGGCGGCCTGCTATTTCTACCGCTGGTACTGATGATTCTCTTCCGCAAGAAGTATCCCCGGTGGTGGTTCGACTGGAACCTGGCCCTGACCAAATTTAGCACCCGTGTTACCGTTTATTTCATGCTGCTTCGGGATGAGTACCCGTCAACCGATGAGGAGCAGGCGGTTCATATCGAAATACCCTATCCGGATACTGAAGAGGAGCTCATGCGCGGGATGCCGCTGGTAAAATGGTTCCTGGCGATTCCGCACTATATTGTTCTCTACTTCCTGTATATAGCGGTATGTGTGGTTTCGGTAATCGCCTGGTTTGCCATCCTGTTTGTCGGCCGTTATCCTAAAGACCTGTTCGACTTCGTGGTTGGCGTCCTGCAGTGGTCGCTGAGGGTAAGTGCCTATGCTGTGCTCTTAACTACCGACCGCTATCCACCCTTCCGGCTTGTCGATTAGAGGCTTTAGGGATTGAGTCCGGCTTAAGGTGCCTTAGTGGCGAAAAGACAAGGCAGGCGCCGGGGGTTTTATATGCCCCTGGGCCTGCCTTTTTTGCAGGCTATTTCTGGGCTTGGTTCATCATCTCGAGTGCCTTCTGGGCATCGACGGTGAACTGCTTTACCGCTGCCCGCGAGTTCTTGTGGTCGGCCATCTTGGCCAGGATTTTCGGCGGGACGGTGAGAATATGGGCGCCGGCGATGGCTGACTCCTGTACATCGGGAATGCCGCGGATGCTGCCCACTAGGATTTTGCTCTTATACTGCCAGCCCTCCACCCAGTCAACGGCATTGGCGGTGATATCGAAGGAATTGCCGCCCTCATCGGCTATCCGGCCGGCAAAGATGCTGATATAGGTGGCGCCGGCCTTCGCCGAGAAGATTACCTGGCTGAAGGACATCACTACGGTGGCATTTACCTTTATGCCCTCGCTCTCCAGCTGTTTCATGACGCCGTAGCAGGGGATGCCGTCCTGGTTTAGCTGGGGTATCTTGATGACGATATTCGGTGCCCAGGCCGCCATCTCCCGCGCCTGGGTTATCATCTCGTCGAGGTCGTTGGTGGTGACCTCCACGCTTACCGGGCGGGGATTCATCAGGGCGGCTATCTCTTTGGCCCCGGCCTTGATGTCGTGAATGCCGTCCCCGAACATAATGCTGGGGTTGGTGGTGACACCGTCTATTAGTCCCATGCCGAGCCACTTTTTCATCTCGGTGACGTTGGCCGAGTCAAGAAAAATCTCCATGTACGCCTCCTTCTACCTGGGCTATCTGGGCATTTTGGCTGATGGCCATATTTTATCGGCGTTTATCTCGATTTTTGTTTTATGGTGGAGGCACCGGATACGGAGATGCTGCCTATTAGCGGCTCTCCGATGTAATAGAGCTTTGAGGCATCGCTTAGGTCCGCATCCAGTTTGGCCAGGGCTTGTATCGTCGCTTCGCTGGCCCCGCTTAACTTGATATTACCGCTATTGAAGGGGAAATTGGCCAGGTCCAGCTTGCTGGCGTCGGAGGCCTGTAGCTCTACGTTGGAGGCCGAACCGTCCAGGTCCACTCTACTGGCCCCTGATACCCTGAATTCGGCGTTTTGCACCTTCATATTGCCCTTGACTGTGCTGGCCCCCGTGGCTTGAATTGAGCTGTTACCGGTTTCCATGTCTATATCGAGGGAGCTGGCCCCCGACAGGCTGAGGTCGAATTCATGTGATGAGTTGAATCCGGTCGTGGAGCCGGTGGTGGCCCCGGACAGGCGCAGGGCATAGAGGTTGGGCATGGTGATGATGGCCTTCAGGGTGGCAAATCTACCGCTGTGGATAGGATCCAGGTGTATTTTCAGGGTCTCTCCTACCTGGGATACCTTGATAAAGGCGAACAGATTATCGTCCGCCGTTATAGCCGTGCTATAGGTGTCTGACCGGCTTATTTCAACCTCGAAGGCACTGCCTACCTCCACCGCCGTGAAATCACTGAAGTCCAATTGCTTGGTAATTACGTGCTTCGAACCGTTTATGGTAGCCGGTTGGGCACACCCCGAGGTAATAGTCGTTGCCACGGCCAGTAACATTACCGTAATTACCAGTTTTTTCATTGTGGACCTCCAGCCTCCTGGTTTCGGCGCACTGTCTGGCCAGATAGTGCCCGGTAGGTATCAAGTATGAAACGGCTGTTTGATAAATGCAAGGGCTAGCTCCCTCTAGCCATTGAGATTATACCACGGTCGTCGATTTTTGGCAGTATAAGGGGCAAGACAGGTAGGATTAGGCTGCTTTGATAGCCGCCCCCGGTCGTTTTAGCTGGGTCTGGCCCATAAAGAAGTGGAGAGCATCTAAAATGCTCTCCACTCAGTAAACCGGTTAAATCACTCGAGCCCAACTCACTTTCAGTGTTTACCACCGAATGGGGCTTCTCTTTAGGAGATTAGCCTCTCACTCAACCTTACGAGCCGAGTTCGAGCTCCGCCCGCCCTGCCGCAAGGCAGGGCACTAACTGTCAACCTGCCATACTCCGAATAAAGCCTGAAGCTTCATAGTGCACCTCCCGAAATAGATTCGGAAGCCCTACTACACTTCCTAGATTAATTAGAACATGGAATAGGGCGCTTGTCAAGTTCCGGGATATGCTCAACCAGCCCCTATTCGGTATTAATTTTAAACACCCTGGTTATCTGTCCCTCGGACTTTTCCTCCCAGGGCCGCTTGTAGACCATGCTTATCTCGGTCTCGCCCCTGCTCTGTGCTCTGAACCGGAAGAGTTCGGTGCCACCGGCACCGACCATCCCCTTTTCCGTCCCTTCACCCGGCTGGAAGGTGTTTTCCACCAGTGATAGCCTATTTTCATCGTAGCTGGCTTCCCACCGGTAGCCGGTGGTGGGGTTAGAGTCCAGGGCGATGATGAATTCCCGGTTGAGGCTGGTGGTGATCGTCTGCCCGCTGTCGGAGTAGGTCTTAGCCCCCCCGCTACAGCCCGCTACCAGGCTGACAATTAGTAGCGATACCATGATTAGTGCCGGAATCTTTTTCATGCCGCCCTCCCTTGATTAGCTCTTTACTACTTCTATAACGAAGATTACAAGCAAAGGTTATTGTAGAAGTTGGCTGCCCGGCTATGTCGTCCCCCCACCCTTAGCCCGGGAGGCCTTTCTCGCTTTCAGGCTGAGGAAGTCCAGTTCGTATTTTTCGATCAGCCCTTTACCGGCGAAGCTAAAGTAGGTATTATCGCCGATTATGATATGGTCCAGGACCTTAAGCTGCATGATGCTGCCCGCATAGACCAATTCCCTGGTCAGCTCCTTATCGCTACGGCTGGGCTGGGGGTTACCGGAGGGGTGGTTGTGGGCGAAAATGAGGGAAGCAGCATAATGACGGAGGGCGCCCTCCATAACCTCACGGGGCGATACCGCGCTGCTGTTTACCGTTCCCTGGGCGAGGTCCGCGGCCTCGATAACCTGGTTCTGACTGTTCAGGTAGAGGACCTTGAATACCTCCTTCTTGAGGTCTCGCAGGGAGTGGTAAAGGAAATCGAAGACCTCCTGGGACGATTTATAGGCCGTCTTATCCAAGATTTTCTCTTTGAGAAACCTCCTGGCGACCTCCTGTACCAGCTTGATGCCGAAGGCATTGTGGGGGCCAATGCCGGCTATTTGCTGTAGCTCTTCTAGGGAGGCCTCCAGTACCCCTCTCAGGCTCTTGAATTTTTTGAGGGCTGCTTTGGCCGGCTGTTTGCAGTCCTTGCGGGGCGAGCCGAGGGTTAGCAGTAACTCGACGACTTCGTAGTCGTGGAAGCCAGCCAGGCCGGACCCGAGGAACCTTTCCCGCAGCCTTTTCCGATGCCCGGAGGTCTCATTTGCTGGCATTTCAGCTTTTCCTCTTTGCTGTGACTAAAATATGATGCATATTATGTCATTAAGGCTTTTTTAGCAAGCCGTGGTTGCCCTCATCAGGTGTTATTATTTGAGCCTACCTTTAACCCGGCTTCCCCCACCAGTGCTACCAGTTGTTCGTGGAGCTGGGGACAATAATTAGTGTGCAGGTCGTACAGTTTGAGGTTGGTAATCCTTTCCTCGCTGGCCACGCGCAGGTTTACCTCGTCCTCTCCGGGAAACTCTTTAAGGGTATCAATCAGCTTGTGGAGCTGGGCAATATCGCCCTCCCGGTCGTCGGTCTGGGTGATGGTTACCAGCAGCCGGTGCCTCTCGGGTGTGGCAGCGGGGGTGGAGGCCTCGGTTGGCACCGGTGCAGCCTCGGGTGGGGGAGCAGCCGGCTCTTGCCCTTCTGCCGGTGGCTGGTAGAGGTCGGCGGAGTTACAGACAAGCTGCGCCCTGTCATCCTTTAGCTTTACCTTGCCTTCAACCAGCAGTATATTGCCTTCCTGCCACAGCTCTCTGGTAGCGGTATATACCTTGGGCCAGACCATGACCTCGATGTTGCCGGTAAGGTCTTCCATCACCGCGATGGCGAAGGGCTTTCTCTCCCTGGTGAACTGCTCGCGGGCCGAGGTCACCATGCCGGCCACCCTGGCTATTTGTCCCGCCATCTCAGCATCAATCTGCCCGCACAGGGTGGTATTGGCCGCCGCTGCCTTGCTGGCGAACGGGCTGAAGGGGTGTTCCGAGAGGTATACCCCCATTAGCTCCTTCTCCCAGGCCAGTTTTTCCTTGGTGGGGATGTCGTGGGCTTCGAGTTCCAGGCTGGGCATGGGTACCGGTGCTGTTTGGCCCCACAGGTCGAACATGGTGGATTGTCCCGTTTCCCTTAGCTGCTGCTCCCGCTGGGCCAAAGACAGTATGCGGTTGATGCCACCGAACAGTGCCCCCCGGTCCCCCAGGCTGTCCAGGGCACCGGTCTTGACCAGGCTCTCTATTACCCGTTTGTTTACCCCGCGCAGGTCGGCGCGATGGCACAGGTCTTCAATGGACTTGAACGCACCTTCCTCGGTGCGTGCGGTGATGATGGGTGCTACCGCCCCGGCCCCCACATTTTTAATGGCGGCGAGCCCGAAGCGGATGGCCGGCGGGCTGTCTTTGTCCACTATTTCTATGGAGAAATTGGACTGGCTGCGGTTTATGTCGGGTGGTAGCACCTTGATGCCCAGGCGCTGGCATTCCGCGACGGCGCTGGCTGTCTTCTCTACCTGACCGGCATGGGTAATGAGAAAGGCGGTAATATATTCCACCGGGTAATTGGCCTTGAGATAGGCGGTCTGGTAGGCAATGAGGGCGTAGCTGGCGCTGTGGGCCTTATTGAAGGCGTAGCCGGCGAAGGGTTCGATGAGGGCAAATATCTCGTCGGCTATCTCGGCGGAAAAGCCCTGTTTTTTGGCCCCGGCGATGAATCTGTCTCTCTCCTTCTTCATGACCGAGGCTATCTTTTTCCCCATCGCCTTGCGGATGATATCGGCTTCTCCCAGGCTGTAGCCGGCAAAGGCCTGGACGATGAATAATACCTGTTCCTGGTACACGATAACCCCGTAGGTCTCCTCGAGGATACTGGCCAGGGTGGGGTGGGGGTATTGGATGGCTTCGATGCCGTGCTTAGCCTTGATAAAGGTGGGTATATTCTCCATGGGGCCGGGGCGGTACAGGGCTATCATGGCCATAAGGTCGCCGAAACAGCTTGGCTTGAGTTCCCTCAGGTAGCGGCGCATGCCGCTGCCCTCTACCTGGAATATGCCGGCGGTTTCCCCGGAGGAGAGCAGGTCAAAGGTGGCGGTATCATCCATCGGGAGCTGGTTTAGGTCAAGGCTGATGCCGTGGTTTTGGACAATAAGCTCCCTGGCCTTACCCAGGATGCTGAGGTTGGCCAGCCCCAGTATGTCCATTTTCAGCAGCCCTATACGGGCAATATCCTCCATGGTGAACTGGGTCATGACCGACTCTTGCCCACCGCCCTTGCTTACCCGCTGCAGGGGGACGTATTTACTGAGGGGCTCCTTGGATATGACCATACCGGCGGCGTGAGTGCTGGCATGGCGGGCAATGCCCTCTGCCTTCATGGCCGAGTCGATCAGGTTGCTGACGCTGGCATTCTCATGATAGAGGTTATCGAGTTCGCCGTTCTCCTTGAGCGCCCTTTCCAGGGTCATGCTGGGGGAGAAGGGGATGAGCCGGGCAACACGGTCAACGTCGCCGTAGGGCATACCCAGGGCCCGGCCTACATCCCTTAAGGCGGCGCGGGCACCCAGTGTGCCGAAGGTGATAATCTGGGCTACGTGGTCCTGGCCGTATTTCCGTGTTACATAACTGATGACCTCGTCGCGGCGCTCGTCCTCGAAGTCCAGGTCTATATCGGGCATCTCCTTGCGCTCCACGTTGAGGAAGCGCTCGAAGACCAGCCGGTGGGCGATGGGGTCGACGGTGGTAATGCCCAGGCAGTGCAGCACAATGCTGGCCGCAGCGCTGCCTCTAACCCCGAAGAGAATCCCGTTCTGCTTGGTGAAGGAGATGATGTCCCAGACAACCAGGAAGTAGTTGGCGAACTGTGTTTTTTCGATTACCTCCAGTTCGTAGTCGAGGCGCTCCTGGATTTGTGGTGTGGGCTGGGGGTAGTGTATCTTCAGGCCCTCATGGCAGAGGTTGGAGAGGTACTGGTCGGCGGTCTGGCCCTCCGGTAGCTCGATTTGCGGCAGGTACAGGCGCCCGAACTCCAGCTTAAGGTTGCACATCTGGGCAATGCGCTCGGTATTCTCCAGGGCCTCGGGGATATCGCGAAATAGCTGGGCCATCTCCTCCGGGGACTTGAGGTAGAAGAAATCACCCGCCATCTTCTTTCTCTTGCTGTCATAGATAGTGGTGTTCATGCCGATACATTGCAGCAGGTCGTGGGTCGAGCTATCTTCCTTATTGACATAATGAACGTCGTTGGTGGCTACCAGGGGGATGCCGAGTTCACCGGAGATAGCGATGAGCCCTGGGTTTATCTGTTCCAGCTCCACCATGGGGTGCCGCTGTATTTCCAGGTAGAAGTCGTCGAAGGTCTGCTGGTACCACCGGGCGGTCTCTTTGGCTGCCTCCAGATTCCCCTCTAGAATGAGGCGGGGAACCTCGCCGCTGAGACAGGCCGTTAGCGCGATGAGGCCCTCATGATATTGCTTGAGTAGCTCCTTATCTACCCTTGGCCGGTAGTAGAAACCCTCGAGATGTGACTGGGTAACGAGCTGGATGAGATTACGGTAACCGGTCTGGTTTTTAGCCAGCAGGACGAGGTGGTAATTGTTCTTATCACCACTGTTGCGGCTTAGGCGGCTCCCCGGTGCCAGATAGACTTCACAGCCGATGATGGGCTTTATGCCTACCTCCTTGGCCGCCAGGTAGAATTGTATCACGCCGTGCATGGCGCCGTGGTCGGTTATCGCCAGGCTGTCCATGCCTAGCTCCTTGGCTCGTGACAGGAGCCGGGGAATGCGGCTCATACCATCCAGCAGGCTGTACTCGGTATGGACATGAAGATGGGTAAACATAGGGCCTTTCCGGCTTGATTTTGCTTAGATTATAGCATAGGGTTAGCCATCGTGGAACTTCTCAGGAGGTAAAAAGGGGCCGGGAAAATATCTGTTTTTCGGTCCTTATGGTGGGTGCGGTGGACAGGATGCTATGCTTTTTGCTTCGGGCAGTGTAAAATCGGGATAATAAAGTAGTGAGGAGGGGA
>JBDRCY010000018.1:0-43102 GCA_043821265.1 Chloroflexota bacterium
CTTCAAAGGAATCGTTTGCCACCAGATTGTATAGGGCTGGGCTGGCAACGGCGGTGTTATAGTCGGGGGGGAAAGCGGTACCGCCTGTTGGTTGTGCCAGGGCATGCCACGTTCCGGCAGTGCTTAATGGAAAGCTCTCAAGGGCTATAAAGGTTTGAAGGGGGCCACTGCTTACCGGAATGTTAGTATCTGTTTTAACCTTGACTCCGCCACTGGCTCCAGCATCGTAGAAAGATACATTGTAGGTCCCGTCGCTGAATCCGGTCCCATTCATATAAGCGGTGGGGTAACTGCTAGTGAAGGTCTCTCGGTTGGTAGAATAGTCACTCTCATAGGAATCCCAGGGAGCGGTGTAGGTAATACTGATATATGGTACGTTGGTGCCCTCGCTGCTGTCAAAAGTACATTCGAAAGCGTTAGGACTGGCTCCCGGGTCTCGTATGACCCACTCGGCGGTAGTACCGGCGGTAACCGCGTCCTGCACCAGGCCGGTTACCGTGAAGGGCATATACTGGCCGGTGGAGGCGGGTACGGTCCCCGTTCCCTCATTGGTGACAGTATAGGTGCCTCCCACAGTGGACCAGGCCAAGGTATCATGGACCTGGTGATTCCAGGTTACCGAGCCGGCTTGTGTTCCTCCGGTTCCCGTGCCCTCGACCCAGCTGGTGTCCGTGAGACGGTTTACATAATAGGTCCGGCCGACGGGGTCCTTTGAAGACTTGGCGCTGAAGTATAAATAGAGAGTAGCGCTGGATATGGTAGAGCCTGCAGGGATGACGCTACTCAGGGTGGTCCTTAAAACCGTGTGCATTTCAGAGTCTCTTAAAACCTGGATTGTGGTGGCTCCCCCGTAATTATAACCCCGTGTAGATGCGGCTGTATTGTATAGAGTGGCATCTTCAGTCACATTGATAGTCCGGGTAATGGATACATTGCCTGACCCCTGGACCGGGTAACTCAGAACAAGCGTGGCTATCAGGAGAAATATTAAAATAAAGAAGAGGTGTACTTTTATTGACTGTAAAAACTTTACCATATCGAGCCAACCATTACTTCACAATAATCAACTATAGTTAGTTGCAGAATTCATTGTAGCAGATGGAGTATTAAATTATCATATAAAGTCTGTTAAAATCACGTTAAAATCAGGGAATACGGCGATATGCAGGGTGCTTAGTTAGGGCAGTTACTATAGCAGTTATTATGGGAACGATACCTATCCGCCGAGTTATATGAAGCTAAGACAACGGTGCCCTATAAAACCTCAAGCTGTCCTGAAAGCTGACCGACGTGGTGTATCTCTGCACCATTTCTAGACTCTCCCACCCGCCCGGGGCGCTACCTGGTTTTTCATTCTGTCCGGTAAGCCTGAGGCCGGCTAGTATTCCCACCTGTCGATTGCTATGTTCGGGTCGAAATCGAAGGTACAGCCGCAGTCCTCGCACTTGGCATTCTCGGTCTCGCTCTCGGTAAGTTTGACCCTGGAGCTGAAACAGCCGGGGCAGTTCAGGTTGGCCAGCGCCTCCTGAATCTTACACCAGCTCTTGGGCTTTATCTTAACGGGTAGCTCACCTCCTTAACCGGCCCTTTGGCCCTGGATATTCCTCTTATAACGGGAAAACAGCGAGCATTATACCACATTCTTGTGGCCCGGTTCGCCCAATCGTGGCATTAAATGCTATAATTAAATAGGTATGGATGTTTTGACGGAGCTTAACCCTGTCCAGCAGGAGGCCGTAGAGGCAATCGGGGGGCCGGTGCTAATCCTAGCCGGCCCGGGCAGTGGCAAGACCAGGGTCATCACCCATCGGGTAGCCTACCTCATCAAGCACTGCGGAATTTCTCCCCGCCATATAATGGCGGTTACCTTTACCAATAAGGCGGCCCGGGAGATGGGGGAGCGGCTCCATCGGCTGGTCGATGGCTCGGTAAAGGAATTGACCCTGGGTACCTTTCACGCTATTTGTGCCCGTATCCTGCGCCGGGATGGTAGCGAAATAGGTGTTCACTCCAACTTTGTCATCTATGACGGGGAAGACCAGATTAGCCTGCTGAAACGGAGTATCCGGGAAATAGGCCTGGACCCCAAGCAGTATGTCCCCCGGGCTATACAGTCCGCCATTAGTGCCGCTAAGAGCCGTCTTTCCACCCCCGAAGAGTTTAATAAGCAGGGCTCAAGCTATTTCGATGAGGTGGTGGGCCGGGTCTACGAGCGCTATCAGTGGCTGCTTACCGAGAGTAATGCCCTGGACTTTGACGACCTGCTGATGAAGGTAGTCCAGCTATTCAGGGGTAGCCCGGAGACACTCGCCCGCTACCAGTCGCGGTATGTGCATGTCCTGGTAGACGAGTTTCAGGATACTAACATGGTGCAATATGAACTGGTGCGGCAGCTGGGCAGGAAGTACCGCAATATCTGTGTGGTGGGCGACCCTGACCAGTCGATTTACTCCTGGCGATTCGCTGACCTGCGCAATATCCTCAGCTTTGAGAAGGACTATCCCGAGGCTAAGGTAATCCTGCTGGAGCAGAATTACCGCTCGACCAAGATGATTCTGGAGGCGGCATCGGCGATAATATCGGCCAGCAACCAGAGCCACCCCAAGGACCTGTGGACCACCAATGATGGCGGAGAGAAAACCACCGTCGTTGAGGCCTACTCCGAGCAGGAAGAGGCCCAGTATGTGGTTAGTGAGGTAGAGCGTCTGGTGGATAGGGGTGACTTCAACCTGGGTGAATTAGCCGTGATGTATCGTACCAATGCTCAATCGCGGGTCCTGGAGGAGGCCTTTATTCGCTACGGGGTACCCTATAGGCTGGTGGCGGGTACCCCGCTTCTATGAGAGACGTGAGATTAAGGATCTTATCGCCTACCTCCGACTTATTCATAACCCCGATGACAGCGTCAGCCTCTTGAGGGTAATCAATGTTCCCGGACGGGGCATCGGCCAGCACAGCGTAAGCCAGCTATCACAGTGGGCAAAGGCCCTGGGGGTCACCGAGTACAGGGCGTTACAGCGCATACGGGAGAGTAGCGAAGTGCAACCGCCGTTCGGCTCGCGGATTAACCGAGCGCTCAGCATCTTCCTGGAATTAATAGAAGAGCTTATGGGGCGCAGCCGGGAACTGGGCCTGGTTGATTTAATGGACCTGGTCTTGAAGCGGACCGGTTATAAGGAATATATCCTGGGAGGAGTGGGTGGTGAGGAACGGTGGGACAATATCCTCGAGCTGCGCACGGTAGCCCGCCAGTACAGTGATTTGGAGTCTCCAGAGGGTTTAGCCGCCTTCCTGGAGGGGGTAATGCTGATATCTGATATTGATGGCTTTGATGAAAATGCCGATACGGTAACCCTGATAACCCTGCATCAGGCCAAGGGCCTGGAATTCCCGGTGGTCTTTATCGTGGGTATGGAGGACGGGCTATTGCCCCATTTCCGGTCGTTTGATGACCCCGTCCAGATGGAGGAAGAGCGGCGGCTATGTTATGTGGGTGTAACCAGGGCCAAGCGCAAGGTCTATCTGGTGCGGGCCTTCCGCCGTAGCCTGATGGGCAGCAGCACCGTAAACAGCCCATCGCGCTTTTTGGGGGACATTCCCGAGCACCTGATTACCAGTGATGGTATATGGCAGGGGGAGGAGGGCCTGGCGGCCGATGCCGTCTGTTGCTGGCATAAGGATGCTGTGTCCGATGCGGAGGCTTCCGAGTTAAGGGTGGGCGACCAGGTGCATCATGCCAAGTTTGGGGATGGCCTGGTGGTTAGCTGCCAGGCGGTAGTGGACGACTGTGAGGTGGTGGTCGCTTTTAATAAAGCGGGGATAAAGAAACTGCTGCTCAGCTTTGCCCATCTGGAGAGGGCCAAAAAGTCCTTCGGGACTGCCTAGTAGCGCCCTTTAGATTTTACCACGAAACCGTGCCTATGGTGACTAGCATGTCTATTAAGATTTTAGACCCCCGGCTGGTATCCCGCATCGCCGCTGGTGAGGTGGTGGAGAGGCCGGCATCGGTGGTCAAGGAGCTTGTCGAGAACTCGCTGGATGCCGGTGCCAGCCAGATTACCATTGAGGTGAGGGGTGGTGGCACCGGCTCTATCAGGGTGACGGATAATGGCGTCGGCATTCCGGCGGCGGAAGTGGGGCTGGCCTTCGAGAGGCACGCTACCAGCAAGATAGGTTCCCTTGAGGACCTGGAGGGTATCGCCAGCCTCGGTTTTCGCGGTGAGGCCTTGCCCAGTATCGCCAGTGTGGCGCAGGTAGATATGGTCACCCGTGCCGCCGGTGAAGAAGCGGGCACTCACCTGAGCTTGGAGGGTGGTGTGGTGGTCAGCCGGGGAAGCCAGGGGCGTTCTCAGGGGACTACGGTTACGGTACGTAATCTATTCCGCAAGGTGCCCGCCCGCTTGAAATTCCTCAAGTCAGCGGCTACGGAGAACAGCCGTATTGCCCATGTCGCCAGTCAGTATGCCCTCGCCTTTCCTGAGGTCAGGTTCGCGGTGTCCATTGATGGTAAAACGGCACTGCGCACGCCGGGCAGTGGCCGGTTGCTGGATAGCATCACCCAGGTCTACGGTGTGGAGGCTGCCGGTAGTATGGTGGAGGTCAAGGGTGTTGAGTGGGAAGCGGGCGGCACCGAATCTCCTCAGGTAACGGGGATGATAGGTAACCCGTCGCTCGCCCGCTCCAGCCGGGGTTACCTCAGCTTCTTCGTCGGTCGCCGCTGGGTAAGTAGCCGCCTGCTGACCTGGGCGGTGGAGGAGGCCTACCACGGTCTGCTGATGGTGGGCAAACACCCGGTGGCCGTTATTAATCTGGCGCTGCCTCCCGGCGAGGTGGATATCAATATCCACCCGACCAAGATGGAGGTAAAATTTCACCACGAGCGCCTGGCTTTCGCGGCGGTGCAGAAGGCCGTCCGGCAGGCCCTGGTCGGGCAAGCGCCGGTGCCCAGGATTACCGAGGTGGCTACCAGGTATGAGACCAGCGCCAGGCCCGGCCGGTTATTCTCAACCCCGGCTGAGCCGGTTACTGGCTCGAGCGGTCCGCCACCGCCCGCCGAGATTCCCCGCCTGTCTCTGCCCGTCCTGCGGGTGCTGGGCCAGCTGGCCAGTAAGTACATCGTCGCTGAAGGCCCCGGCGGGCTCTACCTTATTGACCAGCACGCCGCCCACGAGCGTATCCTTTTCGAGCGGATAGCCCGGCAGAGGGCGGAGCAGAAAATAGAGGTTCAAGGGCTGCTCGAACCGGCCACCTTCGAGGTCACCCCCCGGCAGGACACCGTGCTCAAGCTGAGTTGCCCCGATTTGGCCGGGCTTGGTTTCTCTATCGAGCCCTTCGGGGAGCGGACCTACCTCGTCCGGGCGGTGCCCGCCCTGCTTTATGAGAGGGACTGGGAGGGAATGGTGCGGCAGCTACTGGACGACCTATCCGCTAGCGATAAGGGCGATTGGCGTGAGAATATGAGCATATCCCTGGCCTGTCATAGCGCCATCAGGGCGGGCCAGACGCTGACCGCTGAGGAGATGCGCGAGCTTATCCGGCAGCTGGAGGAGGCGGATAATCCCCATACCTGTCCTCACGGCCGGCCGATAATGATTCATCTCAGCTCGGGGCAGCTGGAGAAAGAGTTTGGCCGGGCCTAGTTTTATACTTGCTTACTCGCCGGGCGGCTCGGCTAAAGGAGGCTGATTATGAAGGTGGAGAAGCTTGACCGGGTGGCTATCTGGGTGGAGAATATCGATAAGGCTATCGAGTTCTATTCCTCTCTCCTGGGAATTACCTTTGATAAGATGCCGGAGCATGCGCCGTCTTCTCGTAAGGACATAAAGGCGATAAGAATGGCGGTAAGCCCGGCGGGGCTGGAACTTTTGCAGACGGTGCCCCCGCTGCAGACGGAGGGGGTGCGCTCCGTCGTTTTCAAGGTAGCCGATATCGAGCAGGCCAAGGCTGAGATGAAGGAGAAGGGCTTTCCCCTGCTGGTCGATGTTAAACGCGGCGGACTGAAGGAAGCCATATTTGGTTCGGTATTAGGTTCGGACAATGCGCGCGGCACGCGGCTGGTGCTGGTAGAGTATGAAGCCCCCACGGTGGCCGAGGCCATGCGCCAGGAATAATCGCTGCCTTTTAGCCGCCGCCGGGTTTGACCAGGGGGATTTTGGCTTTACACAGGGGGCAGTCCTGGGGCTTATAGACCTCGGTTATCGAGCGGAGGCAGCTGAAGAGGGGAACACCGAAGTCGATACCCCGCTCCGAGCGGTCAACCAGCACGCCGATACCGATGAGCTGGCCACCCTGCGTCTCTACCGCGGATATAACCTGGCGTATGGAGCTACCGGTGGTAAGGATGTCATCGACGATGAGGACGCGTTCCCCGGGGCTGATACTGAAGCCGCGCCGGAAGGCCCTTTCGTTGTCGCCTATCTTTTCGGCAAAGATGCCGCGAAGGCCCAGTTGCCGGGCTACCTCGTAGGCCAGGATGATGCCGCCGGTGGTGGGGCCGGCTACCACCTGGACGCCTTCCGGCCGGAAATGGTCGCTGATCATCCGGCAGAGTTGCTCGGTATAGGCGGGGTATTGCAGGACGCGGAACTTCTCCCAGTAAACAGGGGAATGGAGCCCCGAGGTGAGCTGGAAATGCCCCTTGAGCAGGGCCCCCGATTGTTGAAAGATTTCCTCTGTATCAGTTGTCAATCTACTCGCCTTTCAACTATCCTCTGCTTCTAAAGAAACTATTTCAGGGAGTGGAGTAATGGGGGGCCAGCCCCCAGGTATCCGGCGGCCAGATCAGTATCCAGGCTTTGCCAACGATGTCCTCCCGATGGGCCAGCCAGTCACGGCGCGAATCGTTGCTGTTATTGCGGTTATCGCCGAGAAAGAAATATTCGTTCTCCGGGATAATATCGCCGGTAAAATGCTGGGGGGAGGCTTCCTTGATATAGGGTTCCTCCAGCGGGAGGGCCTCGCCGTCTCTATGGATATAGACCCGGCCCTCTTTTATCTCCACGGATTCACCGGGCAGGCCAATAATGCGCTTGATGTATTCCACCTTCTCGCTCTGGCGGCGGTGGAATACGATTATATCGCCCCTCTGCGGCTCGTTGAATCTGTAGGCGAGCTTGTTTATTATCAGGCGCTGGTCGGGTTCAAGGGTAGGGTACATGCTGGAGCCGACTACGATGGAGCTCTGAATGGTGACCTGCGCTGCCAGAAAGATGATTACTGCCAGCACTACGGTTATCAGGGTCTCGCGGACTATACCTTTCATTTAATAGTTTGTCCTTTGCTCCCTTACCAGTCTACTGCTAATTATAGCTGCTTTGTCTCTTTTCTTCTAGTGCCGGCTAGGCTTTGTTCTCCGACCGTATCCCCCTTCACCGGGGGTAATAGCGCCTCACCGGTTGTTTTATTGCACTTCTTTAAGAGTGGGTGCTAGAATTAGGTTAGTAATGGACTATATGGAGCAGGCACTAGCCTTGGCCCGGTTGGCCTTGGGGCAGACCAGCCCCAACCCGGCGGTGGGAGCGGTGGTAGTTAAGGATGGCGAGGTGGTGGGGCAGGGCTATACGCAACCGCCCGGTGCCGCTCATGCCGAGGTGGTGGCGCTTAAGCAGGCAGGAGAGAGGGCTCGCAGTGGCTGTATGTATGTTACCCTGGAGCCATGCTGTCACTACGGACGGACGCCGCCGTGCAGCCAGGCAATCATTGCCGCCGGCGTCGCCGAGGTCCATATGGCCACGCTTGACTCAAACCCCCTGGTCTCCGGCCGGGGCCGGGAGGAACTGGAGGGGGCGGGGGTTAAAACCCATGTCGGTGACCATGAGGAGGATGCTAAAGAGATAAACGAGGCCTATAATAGGTTCATTACTACCGGCATGCCCCTGGTTACGGCCAAGTTTGCCATGAGCCTGGATGGCAAGATTGCCACCGGGAGTGGCGATTCTAAATGGATAACCGGTGAGGAGGCGAGGCAGCAGGTGCATAGCCTGCGTTATGTGAACGATGCGGTGATGGTGGGGGTAAATACGGTGCTGGCCGACGACCCTCAGCTTACGGTGAGGTCCTGCGCCGGCCGGGGTGGTATGATTAAAAAGCAGCCGCTGCGGGTGATTGTCGATAGTAAGGGGCGCACGCCAGCGACGGCCCGGCTCTTCGGTGAACCGGGTAAGACGCTGCTGGCCCTGGGCGGGCCGGTGTTACCCCGGACGGCGGCGGCCTGGGGTAGCGTTGGCGCTGAATCTTTAGAGTTACCGGGAGGGGGGGGGCTGGTGGACCTTAAGGGGTTACTGAAAGCGCTGGGCGAGCGGGAGGTAACCAGTGTGCTGGTGGAGGGTGGTGGTCTCCTGCTCGGTTCCCTGTTCGATGGGGGGTTGGTGAATAAGGTGGTCGCTTTTATTGCCCCCATTGTCATCGGCGGCGATGGGGCCAAGACGGCCGTTGGTGGCCGGGGGGTTGACCGGGTGGCGGAATCGTTTAAGCTGGAGCGTGTCCGGGTGGAAAGATTGGGCGAGGACCTAATGGTCAGTGGGTATGTGGCACCCTGAAGCGAGGCGGGACAGGCATGTTTACCGGAATTATTGAAGAAATGGGTAGGGTTAAGGCAGCGCCCAGCGGGGGCCTGGTGATTGGGGCTGAGGCTGTTTTAGAGGGGATAGAACCGGGGGCCAGCATGGCCGTTAACGGGACATGCCTCACCGTGACCAATTTCGACTCCAGCTCGTTCTCGGTCGATGTGATGTCGGAGACGCTGTCTCGGACTAACCTGGGGCTCTTAAAGCCCGGCGATGGGGTAAATCTGGAGCGGGCCCTGGCCCTAGGCAGGCCGCTGGGGGGACATTTGGTACAGGGGCATGTGGACGCTACCGGGAAGGTAGTATCCGTGGTGCGGGACGGTGAGGCGATAATCATGGCCTTTAAAGCCCCGGAGTGGGTAATGGGCTATATAGTGGAGAAGGGGTTTATTGCCGTTGATGGGATTAGCCTGACGGTGGTGGCCAGAAGCGCCACTTCCTTTAAGGTCTCCATCGTCGACTATACGCTCAAGCATACCAACCTGGGGGGCCGGCGGGCCGGCGATGTGGTTAACCTGGAGGTGGATATTATTGCCAAGTATGTGGAACAGCTCGCCAACCCTCGCCACGGTGGCATAACGATGGATTTCCTGAAGGAGCACGGGTTCCTGTCAGCATAGACAAGTTTCTTTAGTTTAGGGAGGGGTAAAAAATGGCTCTAGCGACTATTCCGGAGGCGGTTGAGGATATCAAGGCCGGCAAGTTTGTCATCATAGTTGATGATGAAGATAGGGAGAATGAGGGCGACCTGGCGATAGCCGCCGAGAAGGTTACGGCGGAAGCGATTAACTTTATGAGCGTTCATGGCCGGGGGCTGATTTGCCTGCCGGTTACCGGTAAGCGGTTGGACGAGTTGAAGATTCCCTTAATGGTGAGGGAAAATACCTCGCAGTTTTCCACTGCTTTTACGGTGTCGGTTGAGGCTAAGCATAGGGTCAGCACCGGTATTTCGGCGCATGACCGGGCAGAGACGGTAAAGGCGGTGATTGACCCCAGTACTCGCCCCGAAGACCTGGCCCAGCCCGGCCACATGTTTCCACTGCGGGCCCGGGAGGGGGGTGTCCTGGCCCGGGCGGGGCACACCGAGGCGATAGTTGATTTGGCCAGGCTGGCGGGGATCTATCCGGCGGGGGTTATCTGCGAGATTATGAACGAAGACGGCTCTATGGCGCGGCTGCCGCAGCTGGAGGTGATGGCGGAGCGGTTTGGCATCAGGGTTATAAGTGTGGCGGGACTTATCGCTTATCGCCGCCGCCATGAGAAACTGGTGCACCGGATAGCTGAGGCTAAGCTGCCCACCCGTCACGGTGAGTTCACCGTTTTTGCCTACCGCAGCGATATAGACCCTGATGAGCAACTGGCCCTGGTGATGGGGGATATAGCCACCCCCGAGCCGGTGCTGGTTCGGGTCCACAGCGAGTGCGTTACCGGCGATGTATTCGGTAGCCTGCGCTGTGATTGTGGCGAGCAGATTGGTCGGGCCATGGAGAGCATTCATAAGGAAGGACGGGGTGTTTTTCTGTACATGAGGCAGGAAGGGAGGGGCATCGGCTTCCATAATAAGATTCGTGCCTATGCCCTTCAGGACGAGGGGCTGGATACCGTTGAGGCCAATATATCCCTGGGCTTTCCCGCCGACCTGCGTGATTACGGCATAGGCGCCCAAATCCTGGCCGACCTGGGGCTTCATGAGATTCGACTGCTTACCAATAATCCCAAGAAGGTGGTCGGCCTGGAAGCCTATGGCCTTAAGGTGGTGGAAACGGTGCCCATTGTGGTGCCGCCCAATCCGCATAACCGCCGCTACCTGAAAACGAAGCGGGAGAAAATGGGCCATCTCCTAGATGTGCTGGATACCAGCGCTAAACTGGATGGTTCTTAACGGGGCGGCTGGGAGGAGGTATTCAGCTTGGGCAAGATACTTCCCTTTACGAGGATGAAGGTATATATTAGTATATAGGTAAAGAACCGGGTCAGTTAACCAATCATAACAAGAAGGAGTGAGCCATGGGTAAATGTTTTGAAGGCATGTTGTTGGGAAAGGGGCTGAAGGTCGGGGTGGTCGCCTCCCGTTTTAACGAGTTCATCACCCGGAAGCTGCTGGAGGGGGCACAGGATGCCCTGCGGCGCCACGGGGTCGCCGAGGAGGCCGTGGAGGTTGCCTGGGCGCCGGGCTCCTTTGAGATTCCACTGGTGGCCAAGAAACTGGCCCAGACGAAGAAATACGATGTTATTATCTGCCTCGGCGCGGTAATTCGTGGCGGGACCTCCCATTATGAGTACATCGCCACTCAACTGACCAAGGGGATAGCTGAGGTGGGTCTGGAAACCGGATTACCGGTGGTCTACGGGGTGTTGACTGCTGATACCCTGGAGGAGGCGATTGAGCGGGCCGGGACCAAGATGGGGAACCGGGGCTTCGATGCTGCTGTAACCGCTATCGAGATGGCCAACCTGCTCAAGGGCATCGGCTAAGCCAAATGGTGCTCGACTAGCGCTCTCATTAGCCCGGCCAGTTGGCTTCAGTCGGTAACCTTGTAGACGGTGTCTCCTCTTCTCACCCGGTCGGGGACCTTGAGGCCGATGGAGTCGCCGGGTTTGGCTTCTTCCACCGGCGCATTGTCGATCTGCATCGAGTCAGCAGTAATCTCCAGGTCGGTAGTATGCCCCTTGATGTGGATTTTATCCCCCCTTTTTAGCAGTGCCACCAGGTCAATACCGGCCACCACCGGTCGGGCAAAGAAGTCCGCTACCTTGCCAATCATCTCCTCAGCCATTTGGGCGCCTCCCTTATTTTCTTGTTTTAGGGTTAGTATATGCCACCTTCTGCGAGTAAATCAATAGTGTAGTAAAACTAGCTCTTTGCCGCGGACTTACCCCGTTTCCCCAGTGCATACAGGACCTTCTGCGAGTAAATCAATAGTGTAGTAAAACTAGCTCTTTGCCGCGGACTTACCCCCTTTTCCCAGTGCATATAAAACCTTCTGCGGGGTTATGGGTAGTTCGCTGAACCTTATCCCTATGGCATTATAGATGGCGCTGGCAATGGCCGCGTGGGGATAGACGCTTGGTGATTCCCCCAGCCCCTTGGCGCCAAAGGGGCCGACGGGGTCTATGTTCTCGGAGAAGATAATCTCCATCGTCGGTGTGTCCAGCGCTGTCGGCATGGAGTAGCCGGTGAGAGCCGGGTTTAGCGGCTTCCCCGTCTTCGGGTCGAAGACTATTTCCTCCATCAGGCCATATCCCAGGCTCATCAATGCCCCGCCATAGACCTGATTCTCGCTGGTCTGGGGGTTTATTATCCGTCCCGAATCGTGGCCTAAGACCAGCTTCAGCACCGTTATCCTGCCGGTCTTGGTATCCACCTCTACGTCGGCGAAGCCGGCCATGGTGGCCTTCGGTTGCGGGCCGATATGAGAAGCGCCGTGCCGGTAGGCACTGCCGATGACTATCGGCGCCAGCACCGAGCTCACCAGTCCCTTGACCGCGCAGCACCGGCCCGGGTCCTTCTTTACGTAAATCACGTTATCCTTTATGTCCAGTTCGTCGGGGCTTTTAATACCCTCCTTCAGGGCATCCGGGCTCCAGGGGGCGGTGCTGGCCATTTCCAGAAGCTGGGCTTTGGCATCTTCGGCGGCCAGTTTGGCGGCCGAGCCCTCGATAAACAGGGAGGTGGAGGCGCCGGTCAGACATGCCCAGGGAACGCTCTCGGTGTCAACATCCCTTACCAGATAGACATCTTCGACCCTGAAACCCAGTGCCTCGGCGCATATCTGGGCATAGGCAGTCTTACAGCCGGTGCCGAGGTCCATGGACCCGGCCAGTACATGAGCCGTGCCGTCGTGATTTATCTGTACCCTGGCCGATGCCGGCAGCGGGGTCAAACCGGCGGTGAGGAGGGCCAGGGCCATGCCCACCCCCCTCTTCTTGACGCCGATCACCTGGTAGGGTTTACCCCAGCCCCGCCACTTCTCCGACCAGCCGATGGCCTCGGCCCCCTTGTCTATCAGTTCGTCGAAGGCGTCACTGCTTAAGACATTACCCGGTACCCGGCCGCCGCCGATGGGGTCGCCGGCCCCGTAGTGGTTCTTTTTCCACATGGTGAGCGGGTCTAGGCCCAGTCTCTCCATCAGCCGGTCGAAGGTCTGGTTTAAGGCGATGCACTGCGGGACATTACCCACCGCCCGGATGCAGCCGGTGCTGAGCTTGTTGGTGGCTACCCCGGAGACATTATAGCGCACGCTGGCATATTTAAAGATTTCGTGTTGCGACTGGTAGGTGGTGCCCTTGTAGCCATAGCCTCCGTTGTCGTGTAACTGCCGGTAGTCCAAAGCGGTTACCGTGCCGTCTTTCCGGCTACCCATTGTGGTGCGTACGATGTCGCCTTCGCGGCTCTTATATACACCGTACTCTTCTATCGTCATCTTGTAGATTACAGGCCGGTCTGCTTTCCTGGAAAGGAGGGCGGCGAGGTGGTAAAACCGCTGGGCGCTATTTAGCATGCCGAAGGTTCCCGCTACCATAGGGGCGATTATCCGCACCCTGTTCTCGGGAATATCCAGGACATCGGAGGTGGCGCGTCGGATGTCGTAGGGGCATTGATGGGAGAGCATAATGGTTAGTTTATTACCCTCCCACTGGGCTATACAGGCGGGGGTCATAAATGAGCCGTATATCGGCTGGGTCCTTATTTCGTGCTCTACCGTGGCCCCACCGTCGGCTAAGGCCTTGTCCGTATCCCCCCATCCCTGGGAAGAGGGAAGCGTCCCCGGCTCCGGAGGGCAGCAGACCTGGTTAGTGCCCACCCCTCTGACGTCGGGGGCATCCGGCTTTAGGGCGGCTTCTATATCGAAGACCGGCGCCAGCTTTTCGTATTCCACCTTTATCCGGCGGAGCGCCTTTTCCGCTATCTCCCTGGTCTCGGCGGCGACGGCGGCTACCTCATCGCCGACAAAGCGTACCCTATCGTCGAGGATTTTACCCCGCCAGTTAAAGATGCGGCAGGTGAGTTCCTTTTCGGGGACATCCCGGTGGGTGATGACGGCGACTACGCCCGCTAGGGCTTGCGCTCTACTTACGTCAATGCTCTTTATCCGGGCATGCGCATGGGGGCTGCGCAGGACTTTCATCCACAGCCCTCCACTTACGCCGCGGTCGGGGGCAAATTTTAGGCTGCCGGTAACCTTGGCGTATCCCTCCTTCAGCGGTATGCCGTTACCCACTACTGCCATGTCTTTATACATATTACTTCTCTCCTGGCTTAGATTTCGATTTGCCACTTACACCACGTCTCTTGCGGATGGGTATCGGGGGGGCAGAACAGGCAGGTCAATTTTAGACCGGGGTCGATTACCTCGGCATAGCTGCTGAACAGGGTTAGGCCTACCGCCTTGCACGGGTATTCTCCCCGGCCATCGCGGATTCTGGCCCTCTGCGGCGGACATTCGGTATAGCGGAATACGGCCTTGCTATCGCTTAGCTCCACTATCTTCGTTTTAAAGATAGTCAGCACCGGGTCCTCCTCCAGTAGCCTGATGAAGGTCTTTACCGGGCTATCTTCCTTGATGGCCAGCGTTTTCAGTGCCCTCCTGGCGTGTATCAAGCTGAATCGTCGCCAGACTGCTACGTCCATCTCCACTGCAGTATCGAGGCCATATTTCTCTTCCAGCGCCAGGAACCACAGGCCGTCGATGGTGTAGAGGCTGCGGGAAAATAGCTCGGCCAGCTGTTGCTTGGTGGTCCCTGAATAGTCGGGCTGCGCCATTATAAATTCCCTTCCCCTGTCGGCATCACCTATTATTGACATCATAGATGTCGTGAGTCAAGCCCGGTAAAAGGTTAAGAGGATAATTTAAAAAAATAAAAATTATGGTGGTGGCGAGGCTAGGGGGGCACTGGACCGACTTGACTGATGGCTAAAAGAGGTTCAGAATTAGCCAGAAGGTTTATAAAATGGATGGGATGCGGAGATAAATAGATATGGCCACTATGGTAGCTGTTTTCTGACAGAGATGTGGAAGCACTGAGCTTAAAATGAGCCAGTGCTTCTTAAATTGAGGAGGTGAAAAATGCAATCCAGTTTGATTGGTAAGATTGAGAAAGCCAAGCTCTATGCTCAAGAGAGAGACCGGATTACCTTCTCTGAGTTTTCGGTGAAATTCCGTGGGGAACATGACGATTACGATACCGGCTATAAAGACGGCAAATGGCACTGTTCCTGCCACTTCTTCTCTAATTGGGGCATATGCAGCCATAGTATGGCGCTGGAGAGATTGCTCAGCGGTATGCTCCCCGAAGAGGCCTTGACCATCCAGCAAGAAGTCGCTCCTTGAGCTGTTAGTAGCCTTTGATATTATCACCATTTGAGGTAATAGTTGGGTGAATTTTGTTGAGAAACTCGCCAGCTCGGCCCTTAAGAGGCAGAGTTTGCTCTGTGTTGGTCTCGACCCTGACCCCGACCGGATGCCCGCCGGGATAGGCGTTTTGGAATTCAACCGGGCCATAATTGAGGCTACCAGCGACCTGGTATGTGCCTATAAACCCAACCTGGCTTTCTATGAGGCGCTGGGTAGCGAGGGCCTTAATGTGCTCAGGCGGACGGTGGAGTGCATACCGGATGATATCCCCGTAATCGGCGACGCTAAACGCGGTGATATCGGTAATACCGCCCGGGCCTATGCTAAGGCCTTATTTGTCGACCTCGACTTTGACGCAACCACCGTAACCCCCTACCTGGGCTTTGATGCCGTAGAGCCCTTCATCGAGTATAGCGATAAGGGGGTATTTATTCTGTGCCGCACGTCCAATGCCGGTGCCCGGGACCTGCAGTCCCTCCTCTGCCAGCAAGGGGAGGCTCATCGTCCCCTGTTTGAGGTGGTAGCCCTCAAGGCCAGCCAGTGGAACAAGCACGGTAATATCGGGCTGGTGGTCGGTGCTACCTGTCCCGAGGAGATAAGGCTCATTCGCCAGAGCCATCCCGATATGCCCTTACTTATACCGGGCGTCGGTGCCCAGGGGGGAGACCTGGCCGCGGCCGTTGGCTACGGGGTTGACAGCCAAGGGCGGAATGTAATCATCAACTCATCACGGCAGATTATATATGCCTCGCGGGAGAAGGACTTCGCCCAGGCAGCGCGGCGAGCGGCTTCCTCGCTGAGGGAGCAGATAAACGCCTACCGGCTGGCTCTTTGAGACAATAAGCATGGTCATGGAGATAAGGCTGGGCGATGTGGTCCGCCTCAAGAAGAGGCATCCCTGCGGCAGCTATCAGTGGCGGGTAGTCAGGCTCGGTGCTGATATCGGAATAAGGTGCCTGGGATGCCAGCGCCGTGTTCTGCTTGAGCGCGGTGTATTTGAACGTAGAGTCCAGGCCTTTGTCTCTCGAGGAGAGTAATGCCCCGTATTATCATGCATGTTGACCTGGACGCCTTCTTTGTCTCCGTGGAGCAGGTAGGCAGGCCTGAGCTTAAGGGCAAGTCGGTGGTGGTGGGTGGCCGGCCAGGCCGGTGGGGTGTAGTGGCGGCGTCCTCCTATGAGGCCAGGGCCTTCGGTTTGCATTCTGGCATGCCATTGGCCACTGCCAGCCGTCTCTGTCCGCAGGCTATTTTCGTTGAGGGTAGCTTTGCCAAATACCGCGACGTTTCCCGGAACTTTATGGCTATTCTGGCCGAATTCTCGCCGTATCTGGAGCCAATGGGCCTCGACGAGGCCTATCTGGATGTAACCGGCTTTGAGTCTATCTATGGCTCTATTCGCCAGATGGCCCTGGCGATAAAGCGGCGGACTAAGGATGAACTGGGAATTTGCGCCTCGGTGGGCATCGCTACCTCGAAGGTAGTGGCCAAGGTTGCCTCCGACCTGTCGAAGCCGGATGGGCTGCTGGAGGTAGCCAGTGGAGGGGAGCGCTCCTTTCTGGCGCCCCTGCCGGTAGCGCAACTGCCCGGCATAGGCAAAAAGAGCCAGCGGGTATTGAGCGGTTTGGGCATTCATACTATCGGGCAGCTGGCGGCCGCACCGCTTACCGTGCTCAAGGGCCGATTCGGGGTGATGGGGGAGGTCATCCACCGCCATGCTAATGGTATTGGCGGTAGCAAAGTGGAGCCTCCCCGGGCGGCCAAGTCCATCAGCCGGGAGACCACCTTCGCTACGGACATCGGGGACTCCTCCTTGATAACGGCGACGCTGCGTTACCTCAGTGAGCGGGTGGGTAGCCAGTTACGCCAGAGGGGGAAACAGGCCGGCTGCGTAACCTTGAAGCTGCGCTATGCGGATTTCACCACCATTACCCGCCGCTATACCCCGGGGCAGGCTACTGCTACTGACCAGGCCATTTTTGATGCGGGCCTGAGGTTGCTTAAGGGTGCCCTGTCACAGCGGAAGCCGCCGGTGCGGCTCATCGGCATCGGCGTATCAAGACTGGTCGAGCCGGGCCAGCAGCTGGATATGCTGGATTCGTCGCGGGCAAAGCTGGGGCAGCTGGATAGGGCCATTGACCGTATCCGCAAGAAATATGGCTTCACCGCCATACAGACGGGACGAACCCGGCTGCTGGGGGATATTTTCCCCGAGACCGGGGAGGGCTATTCCCTCCATACCCCTTCCCTTTCGCGGTAGAGACCGCTGTGGCACACGATGGTTTGACAATGGTATTTAACTTCCCCTATATTATGGCTGGTCTATGACCAGAGCAGGAGTGGGGGGTATGATATGTCCCCAGTACAGAATTTAGAGGAGGTTATGAATAAATGAAGATCGAGACGGCCAACCTTGACCGGGGAGCCTTGTATCAGTTAATGTCCGAGACGGTGGCACCAACCCCCGTTGGCTTTATCTCTACCGTAGGCCGGGACGGTGTCTATAATGCGGCCGCCTTCACCTTTATGGGTATGGTAGGCTTGAAACCGCCCATACTCTATGTTTCTATCTCGGTATTCGGCCGGGCCTCCGGGGAACGGCAGGGGCGGCAGAAGGACACGCGCAGAAATATCGAGTTTGCCCACGACTTTGTGGTTAATGTGGTTGACGGAAGCCTCATAGAGCCGGCAGCCCGAGCCTCGGCGGACTATCCCAGTGAGGTGGATGAGATTAAGGAGGTGGGGCTTACCGCTATCCCCGGCGAGATGGTGAAATCACCGCGGATTGCCGAGGCTAAGGTCAGTATGGAGTGTCGGCTAAGGCATATTGCCGAGCTGGTGGAGGAACAGGCCTTGAGGAGTATTATCTTTGGCGAGGTGGTCCTGGTCCACATCAAGGACGAAGTCCTGACTGACGGCCAGCTTGACCCGCGTCTGCTCAAGCCGGTGGGGCGCCTGGGGCATGAAATCTACTGCCGCACCGGGGATATCTTTGAGATAAAGTCCGGAGGCTAGCTGCACATACACTACTGTCGTTACCGAACGACGTGTAGATGTATTGACAAAGGTAGCTGGGGTGTGCTACATACATCACACGGAGGTAGCTTTATTCCAATTTGCAGGTAAAAATGTTTCCATTCAGGCTTGACAAAGCCGGGTAACATGTGGATACTATATAAGCCTTTAAGGCTAGGAGCATAATCGGGCAGTACCACGAGTAAAGGAAAAGGAGGTCTAAATGTGGTATAAAGGTACAAGGGCAAAGATTATAGGGGCTGGGCTAGCGCTGCTTATTCTGGTTTCCATGGCTTTGGCAGCTTGTGCCGGTCCCGCCGGTCCCACCGGTCCCGCCGGTCCCGCCGGTGCCGCCGGTGCCGCCGGTGCCCCCGGTAAGGCTGCCATGGCACCGATAGCCAGGCTGGTTATTAATCCTAACAAGATAGACGGGTTCGGTGGCCGAGGTGTACCCCAGCAGTATATGAATGTAGCTGGCTCCGGTTTCACCCCCGGTGACATGATTGACATCACCATCCCAAAGAGTTTTAATCCTTCTCCCGGTACTAATCAGGAACTGGTTGACCAGAGCGTTCCAATCTATCTCGGTATTAAGGCCAATGACACGGGTGCCTTTGCACAACAGATTGTAGTTGGTGGATTCATGGACATCCAGTTTACCCAAGAGGGCGTCTATACCGTAGTTGCCCAAGACGAGCACGGCATGAAGGCGCTGGCGACCTTTATTGTTGATATCCCCGCAGCAGAATAGATTATTGCGTTGAACCCCCAAAATCTGGGGGGATGTGTATAGTTTATAAAACCCAGAAATAACTTTAGGAGGTTAAGGAGAGAATGGGGAAGAAGAAGACTTGGGTGCTCGGGTGCTTTATAGCGGCACTGGTGATTTCTTCACTCGTTATCGGCTGCGGCGGTGGAGCGGCACCGACTACGCCGACTACGCCGACTAAGCCAACGACACCAACGACACCGACGACACCAACAACCAAAGACCTGGAGAAGCCGGCGAGGATTGTGGTCGGTACCTACAAGATAGGTATCACCGGCCATCAGATGACGGCAGCAATGGCCTCCAAGGCCCAGGAGGCAACCGGGATACAGTTTAGGGTTATTCCCACCCAGGGAACCCTGCCTCGCCATCTGGACATGAGGAACGGCCTTATTGATGTTGGTCTTTCTTCTGGGACTACCGTGTTACCTATGCAGGATGGTGTCCTCGAGTTCAACGACCCGGACTGGGGTCCCCAGGACCAGTGGATGGTCTATAATGGCGGTATCACCGATCAATCTGTGTGTGTGCACAAGGATTCACCTATAGGAGTGGGTACTGAAGACCCGATAGAAATTGGTAAGCAGATGCTGGGTAAGACACATGCCTGGTCTCGACGTCAGTCTGCTGCTAAGGTAATGATAGATTTTGGTCTATATTACTATTATGGGCTTGATATTCGACAGAAACCGGATTTTCTAGAGTGGGTACCCATTGCCAGTGCTGCTAGTGGTGGTCCAATGTTCAAGGAGGGACGAGTTGAGGTATATGCGTGTGGTCCTTCATCTGGAATAGCTTATTCTTTAGCTGCTGGTCCTAAAGGCGTTAAATGGCTTACTCTAACTCCCGAGACGGATGCAGGGAAAGCTGGCTGGGCTAGGCTTCAAGAGATTATGCCTGCCGCATATCCATATAAGTCTAAGGCAGGCCCCGAACTCGATCAGGTTAATGGTACGTGGGTGTCAGTTTATGACCAACCCTACGTTGCTTATTCTTCTGTTGATGAGAATATTGCCTACTGGTTTACTAAAGGGATGTGGGATGGCTATGACCTGTATAAAGACATGCACCCGTTCGTAGAGTCCTACGACCATGAGACCTGTATGAACTCTAAAATGTGGTTGCTACCATGGCATCCTGGAAGTGTAAAGTTCTTTAAGAATATCGGTGTCTGGACGCCGGAACACCAGGCTAAACAAGATGAACTGGAAGCACAGTTAAAGCAGCAACTTGAGACTTGGAAGTTCACCGGCGAATACGTGTACCCGCGTGACTAGCTTTCTTGGTACCGGTGTTGCTTAAAAAGTGTTTGATCGTTGGGCCCCCACCTAGCGGGGGAACCACCCACCGCGGGGCGGGGGCCCAACGATTGTTATGGCGTAGTTTATAGATTTGATATGTAGGTGGTAAAAGGCTATAGACATGGCCATATATTCTACTGGAAAGTTTGTGTTTATCTCTCTTTTATAGTGTAAAAGTGTTGCGGTTCGTATGCTATGCATAGTCTATGTGTATGTTCCTGTTAACAGGCTCAGGTAGGAAATTCTTGTGAGCAGAGAGGTATGTAAGTTATGGTAGCATCCGAAGATGTGCAAAAACCTGCTGCCAGGCCTATGGAACTGGGGGCTCCGGGTAGAATACAGACGGGGTTCCCCAAATGGCTGGCAGTTGCCTTCATGTTCTGCGCTATACTGCTGGCCGTATTTCTTAATTATAATGTCTTTCCTTTTGGCTTTTATATTGATGATACGGTCTATGCCTACTGGACTCTGGCTTTATGCTCTGTCTGTGTTTTTATGAATCGCCCCATTGCAAAAAGATTCAGCACGCAAAAAATTCAGCTATGGGACTGGGTGATGGCCGGAATATGCTTTGTTATCTTAGCCTATTTTGGGGCTAATGCATACGAAATTGGCAAATCCGGCTGGGGAGCACAAGCACCCCTCCACGCCTTAATATTATCTGGTATAATCTTTGTTTTAATGCTGTCTCTAGCTCATCGTATATTCGGCACACTGTTCTTTTTGGTGTGTGCCTTTTTTGCCTTTGTTCCCATGTTTGCCGAAAGTCTGCCCGGTATACTCTCCGGCCTTACCTATCCGCCAGATAAGACCATCACCCAGATGGTACTCGGTCCCGAGGGCATAAACGGGGTTACGATGCGAGTCGCCGCCCGCATTATCGTTTCGTTTATGCCTTTTATGTTATCTATGCTTACCTTCGGTGGGGCTAAGTTTCTTACCGGTTTGGCGTTATCTATTGTAGGCCGCTTCAGAGGGGCCGGTGCTAAAGTTGCGGTGGTTGCCAGTGCCATGATGGCCAGTATGAGTGGTGGTGCCAGTGTGAACGTTATTACCACTGGTACTGTTACTATACCTATGATGAAGCGCTCTGGCTATCCACCGTACTATGCAGGTGCAATAGAGGCCTGCGCCTCTACCGGTGGTACACTAACGCCACCGATAATGGGCTCCAGCGCCTATATCATTGCCGCCTTCCTGCTTATGGACTACTGGAAGGTAGCTTTAGCTGCAGCAATACCGGCGGTTCTATACTATGTGTCCCTCTTTGCCCAGGTGGATATCTATGCTAAGGTAAATAAACTGAAAGGGGAGTCTCCGGAAGCACTCCCTAAGTTTGGGGATACACTAAGGAATGGTTGGTACTTTATACCTGCTTTAATGGTGTTTGTCTATATGCTTTTGGGTCCTCGTATCGAAGCTAAGTCTGGCTACTTTGGGATAATGACACTGTTTGCTTGTTATTATGTTATTGACCCGTTAGCTAAGGCTATTATGTCTCGCTTTTCCTCCGATTCTAAAGACAACTGGTGGCGGCGGGTTAGGAACATTCATCGTGATGTTACTAATATCTTACTAAGTATTGCAAAGACGACCGCCTCTATTATGGTGCTCTTGGCTGTTATCGGCTTTGTTATCGCAGGGGTAAATATCACTGGTATAGCCCTCTCTATGACCGATGGTCTACTTCATCTCTCTGGTGGCAATATCTTCCTCTTGCTGCTCATAGGCGCCGTGTCCTCCTTTATTCTGGGGATGGGTATGGTTAGCGTTGCAGTCTATGTCATCGTGGCCATACTGCTGGCTCCAGCCTTAGAACAGGTCGGTCTCAACCCGCTGGCGGTCCATCTCTTTTGTCTCTACTGGGGCATGCTGGGCAACATCACGCCGCCGGTGGCCATATCGGCGATGATTGCCTCTCAATTAGCAGGTGCCGAGTTCTTTAAGACGGCGGTGCAGTCCATGCGGGCGGGAATAGGGCTGTTTATCCTGCCCTTCTTCTTCGTGCTCAGCCCTGTCCTGGTACTGCAGGGACTGGGCATTATGGGCAGTGGTGGCGGTCTGGGCTACGATAAGTTTGCCCTCGACTTCATTACCTGTTGCGTGGGGTTGGTGGTGCTGGCGATGGCCTTTGAGGGAGGTATCTTCGGCGTAAAGGGCCGGGTTAATTTACCGTCGCGGATTTTCCTCTTCCTCGGCGGTTTCTTACTGGCCTTGCCACGGGCCGTACCGGGGATGGATTACTGGGTTGAGGGTATGGGCCGGACTTCGCAGTGGGTTTTTGCCTGGAGCGACATTATCGGGGTGGTGGTGGCGGTGGTGGTGATTGTGCTTTACATTTTCTGGAGCCGGATACGTCCGCCCAAGGAGACTGTTGCCCTGCCGACATAGAGTGCCGGCGACGGCGGAGGATGGCGACGAGACTCAGCCTCCTGCCTGGTTGGAGATAGAGACTAATCCCGCCCCTCCCAGCTAATCAGAGGGGCGGGATTCTATTATGGTGGGAGTGGTGTTTCTCAAAGGGTCGGCCATTGTCGGTCTGGAGCTGTCGTAACAGGTTCTGGTAGAGAGGGGAGTATATTATGGCCAAGGTATATGATGTGGCGGTCAAGGTGGTATCGGTGAAGGGCCACTGTGCTAACGGCATGAAGCCGGGTCTGGAGTGGGTGGTGGGACGGCATACCGTGGATGGTATCTGCCACTCCGCTTTTCACGCCCTGTACCCCTATTACCGGATATTGAGATATGGCGGCTCCATGCCTTTTGCCGAGGACCCCGATAGCGTCACCGTCTGCTGCGCTGACCCGGTGAATAACGTGCTCTTTGAACTGAGGCGTATAGCTAAAGACCCATCTTAGCCCTCGTCACGGGGTAAGACTACCGTAATGGGCTTCGGTAGAAGAGGAGTGCTATGGCCGAATTATTTGATGTGGCGGTCAAGGTAATCTCGGTAGATAAACGCTGTAGCGGCGGTATGGAGGTGGGTAAGGAGTGGGTTATCGCACGCCATACCCCGGATGGTCTGTGCCTGTCTGCCTACCATTCTATCTACCCCTATTTCCGGGTACTGAGGTGTGGCGGGTCGTTTCCCTGGTCCGATGACCCTGACCGGTGCACTTCCTGTTGCCCCGACCCGGGGCATAGAGTGGTCTTCGAACTAAGGCGAATACGTAAGCAGTAGTTGGCTGCTCTGGTTTCCGGCTTAATCTCCAAAAGGACTGGCCTTGCCAGCAAGGGGGTAGGAAAAGATGGAGACGAACATTGACCCGAAAAAGACGGCCCTTCTGGTCATCGATATGCAGAATGACCTGGTCGCTACCCAAGAGAAACCTCACGATGTTTTAACCAATATAGTAAGGGAGCGGGGCGTTATTGCCAATATCGCCAGGGTGGCAGCGGCGGCGCGTAAGGCAGGGGTGCTGGTGGTGATTGTCGCTCAGCCGCATAAAGAGGACTATAGCGAGTTTACACCTCCGATTACCGATGAACCCTGTCCCTGGCTATCACCCCTACCCCGGAAACGCCTGGTGGAGGGCACACCGGGCGCCGAGGTTATCGCAGAGCTTCAGCCGGTCCCCGGAGACTGCTTCGTCCGCAAGTACCGCCGCAATACCTTCTACGGCACTAACCTTGAGCCTATACTGCGCGGCCGGGGCATAGATACGGTTATCATAAGTGGCGTGTTGACCAATGGCTGTGTTGCCGCTAGTGTCGGGGGTGCCCGGGAGAGGGATTTTCAGGTTGTCGTCCTTAGCGACGGCTGTGCCGCCGTGGACCCGGAAGCCCACGAGTTCTATTTTAAGAAGGTATTCCCCTTTACGGGGCGGGTAAGGACCGCCGCTGAGGTGGTGGCTGCCATCGCCGGGGTGGCTTAGCCAGAGGCTACCTGCCGGGTGGTGTTAATTTTACAGAGGCTTGTTATTGACAGAGGAGGCAGATTGTGAGCAAAGTAGAGCTTTCTTTAGAGGGTAAAGTGGCTATCATTACCGGTAGTCGGCGGGGGATAGGCCGGGCTTATGCCCTGACCTTTGCTGAGGCCGGTGCTGATGTAGTGGTTAGCGATGTGGTGGCTGATGGCGAACTGGAGACGGTGGCCCGGGAAATCGAGAAGCTGGGCCGGCGCTCCCTGGCCCTTAGGGCTGATGCCACCAAGAAGGCCGATACTGAAAATCTGGCCGAGAAGGTAATAGAGAAATTCGGACAGATAGATGTGCTGGTAAATAATGCGGGGGTGGGTGGCTTTGGCAAGTTCATGGAGCTTAGCGAAGAAGAGTGGGACAGGGTGATGGACATTAATCTGAAGAGTGCCTTCCTCTGTTCCCAGGCAGTGGGTAAGCGGATGGTGGAGCGTAAGCAGGGAAGTATTGTCAATATAGCTTCGACGGCGGCTTTACATGGGGTGGTGGGCGCCGGCTCTTACCCGGTGGCCAAGGCGGGCGTGGTGGTGCTTACCCGGAGCCTGGCCCTGGAGCTGGCTCCCTATCATATACGGGTCAATGCCCTGGCCCCCGGCTGGACGCAGACCAAGTTTAACGAGGCGTTGTGGAGCAACCCCGACGTTTTTGAGGGTATAACCGCATCCATACCGATGAAGCGCTGGGCTGAGTTGAGTGAGAACGCCCGGGCCGCCCTGTTCTTGGCCTCCGATGTCTCCAGCTATATGACGGGGCAGGTTCTGGTTTCCGACGGCGGCGTGATGGCTTAAGCCCGCATCTCGGGGGACCGGGCTCTTCGGCAGATGTAAACTATCCAGGAGGTTATGTCGCATGCCAGGTAATCAGCTTTACGGCTACAGGGGCATAATTCTGAGAGTGGATTTGACCAGGGGTGCGCTCACTACGGAGGAACTGGACGAGGCCACCCTGAGAAAATATGTCGGTGGCGCTGCTCTGGGCGCCAGGATTCTCTATGATGAGGTGCCGCCAGGGATTGACTGGTCTGATGCCCAAAACCGCCTTATTTTGGCTTCAGGGCCGTTAGGTGGCACCCGGGTAGGCGGCGGGGGGAGTATCTGCGTGGTGACCAAGGGTGCCCTTACCAATGGCGCCGCCTGTTCTCAGGCTAACGGTAATGCCGGGATCTTCCTCAAGTTTTCCGGCTTCGATGCTATCGTCATAGAGGGGGCGGCGGCCCGGTGGACCTCCCTCTATATTCATGACGGTGTGGCCGAGCTTAAGGACGCCGGGCACCTGGTCGGCAAGGATACTTTTGAGACCGAGGACATTATCAGGGGGGAGCTGGGCAAGAAGGAGATAGAGACCAGTGTGGTCAGTATCGGACCCGCCGGGGAGAACCTGGTCAAGTTTGCCATAATTGCCGTTGATAAGGGGCATGTGGCCGGCCATAACGGGGTTGGTGCCGTCATGGGCGCAAAGAAGCTGAAGGCCATCGCTATTGACCGCAGCAGAGCAGCGGTGCCGGTTAAGGATAAAGAGTCCTTGAGCGACCTGTCCCAGCAGATACGGGAGAGGACGATTAATATGCCGCTCTATAGCGGGGTGTATAAGGAGGGGAGTGTGGGTGGGGTGGTGCGTTCACGCCAGGCGAAGATTCTGCCCGTTAAGAACTATACCACCAGCCATTTTGTCATTGATGAAGACAGGCTGGGTAAGTATACGGCGGCCAATATCAGGCCCACCTTCAAATCGAGGCGTACCCCCTGCTATGGCTGTCAGTTTGACCACAGCACCCGGCTTACCATTCCGGAAGGTAAATACGCCGGGCGTGAAGTGGATGAGCCGGAGTACGAGTGCATGGCAGCCTGGAGCTCCCAGGTGGGCATCACCGATGTTACTACCACCATAGTACTGGCCAATGCCGTCGACCGCTGGGGTATGGACACTAACGAGGCCGGCTGGGTTATCGGTTGGGTTCTGGAGTGCTATGAAAAGGGCCTCCTCACCGCCGAGGATACCGATGGCCTGGAGATGACCTGGGGTAATGGCGAGGCCATCATGGCTATGCTGGATAAGATTGTCCGCCGTGATGGGTTCGGTGCTATTCTGGCCGAGGGGGTAAAGCGGGCCGCCGAGCATGTCGGTGGCGAGGCGGTGAACCTGGCCATATACACCCAGAAAGGCAATACGCCGCGCGGTCATGACCACCGGGTTATCTGGCTGGAGCTTTTCGATACCTGCGTCTCCAGTACCGGCACTATCGAGACATACGGCTTCGCCCCGTATAAGCAGCTGGGTATGCCGGGGGTGTATGACACCTTTGACCCGGTGGCGGTATCGACCGTCGAGGCCAAGATTAAGGGCGCCATGATTTTCGAGGACTCCCTGGTGACCTGCCGCTATAATACGGCGACCAACATAGACCTGCTGGTGGAACTGGTAAATGCGGCTACCGGCTGGGATATGACCATAGAGGAGGCGATGCAGGTAGGCCGGCGGGCGGTCAACCTCTTCCGGGTCTTCAACCTGAGGGGTGGCATCGGCGGTGAGCTTGACCGGCCGTCGGTAAGGTATGGCTCCACCCCGCTGGATGGTCCGGCTGCCGGGCGGGGCATCATGCCCCACTGGGAGAAGATGCTGGCCAACTACTACCAGCTTATGGGCTGGGACGGGCAGGGTAAGCCTCTGGCAGAGACGCTGAGCAGTCTGGGCCTGGAGGATGCTATAGTGCACCTTGAGAATCTTTAGTCTTCCTGTTTCTCGTGAAGCTACCGGCGAGTGGAGGTGAAATATGACCAAGCTAGTTAATCTTCTAAAACCCGGCAGGATAGGCAAGCTCAAGCTGGATAACCGGCTGATTATGGCGTCGATGGGCATCCTCGGCGGTGAGAAGGAGCATTACCTTACCGATGAGGTGATAGCCTTCTATGTGGCCAGGGCTAAAGGAGGTGCCGGGCTTCTCATTACCGGCGCCATGTCGGTAAACCCCCAGGCCACTATTACTTCCAGCGGCCTTCACGCCTATGATGATAAATTCGTCCCGCGCCTGCGGGACCTGCCCCGGGCTGTCCATGCCCATGGCGGTACGGTGGTAGCCCAGTTACAGCATCAGGGGCCGGGCCGTTTAACCCTGCCGGTGGGCCCTTCGGCGGTCCCGGTTACCATCTTTGGCAGGCTGGGCCCGGTGCCGCGGGTGGCCACTAGGGAGGACATCAAGGGTTTTATCCGGGACTTTGCCGAAGCTGCCCGGAGGATTAAGGAGGCGGGCTTCGACGGTGTGGAGCTTATGGGCGGTAGCTATTCCCTGATTAGCTCCTTTGGCAGTCCCTTTACCAATAAACGCCGCGATGAGTATGGCGGTAGTCCCGAGAAGAGGGCCCGGTTTGCCTGTGAAATAATAGAAGGGGTCAGGCAGAAGGTGGGGCCGGACTTTCCCCTTATCCTGCTCGTGGCTGGGCGTGATTTTGTGGGGGAGGAGGGGCTAACCATTGAGGAAGCGGCGCTTAAGGCTCCCCTCTTCGTCGAGGCGGGAGCCGATGCCCTGCGGATACGTGACGGACTCTCCAGTGCCGGTCACGGCGGTATGGGTGTGCCCGGCTTTATGATTCCGGCAGCAGCGGCCGTAAAGAAGGCGGTAGACGTGCCGGTTATCATTGGTAGCTCTATTGACCTGGTTCTGGGCGAGCAGACCCTGGCCGAGGGTAAGGCCGATTTTATCGGTCTGGCCAAGGCCTTCCTGGCCGACCCGGACATACCTAACAAGGTAAGAGAGGGCCGCCTGGATGAGGTGCGACCCTGTCTGGGCCAGCCCTGCATGGAGTGTGGTCTGGGGCGCGTGCCGGAGCACTTTGCCCATTGCCTGGTCAATGCTGCCCTGGGCCATGAGGCCGAACTGGCTTATGAGCGGGCGAAATCGCTTAAAGAAGTGATGGTGGTGGGGGGAGGGCTGGCCGGTATGGAGGCGGCCCGGGTGCTGGCCGAACGCGGTCATCAGGTCTCCCTGTACGAGAGAAGTGAGCGGCTCGGCGGGCAATGGAACGTGGCGGTCATGGAACCGGGTAATGAGAAGCTAGGTGCGCTTGGCAATTACCTCTCCTCCAATATTAGGCGGCTCGGCGTAAGGGTGGTGACGGGTAAAGAAGTAACAGCGGCCCTGGTAAAGGAAATCGCCCCCCAGGTGGTTGTTCTGGCTACTGGCTCAAGGTCGCTAGTGGCCGATATTCCGGGAGTAAAGGGTAAGAACGTCGTCTTGGCCTGGGATGCCATTACCGGTAAGGCTCGGGTGGGTGAGACGGTAGCTATAGTGGGGGCCGGACTGACCGGGATAGATACCGCCGTGACCCTGGTGGCTAAGGGCAAGCAGGTGTCCTTGGTTGACCGTGACGAGATTGGCGGGAGAGTGCTGGCGGGAATGGGGGTGATTCACCTGTTCGGCCTTAAGCGGTCGGGGGTCAAGCTATACCCCGGTTCGCTGGTGGTAGAAATAAAGGAGGATGGGGTGGTGGTCGGTAGAGAGGGCAAGGCCGAGTCCATTGGGGCGGATACGGTGGTGCTGGCGGTGGGCCTGGAAGCGGAGAATGGGCTGGCGGCGGAGCTAAAGGGGGTAGTTCCCGAGCTTTACTCCGTCGGGGATTGCGTTACACCCGGGAAGGGACTGGATGCTATCCATAATGCCTTTCGTACCGCTCGTATTATTTAACGGAGGTGATATGTGACCAAGCTGGCCCGGTTATTTGAACCCGGTAGAATAGGCAATATGGGGCTTAAGAACAGGCTGGTTATGGCGGCAACGGCCACCACCGGTGGCGATGACGAGGGTAATCCCACCGACAAGATGATAAACTTCTATGCGGCCCGGGCTAAGGGTGGTGTGGGATTCATTGTCACCGGAGGGGTAGGTATATCCCCAGAGGTCTCTACGGAAAGGTCCGGCCTGAACGCCTTTGACGACAAGTTTATTCCCGGCCTAAGACGGCTGGTCGAGGCGGTACATGGCTATGGTGCCAGGTTTGCCGCGCAACTGGTTCACCCGGGTCCGGCGCTGGCCTCTTTTAAGCATAATAATATGGCGGTAGGGCCTTCAGCGGTGGTTATCTTTGCCCGTGAGGAGACCAGCCCGGTGTGCCGTGTGGCTACCAGGGAGGACATCAAGGGTTTTATCAGGGATTTCAGTGAAGCTGCCCGGAGGATGAAGGAGGCGGGCTTCGACGGTGTGGAGATTAATGGCGGCGGTGCCTATCTAATCAGTGCCTTTCGCAGCCCCTTCACCAATAAGCGCACCGATGAGTACGGCGGTAGTCCCGAGAAGAGGGCCCGGTTTGCCTGTGAAATAATAGAAGGGGTCAGGCAGAGGGTGGGGCCGGATTTTCCTATCGTCCTGCTGGTGAGCGGGAACGATTTTGTGGAGGAGGGTGGGCTTACCATCGAGGAGGCGGCCCGGCAGTCGGCCCTCTTTGCCGAGGCGGGGGTTGATGCCATCCGCCTGCGTGAGGGTTTTTCGGCTACCGGCTATCCGGTGCTGGACGTGCCCGGCTTTATGCTGCCGGCGGCGGCCATAAAGAAAGCGGTAAGCATACCGGTTATTGCCGGTGGCTGGATTAGCCCGGAATTGGGTGAGCAGACCCTGGCGGAGGGTAAGGCCGACTTTATTGCCTTCTGTCGTGGTTTACTCGCTGACCCGGACCTGCCCCATAAACTTAAAGAAGACCGCTTTAGCGAGATATGTTCCTGTATCGGGTTTGCCTGTTTTGAGTGTAATACGCGGCGCTCGCCGGGGCAGTTTATCCGTTGTGTGGTTAACCCGGCTCTGGGTCGTGAGGCCGAGCTGGCTTACGGGCGGACGAAATCGCCCAAGAAGGTGATGGTGGTGGGGGGAGGGCCGGCCGGTATGGAGGCGGCCCGGGTGCTGGCCGAACGGGGCCATCAGGTCTCCCTGTACGAGAAGGCCTCTAAGCTGGGTGGGCAGTGGAATATCGCTACCCAGGAGCCGAGCAAGGAGAGATATGCCCTTTTCACCGAATACCTTACCTCGGCTCTAAAGAGGTTTGGCGCCAGGGTGGTAACGGGCCGGGAGGTAACCCCGGAGATGGTCAGGGAGGTTAACCCTGACGTGGTTATCCTGGCCACCGGAGCCGAGCCACAGATACCGGATATCCCGGGAATAGAGGGAAGGAATGTAGTGCTGGCTGGCGATGTTATTACCGGCCAGGCTAACTTGGGCGCTACGGTGGCTGTGGTGGGCGCCCGGCTGATGGGTATAGAGATAGCGGAAATCCTGGTCGATAGGGGTAAAAGAGTGTCCTTGATTGACCAGTACGAGATTGGCCGGGACGTCCTGGTAGGTAAGATGGTGCCCATGCTGCGTAGGGTTGAGCAGGCCGGGACGAAGCTGTATCCCCATTCTCCGGTGGTGGAAGTAATGGAGGATGGCGTGGTGGTCGGCAGAGAGGGCAAGACCGAGTTCATTGCGGCGGATACGGTGGTGCTGGCTACGGGCATGAAGTCGGTGAACGAGCTGGCGGCGCAGCTAAAGGGGATAGCCGCCGAGGTCTACTCCATCGGCGACTGCGCTGAGCCTCGCCGGGGGATGGATGCGGTCTATGAAGGGGTCCGTATCGCCACCCGGGTTTAGACCAGTATGTCGACCACCGCTGGTTTCTCGCTGGCCAGGGCCCTCTCGATGGCCCCGGCTACGTCACCAGGCTCGCTTACCCGCTCTCCGTCGGCGGCGAACACCCTGGCCAACTGGCTAAAGTCCTGGCTGCCGTAATCGGTGAGTAAAGGGAAAGGCTGCCGCTTATGGCCGTCCCGCACCGAGCTTACACCGAAGTCGTTAAAGACGATGACGGTAACCTTGAGTCCCGCTCTCACTGCCGTCTCCAGCTCCGCCGAGTTCATGGCGAAACCCATATCTCCGGTGAGGCAGACCACCTGGCGCTCCGGTCGGGCGGCCTTGGCGCCGATTGCCGCCGGGAAGCCGTAACCGACCGAACCGATATTGAAGGCCTGAATGATGGTATCGGGCTCATAGGTATCGATATGGCGGCGGGTGGGTGTCGCCCAGCTGGCCGTCGCATCCCAGACGATGAGGGCGTCTTTATCCAGCAGCTTCCTGAGCGTGCGTATGACATAGGCGTGTTGTATCGGCTTGGCCCGGGCATCTATCTCGCTTAAGCGTTTTTCCTCCCACTCCTGTCTCAAGGCTTTGATATCCAGCCAGTCGCCCTTTACCGCTGCTGATTTAGCTTTTTGAGTTATCTTGTCGAGGAAGCTGGTGGTGCTGCCGACCACCCCCACCGCGACCGGATAGTGGGTACCTATCTGTTCGGCGTGCTGGCTCACGTGCGCTATCTTGGCGTTCTGGGGAATGATTTTGTAGCTATAGCCGGAGGTTGATGTGGAATCGAACCTTACCCCTATTGCCAGCAGCAGGTCGGCCTGTGCCACCGTGGAGTTGGCGATGTCCCATCCCCGGAAGCCGATGGGCCCCACGCTTTGAGGATGGACGGTGGGAAAGGCATCCAGGTGGTCTCTGATGGTGGCTACCGGCACCTTAAGTAACTCCGCGAGTGCTATGAGCCGGGCGGTAGCGCCCTCCCGCAGCACCTCGTCGCCGGCGATAATTACCGGCTGCTTGGCCTTTTTAAGCAGCTCTATTACCTGCTCAACCTTGGCCTCATCGCAGGGCGTGGTGTTGGCCACCCGATACTGCTCGGGCTCAAGGTCCTCAACCTCGATTTGCTGTCCCAGTATGTCACCGGGGAAGGCCAGGTGGACCGGCCCCGGGCGGTTGGCGAGGGCCAGCTGGAAGGCCCGGCGCATTACCCAGGGGACGGCCTCTCCGGTCGGGACCATATAACTCCATTTGGTAATGGGCGTAAAGATGGGGATGTGGTCGATGTCCTGGAAGGACTGCCGCCCCAGCATCGGGCGATTTTCCGTGCGCGTTAAAGCGATAACGGGGATACCGGCGGTATGGGCCACCGCCACCCCGGAGAGCAGGTTGGTGGCTCCCGGCCCCCCGATGCTTATGCAGACGCCCGGTCTTTTAGCGGCCAGGGCATAGCCACAGGCCATGAAGGCCGCCCCCTGCTCGTGACGGGTAAGAACAAAGTTGATTCCTTCCGTACCGCTGATTTCGTCAAAGAGTGGCGATAGGGCGCCGGAAATGCCAAAGACATAGTCGACCTGCTCCTTGACTAATGCCCGGGCAACGGCTTGGGTAACGGTCATTTCGCTCATGGCTTTCTCCTTTTCGCTAATTATTGGTTCTCGTCGATCCTTATGTCCAGTACCGCCGGTTTACCGGAGCGCACCTGCTCCAGGGCAGTCCTTAGTGCCGGACCCACCTCGGCGGGGTCTTCCACCTTCTGGCCATAGGCATTACACGCCTGGGCGACCAGGGCGTATTCCGGTGATGGTGCCAGGTCTATACCCGGCCAGGTCCCGGTCTTTTCGGAGTAGCTCTCGGGGTAGCCGCGCTTTATGGCCCCCTTGATGGCGTTATAGCGCTGGTTGTTAAAGATGATGCACAGGAAGGGGGCATGATAGGTGCTGGCGGCCCAGAGGGCGGCAGTAGGGCAGCCGTACATGAAGCTGCCGTCGCCGACCAGGAGCAGCACTGTCTTGTCCGGTGCCGCCAGTTTTACGCCCAGCGATATTCCCAGCCCTCCGCCCAGGCTGGTCCCGGTCTTAAACAGGCTGCCCGGTTCCGATGGCAGGATTTGTGGCGTTATCGCCAGTGAGCTGGTGGTGGCTTCCTCTACGATGATGGTGTCCTTGTCCACTATCTCCGCAATCGAACGACCGAGCCATTCCGGGGAGATGGGCTTCTGCCCGGCCTGGCTTGCCGCCGCCTGATGCCATTTGGCCTTCATCGCCCCATGTTCGCCCTCCAGCTTTTGAAAACGGTCCGGAAGGTGCGCCTTTCGTTTTGCGGTAATCCGCTGGCCGATTATCTTGTTCAGCGCCGGGAGGGCTTTTCTGGAGTCGGCCTCGATGAAAACGTCGACGGGGAAGTGCCAGGCGGGAATACTCTGCTTTAACGGGTCAATATCTATATAGATGACCTTCGCCTCCGGCTGGGGCCTGGCCTGGGTGGGGATATAGGGCACGTCGTGGTCAATTATCAGAATAACGTCGGCGTCTTTAAGGTAGGGATTGGGGTTGGTGCCGCCCCAGAGCGGGTGCTGGGCCGGGAAGTTCATCCGAAACTGTGAGGTGGTGACCCTTATGCTCAGGCTCTCCGCCAGTTTTACCAGCGGGGCTACCGCTTCGGGGTGCCGGCCTAAGTATCCGGTGATTATCAGCGGATTTTCCGCCTTTATCAGCAGGTCGGCCACCTTGGCCAGCAGGGCGGCATCGGCCTGGGGGGTAGCGGGTGGGGCGTATCGGGCCACATCGGGGATTAGTACGCTATCAATCTTCTCCAGCAGTAGTTCCGGGGGCAGGGTGAGGTATACCGGGCCACAGGGCTCGGTGGCGGCAACCTGGAAGGCCCGCTGCATTACCTGGTGTATGTTTTCATTGGAACGCAGCTCATAGTACCATTTGACGTAGCCGCGGGCTATGCCTGCCTGGTCGAGCTGGTCTTGGTCCCAGTGCACAAAGTTCTTGCGCCCGTCACGCCTGTCTTCCTCGAAGGAGAGGGGAGAGCGCCCGGCACAGAAGATAACGCCGATGCGCCCGCGCTGGGCATTATGTAATGCCCCGCCTACCTGCTGGGTGCCCACGTCCACGTGTACCATGACCACCTGTGGTTTGCCGGAGACCATAAAGTACCCGTGCGCCGCCGCCATGGCTACCGACTCGTGGGGGCTGGTAATCACCCGGGGGGTGCGCTTGCCCAGTGCCTGGAATTTGGCTAGGGCCTCCTCTACGGCGAAAATATCGCTGCCCGGGTTGAGGAAAATACAGTCCACACCGTTAGCGTTGAGGAGCTCAATAAAGGCCTCTGACCCTTCGTCTACCGGTACCCTCTTCTCCATCGTTCCCCTTTCGTGGAGAGGCCGTCCCGACCCCTGGCGGTTATCTCGTCCATGATTATAGCAAGTATTATGCCCGGTGTCATTAAGTATCATCAAAGGGGGCTTCTGGTGGGACTTTAACTTTGAAGGGGCGGGGAGAGGCGGAAGGGGGAGGGGGAGTAAAACTCAATGGAACTTAGGTTGCATCTCCTCAATTATGGTTCTGACATCTGGTTCTAAGGATGTCATTATTGGCGATAGTGTTATTCCTTGTGGCCCGAATCCACTTAGCATAGGTGATAGTAGCAGAAGAACGATAGCCGTTACCGGCACTATGTATGACTCCCAGTCCTTTCCAGCACTTATCCAGTAAATCCACCCCTTTGTTTGCAACAGTTCGGTATTCAGGCTTACTAAAGGAAGCGTGATATACAGAAGAAGCAAAAACACTAGAAAAGCACCCAAGCTCATCTTTAACCTACTAAGTGCGCCTTGGCCACCAAACCACCAGCTTATCCACATTATTGGTAAATTGCGTCTTTTCAGTTTGTTTAGCTGTTCTTGATAATCCTTTTCGCTCTCTGTGTCTTGGATAGCACTTGCTAGCTTCGTGGCTCTTTTTATCGCTTCCTCGGCCTCCTTAAATTTGCGCATTCCTACTAGCGCGGTAGCCCTATTGAACATGAATTGGTGCTCGTTATACTTGTTGTACGCCTCTTCAAAATTGTTAAGGGCCTCCTCATAGAGTCCTAGGTCTAGTAGGATTACTCCTTTAGTATTGAGGTACTTGGGGTTGTCCTTTTCAAGAGATAGAGCCTTATCAATGGCCTCAAGTGCTTCTTTGACGCGTCCCGAGTGGTAAAATATTTCGGATTTTCCTTGCCATGCAGTTGTATCATTTGGATTGAGTTCTATTGCCTTATTAAAAGCCTCTAGTGCCTCCTGCCGTTTCTTTAGGCTATTAAGGGCTAGCCCTTTAAGATACCAAGTATAAGCATCGTTGGGATTGAGTTCTATTGCCTTGTTGGCAGCATCTAATGCCTCTTGGTAAGTATTCGGGCTCGTGAGGATTAAGGCCCGATGACGCCAAGTATTATAATCATTTGGGTTGAGTTCTATAGCCTTATTAAGGGCATCTAGTGTCTCTTGTCGTTTCTTGAGGCTAGTAAGGGCTAGTGCTTTCAGGCTCCAGGTGATTGCATCGTTAGGGTTAAGTTCTATAGCCTTATTGATGGCCTCTAGGGCTTCGTTGTATTTCCCCTGATTACCGAAGTAAACACCTTTGAGGCGCCAAGTGTGAGCATCGTTGGGATTAAGTTCAATAGACTTGTTGGCAGCCTCTACTGCTTCTTGTAAATTCTTTAGCTTGCCAAGGGCTAGACTTTTATAACTCCAGGCGACTGCATCGTTAGGGTTAAGTTCTATAGCCTTATTGATGGCCTCCAGCGCCTGTTTGGGTTTTTCTAGAGAACCAAGGGCTAAGCCTTTAAGGAACCAAGGCTCACCATTATTGGGGCGTAGTTCAATAGCTTTGTTGGCAGCTTCTACTGCTTCTTGGTACTTCTCTCGCACAAGAAACTGCTTGCTCTGTTCCAGCAATCTTTTAAAAGCTGCATTAGTCATATGCGTATATTATAGCGTATATTATAGCATATCTCTAGTGTGCCTCTGGTATTCTTTGGAGGAAACTGGCTCCCCGAGTAGGACTCGAACCTACAACCTAGCGGTTAACAGCCGCCCGCTCTACCGATTGAGCTATCGGGGAATGTGGCTGCCGAGCCTGGGTTCGAACCAGGACTAAGGGATTCAAAGTCCCCCGTGCTACCATTACACAACTCGGCATTCGGTGCATATCGGTCTCAGTGCAGCCTTTCTACTTCATAGATGGCCACGTGCTTCTGGTCGGGGCAGCAGCGGCAGGTGCTGTCCTCATCCCCGCTCCAGGGGTTGCCCTCACCGTACTGGAAGTACCGCACCGCCGGGAAGACGGCCTGGAAGGCCGAAAGGCACATGCCGCCCGGCGTCTGGTTGTCCTTAATTATCCAGGAGTCACCCGGCTTGTGTCCCTGGGGACATTCGCCTATCATGATCTCCCTTAGGGTTACCTGCACTTCATAGGTGTTATTTGCCCTGCGCATGTTTCTTGCCCCCTATCTTGAGTTTCGCTGTGGTTCCAATGGTTGCCATCCTATTTTTTACGGTGGTGCTTGAGCAGTGCCGAAGGTCGGACTCGAACCGACACGGAGGTTGCCCTCCAACAGTTTTTGAGACTGCCGCGTCTACCATTCCGCCACTTCGGCCCGAAAACTCAAGTGGAGCGGAAGACGAGATTCGAACTCGTGACCCTCTCCTTGGCAAGGAGATGCTCTACCGCTGAGCCACTTCCGCCCTGATCAAGGCCTGGTGCCGAGGCCCAGATTCGAACTGGGGACACGCGGATTTTCAGTCCGCTGCTCTACCAACTGAGCTACCTCGGCGCACAAGATATTGTAGCTTCTAGCCCGGTGAGTGTCAAGCTGGGCGTTCCCCTGTTACCTATGTGGCGCAAGGCGCTTGACGCCCGGGCGAAGCTATCGTAGCATAATATCTTATCATGGAGGATAGACAGTTGCTAGAGCCATCGACGGCTGGTGATAGCCGCAAAAGAATCTGGGGCCTTAACCCCAATGTGTTCTTTCTGGGTATAGTCAGCCTGCTGACCGATATTAGCAGCGAGATGATTTTTACCCTGCTGCCCCTTTTTCTGTCTAATGTGCTGGGGGCTACCACCACTATCGTCGGGCTGGTGGGGGGGATATCGGAGAGTAGCGATGCTATTTTCCGTATATTTAGCGGCTGGTTCAGCGACAGGTTGGGTAAGCGCAAGCTGCTGGCACTGTCGGGCTATGGCCTGTCTACCCTGGTTAAGCCCTTTATGCTTTTAGCGTCCACGTGGGCGGCGGTGCTGGCCGTCCGGTTTGGTGACCGGGTGGGCAAGGGTCTTCGTGCTTCCCCGCGCGATGCCATGATAGCCGATTCCGTCTCGGCTAAGGAGAGGGGGAGGGGCTTCGGCCTGCACCGGGCGATGGATACCCTGGGGGCCACCATAGGGCTGGGGCTGGCGGCGGTTATTATCTACCTGGTGCAGGGTGGTGGTTTGGAGCTTAGTCTTAAGAGCTACCGCTGGCTGGTACTGGCCGGTATCGTCCCCGCGGTGCTGGCCGTGCTCGTACTTTTCCTCTTTGTCCGTGAACGGAAGAGGACATCTTTGCCCGCTAGCGGCCCCCGTCCCCGCCCGGGCTGGAGCGGGTTAACCGGCGGCTTTGACGCCCGGTTTAAGCTATTTCTGGTGGTCATGGGCGTATTTACCCTGGGTAATTCCAGCGATTTCTTCGTCATACTGCGGGGGCAGAACCTGGGGGTGCCCCTCGTCCAGGTAGTACTCATGGTTGTGTTGCTTAACGTAACCTATGCCGCCGTCTCCCTGCCCGCCGGCATGCTCTCGGACCGGCTGGGTAGAAGGAAGGTTATCGTTCTGGGGTGGCTTATCTATGTTTTGGTATACCTGGGCTTTGCCCTCTCATCGAGCCTGTGGCAGGTGTGGCTGCTGTTCGCCGGTTATGGTGTCTATTACGGGATAACTGAAGGGGTGGCGAGGGCCTTGGTGGCTGATTTGGTGGTCCCGGAGAAGAGGGGTACCGCCTATGGCCTGTATCACGGTGTGGTGGGCTTCGCTCTTCTCTTCGCCAGCCTCATCGCCGGCTGGCTGTGGCAGACCCTGGGCCGGCGGTTCCCTTTTACTTCGGTGCCGGCCTGGCCTTCCTGGCCATGATAGGCATGGTGACGCTCATTAGAGAGCAGGGATAATTTTATATAGACCCTGCTTTAGGGATGCCAAGCCGTTAAAATGAGAGGTGCAGGCAGTGGTATAGGTTCCAGCTATAGCTGCCTTTAGCAGCGGGGGGAGGAGATACCCAGGGACTCCTCCACCAATGCCATAGCGCAGTATTCCCCGCACATGCTGCAGGCGGTGCCGGAGGAGGTGTGCTGGCCATGCACCTGGCGTGACCGCTCCGGGTCCAACGATAAGCGTGCCTGTTCCTCCCAATCGAGCTGCTTGCGCGCTACAGCCATCTTCCGGTCCTGCTCCTTGGCGCCCTTTACTCCCTTTACGATATCACCGGCATGGGCTGCGATGCGTGAGGCAATCACTCCCTGCTTAACGTCCTCAGCGTCGGGCAGGGAGAGGTGCTCTGAGGGAGTTACGTAGCACAGGAAGTCGGTGCCGGCGGCAGCGGCGATAGCGCCACCGATAGCCCCGGTGATATGGTCATAGCCGGCGGCAATATCGGTCACCAGTGGTCCGAGGACATAGAAGGGGGCACCCTGGCAGATATTCTTCTCAAGCTTTACATTGGCCTCAATCTGGTCCAGGGGCAGGTGTCCTGGCCCCTCGACCATTACCTGGACCTCGGCCTGCTGGGCGCGCTGGACCAGCTCTCCCAGGGTTAATAATTCCTCTACCTGGGCCCGGTCGGTGGCGTCGGCCAGACAGCCGGGCCGCATGCCATCGCCCAGGCTCAACGTTACATCATACCTCTGGGCTATCTCAAGCAGGCGGTCGTACTGCTCATAGAGTGGGTTTTCGCGCTCGTTATGGAGCATCCAGGCGATAAGGAAGGCCCCCCCGCGAGATACCACGTCGGATACCCGCTTCTGCTGCCTGAGCCGGGCAATGGCGACCTGGGTTACGCCGCAGTGTACAGTGATGAAGTCAACGCCGTCCCAGACATGCTCTTCGATGGCGGCAAACAGGTCATCGGCGGTCATCTTTACTATGGCGTTGTGCCTTTCTATGGCGGTGATGCCCGCCTGGTAAATGGGCACCGTTCCGATGGGCACGGTGCTGGCGGCGATGATGGCGCGCCGGATGACGGCTATATCGCCGCCGGTGCTTAAGTCCATAACCGCATCGGCCCCGGAGCCGATAGCTACGTGCAGCTTTTCCAGTTCGGTATTGATATTACCGAAGTCAGGAGAGGTGCCGATATTAGCGTTAACCTTGGTTTTTAGCCCGCGCCCGATGCCACAGGGGGCCAGGCTAGCGTGATTGCTATTGGCCGGGATGACTATCGCCCCCTGGGCTACACCCTCCCGGATGAACTCAGCCTCCAGCCCTTCGTACCGGGCTACCAGCTGCATCTGTGGTGAGATAGTGCCGCCTCTCGCTATTTCCAGTTGCGTCATTTCTTCCCTCAAAAACAAAGACCAAGGGCTACGGCTACTCGACCCTTGGTCTCAAGTCCTGTCGCTTCCCTACGCTCGCGTTACCGAGGTCAGGTTCTCAGGGTTGGCATCAGACTGCCTCTCAGCCTTTGAGCACCCCTAGCGGTTAAAGCTATTAAGTTACTATTAAAAATATAGCATAAGCTGGCCGTGAATGTAAAGCCCATCGTGCCTATTTCAGGTAGTCTTCGAGTTTCATGGTCTCCCACAGCCCCCGGGGTGGAGTGACCCTGGTGGCGAATCCCTCCGGCTCGGTGGCGTCAATGAGTATGCGGGTGTCCATATTACCCTTGTCCAGGCCGGTCTCATCGCGGGCGGTGGGATTGAGGTGGAAGATGGGTATGCGGGGGATGATGTCAATGTCCATCTCTCCCCTTACCCGGTTGCCGATGGCCCACAATACCTCTTGCTCGTTATAGACATCGATGTCTTCGTCCACGGCTATCGCTATCTTACGGGCACGGTCGGTGGTCAGGGCGGTGAGGGCCGCCAGGCGCCCGTCGCCGGGATTGCGCTTTTTAAGCGATATGTATATCAGGTTCTGGCCGCACAGCCCTTGGGGGCCGTAATGGACGGCCTTGACGGTGGGCACTACACTCTTTATCCTCTCGTAGAGCCGGGCTTCGCGGGAGAGTTGACTCACCATATTGTGTTCGGCATGGCGGGGGTCGAGGTTATTATAGATGGCGTCTTTACGCATGGTTATGGCGGTTATTTTGATGGCATAGGTGGGGCGCTCGTCCCCGTAATAGCCATAGGTCTCGCTGAAGGGGCCGTCGTGCACTATCCGGGTAGGGTCAATCACTCCCTCGATGGCTATCTCGGCGAAGGCGGGGATGGGGAGGTCTACGCTCACTCCTCGGACAACCTCCAACGGTTCGTTGAGCAACCCTCCCATAATCTCAAATTCGTTGTCCTTGATGGAGTGCGGGCCGGTGGCTCCCATGGCTACCAGCGGGTGGTGGCCGATGAAGGTCACCACCTCCATGGGCTGGCCCAGTTCAGCCCAGCGCTTGGCGATTTGGTCGCCGTGGTGTACCGGGTCCGGCTCGCATTTCATCTCGTTTGGGCTTATTACCTCCTCGCGGTAAATCCCGACATTGGGTATCCCGGTGTCCGGGTCTTTACAAACCGTCATACCGATGGTTATGTATTTGGTGGGATTGAGTTCATAGTGGTGCACTATGGGCAGGAGACCGAGGTCTATATCTTTACCGGTTAGTACTATCTCCTGGACCGGGGCCTGGGACGGCGGGACTTCCCGGGTTGGCTTACGGCTGGCCCGCCTCTTTATAAATTCCCGAAAGATGCCGTTCTTACCCACCTCTTTGAGTTTCCTCGGTGTGATACCGAGGGCCAGCCCCAGCAGTTCATAGCTACCGAAAACACCGTTGACCAGCGCCAGCTTACTCCCTTCGATCCGGGGGCAGTAGAGTACCGGGAAACGGTTTTCCCGGGCCAGCTTCTGCGAGATGACGCACACCTCGTATTTAGGCTTTAGCGGCTTTTTGACCTCGACATAGTAATCGGGGCCGGCCTCCTGGGCCAGTTTTAGAAAGTCTCTCAGGTCTTTGCCCATGGTAAGCCTCCTGGCGGTAAAGGTAATTACAGGGTATGCTCGGTTCGGGAGATAATCTCGTTCTGGACGGCCTTGGCCAGGTCTGTCCAGTAGGCGGAGAAGCCGGCCACACGGACGATTAAATCGCGGTACTTTTCCGGCTCTTTCTGAGCCGCCAGCAGCGTCTCGCGGTTCACCACGTTAAACTGTATGTGGTAGCCGTAAAGGTCGAAGTAGGTCTTTATCAGGTTTAAGAATTTCATTATCCCGACCCTGTCCTTCAGTGACGCCGGCTGGAATTTCAGGTTGAACAGGGTGGCCAGTGCCCTGAGGGTATTCATTTTTGAGGCCGATTTAATTACCGCTGTCGGCCCGTTCTTATCGGTGCCGGGGAATGTATCCATGCTGGCGCTGGCCAGGGGCTCGCCGGCCTTTCGGCCGTCGGGCAGGGCGCCGGTCACTTTCCCCAGGCCGTAGTGGATGGTGACCCCGGCGGAGTAGGCGGAGGCCGGTGTGCCGGCGAAGGTCATATTCTTGGCCGCCGACTCCAGGCAGGTCTGCCAGACCTCACTTACCATCATGTCGGCATAGTCGTCGTCGTTGCCGTACTTGGGGGCGTTTTGCAGCCTGCGGTGCAGTTCTTCCCTCCCCTCGAAGTTAGCCGCCAGCGCCTCCAGTAGCTCGGCCATGCTGATAGCCTTTTCCTCGAAGACGAGCTTTCTTATCGCCGTCAGGGAATTACCGGTGTTGACCATGCCGAAGGGGTGGTAGCCGGTGATAAAGCAGCTATACCTGGCGCCTCCCATACAGTCGGGCTTGCCGCTCTCAATGCAGCCGGTTACCAGCGCCGAGGCGAAGGTTAGCGGGTTGAGGTCGGCGGCTATGGCGTAGCGGATATTTTTCAGGTAGATTATCCGCTCGGTGAAGAAGTCCACCTGCTTCTTGAAGGCGGCCATCAGCTCATCGAAGGTACTAAACCGGAGCGGGTCTCCGGTGGGCAGCCCCATTTGCTTGCCGGTCCGGGGGTCTATCCCGTTGTGCAGGGCCAGCTCCAGCATCTTGGGGATGTGCACCAGCCCCAGGCCGGAATGGGCGGATGAACCGGGCAGGCAGTACTCGACACAGCCTACGGGACACCAGTTCCGCGCCTCCTCCAGCGGTACTCCATAGGAAGCCAGGGAGGTCATGGCTGCCTTATCGTTGACCCAGGCCGGCATACCGGTGCCGCCCCTGACCACCTCGGCGGCCCTGACCAGGAACCTGTCGGACAGGCCGTCGTGGTATCTGACGGTGATAGTGGGCTGGGTCTGCCTGACATCCTCGGTTACATCCAGGATGAGGTAGGACAGCTCATTGGTGGCATCCCTCCCGTCCCGCGTCTGGCCGCCGATGGTGATATTCTGAAACATATTGGTGCCGGTGATTTCTGTCCTCTTGGTGGGTATTACCTCCTGTATCTGCTCGAATTTGACCCACAGGCAGCCCAGTAGCTCCCCGGCCTCCTCCCAGGTAAGCCTCCCCTCATCGATATCCTTCCGGTAGAAGGGGTACATATACTGGTCAAACCTACCCGGGGTATAGCCCTGATAGGTCATCTCAATCTCGAGGGCAACATGTACGAACCAGAAGGACTGCAGCGCTTCGTGGAAGGTCCTGGGGGGACGGGCCGGCACCCACCGGCATATCTCGGCAATCTTGGCTAGCTCCCGCTTTCTGGCGGGGTTGGCTTCCTCTTTGGACATCTCGCTGGCCAGTTCCGCATACCTGGCGGCGTGCTTGATTACCGCCTCACAGGAGATTATGGCGCCCTTAAGGAAGTGGCGCTTCCTGATATCTGCGCTGGTTAAAATCTTTAATTCTCTTATTCTCTTTTCGGCTTCGGCGATTATCCCTTCGAGGCCATTTTTTAGTACCTTCTCGTAGTCGGAAACCTGGCGCCCGGCGATGGCACTGGAGCGGGGCTCGATGGTGGTTATGACGTCTTCATTGCAGTCATCAGCCCAGCTGCCGAACTCTTCCCGCCACAGTGCCTTTATCTTCTCCTGCTCGGTCCTGCCCTGCCAGTAGTCGACGCTTTTATGGAGCAGCTCCCTGTCCTCTTCGCCGACCTGGAATTTGCCTATTTCCCGGTCGGCATAGGTGTCCATCTCCTCCTTAATCCACTGACAGGAGAATTCAGGATAGGCGTTGCCGCCCCTTAAGTACTTGGTCTGAGCGCCCACGACAAGCTCGCCCTCGTGGATAGCGATAGACATCTCGGCCAGCACCTTGGCCAGGGCCTTGGCCCTCCTTATCTCTATCGCCTCCCCGTCCGACTGCTTGAAATACTCGGTGAAGAGATAGCATCGCTCGCCCGATATTCTGCGGGGTGTCCTGAGGCATCTCTCCTTGAGGCTTTGCACCCTGTCGGTAAAGG
>JBDRCY010000019.1:0-34564 GCA_043821265.1 Chloroflexota bacterium
CCCCCTCCTTATCGCCTCGATGGACTCCATGATGAAACGGAGACGGTTCTCGAGGCTGCCGCCATACCTGTCGGTGCGCTTGTTCCACAGCGGGGTGAGAAACTCGTCGAAGATATAGCCGCAGTGGCTGTTCAGCTCGACGGCATCTATGCCGGCATTTTTCAGCAGGCGGGCACTGAACTCGAAACCGGCGATAAAGCGCTCAATCTCCGCTATGGTCAGCTCATGGGTAGTAATAGCGGGATTCCACATATAGGCCACGGGGGACGGCGCCACCGCACCATATACCCGCACCGCATCGGGGGCGGCGCAGCGCCCGCGCCCGGGCGAGAGCACCAGGCACACCCTGACATCATAGTCATGCATCGCCGCCACCAGGTCGTCCATCCAGGCCAAATGGACATCGCTATCGAATACGGTAGTGCGCGCCATAGCTTCATAGTCCCCGATCACCAGATTGGAGCCGTGAATTATCATGCCCACCCCACCCCGGGCCCGGGCCAGGTAATAGTCCATAGCCCGCTGCCCCAGGGTGCCGTCCGGCTCCTTAAGGCCGGAGGTATCCATAGCCGCCATTATGATGCGGTTCTTCAAGGGAAGATTACCTATCCGGCCCGGCTCAAACAGCTTCATCGCTCACCCAAGGAGACTTCCTCTAAATGCCCCCGCTTCAGCTCCTTAAAAATCCGGGGGACCAGGTTATCCAGAGCAGCCAGCGCCGCCCCGTCCAGGGGGTTAATATGCAGAAGGGTAGCGGAGATATAGCCGTTCTCTACCGCCCAGACATCGGTATCCTATCATCGGTATTGTTCAATCGCTGACGCACCAGGCGGTAATATTCCCCCCGGTCACCGCCCCCTGCCTCAACGGCATTGATATGGCTCTTGTGGGCCAAGCGGGTAACCCTGGCCCCCTTTATCTCGGCCAGGGGCCGGTTGGGCAGGTTTATATTGAGCAAAGCCTCTACCGGTATGACGCCAGCCCCGATTTCCCGGGCCAGCAGCGCCGCCAAGCGAGCGGCGACGTCCAGGTAAGGGCCGACATAAGCGTCCACGGAGATAGCGACAGCCGGGAAACCGTGCAGATAGCCCTGCAGGGCGGCAGCCACCGTCCCCGAAATAAAGACATCCTCGCCCAGATTGGACCCGTGATTTATACCGGAGACCACCAGGTCGATATTATCGCCGACCACCCGGCCCAGGGCCATGATAACGCTATCGGCCGGGGTGCCCGCTATCGAGTAGCTGGCCACCCCCGGCACCGCCGGCTCTACCCGCTGCACCCTCAGCGGCTGGCCCAGGGTAACCGCCGTACCCCGGGCACTCTGCTCCCGGTCAGGGGCCACCACCACTACCTCGGCCACCCGCTTTAACTCCCCCACCAGGGCCCATAGCCCGGCGGCCAATATGCCGTCATCGTTAGTTACTAATATTCTCATCGGATTATCATGGCTCTGACCCCAATTTTAGCATGAGCGCCGAACCGCCAGCAAATAGATGCCCCCGGCAATACGGGAAATGTGGTATAGAATACCAGCGTTTTCCACCCCTCCCTTTACGTTATGTTAAAATGCATATATAATAGCATCATCCAGTAGCGAGGCGCTTCGGTGAAAGAAGAAATTGAGCGGTTCTTAAATTACCTGACCGTAGAGAAAGGCCTCTCCTCAAATACCACTATGGCCTATCGCAGCGACCTGTACCAGCTGGCCGACTTCGTGGAGAAGGAGGCCCAAAAGCGCAGCCAGGTGCCGTCATGGGAGGGCTTTGACCGGCAGAGCATGCTGAGCTACCTGCTTGACCTTAAACAGCGCAACTATGCCGCCACCACCACCGCCCGCAAGGTAGCGGCCGCCAAGTCCTTCTTCACCTTCATGGTTAACGAGGGCGGGAAGAAGTCTAACCCCACCCGGGATATTCGCTCGCCGGCACTGGGTAAGTCTCTACCCAAACCTATTTCCATCAGCCAAGTCCGCCTTCTCCTGGAACAACCGACCAAGCTGGCCAAACCGGAGGCGAAAAGGGACAAGGCCATGCTCCAACTGCTATATGCCACCGGCATGAGGGTGAGCGAGTTGACAGCCCTCAACCTGGAGGATGTGGCCGTCAAGGAAGGCTACGTGCGCTGCTTCGGCAAGGGGCATAAGGAGCGGCTCATCCCCATTCACGAAGAGGCAGCGGCAGCCGTAGCCGAATACCTGCGCGAAACCCGCCCCAAGCTCATGCACAACGACGAGGGAAAGGCCATCTTCCTCAATCGCCGCGGCGAGAGACTGACCCGGCAGGGGCTGTGGCAGATACTGAAGGGCTACGCAGAAGCGGCCAATCTCGGTACCGAGATTACCCCCCATACCCTGAGACACAGCTTTGCCACTCACCTCTTAAGCGGTGGGGCCGACCTAAGGTCAGTCCAGGAACTGCTGGGACACGCCAATATCTCCACCACCCAGGTCTATACCCATCTCACTACCGAGCATATCCGACGTACCTATGATAAGTCCCATCCCCGGGCCTAGTAAACGAGCTAAAACTAAGAAATAACTGGAGGGTATTACATGTCGGGCAAATCACGGCGCAAGCGGGCACAGCAAAAGGGTAAGAGCCGGAAAACAAGACACATCTCTCCAGTTACCACTACCCGGAGCCAGACCACGCCAGCGGCCGAGCCGGTCACTACTCCCTCAGTGCCCGCCCCGGCCCCACAGACCGAGGCCGCCACGCCGGCGCTGGCCCGCAATGTCTACCCCCATATAGTCACCGAGCTACGCACCATCGGTATTATGGCCGGCATAATGCTGGCCATCCTGGTGATACTGGCGGTAGCTTTACCCTAGCCCCGTCGTGGCCAGCGAGCAGCACCCATGAACTTCGAAGAGGCAAAAGCCCGGTTAATCAGGCAACTCGGCAATGATATCGGCGATGAGCGGGTGCTGGCAGCCATGTCCCGCGTGCCCCGGGAACTCTTCATACCGCCCGAGCAGCGCCACCTGGCCTACGAAGACCGGCCGGTGCCCATCGGCTGGGGACAGACCATCTCACAACCCTATATCGTCGCCCTGATGACCCGGGCGCTGGAGCTTGCCGGCCCGGAAAAGGTGCTTGAAATAGGCACCGGCAGCGGCTACCAGACCGCCATCCTGGCCGAGTTGGCCCGGCAGGTGATTTCCACAGAACGCCTTGCCCCACTGGCCGAGAAGGCCCAAAGAGTGCTGACCGGCCTGGGCTATACCAATATCGAAGTGCACCTGACCGAGGACGGCCTGGGCTGGAAGCAAGATGCCCCCTACGATGCCATAATCGTTACCGCCGGCGCCCCCAAGGTGCCTACCGTCCTTTTAGCCCAGCTTAAAATAGGGGGACGGCTGGTAATCCCGGTAGGCTCGCGCCACCTGCAGGAACTATGCAAAATCACCCGGGGCAAAAAGAAGAACGAGGTGTACAACCTGGGCAGCTGCCGCTTTGTCAACCTTATCGGCCAGGACGCCTGGCAGGAAGAATAGGACCGACCGGACCAGCCCAGCCTATATCTATGAAGAGAAGAGCCTATTTCAGGCCGGCTATTATGGCATCCGCCCCCCGTACCATGCCCTCCACCACCTCCCGGGCACTCACCACCTCGGTTATTATGCCGGCAATGGCCCCGCAATAGCCCTCGCCACGGGTCAGGTCGCCCGCCAGCGAGCCGAGCCGGGCCTTGGCCCGGGCCACCGGGAAATTAAGCTCCTCGGGAGAGCCGCCGCTCCTCTCAATCTCCCGAATCTTCTCGGTGAACTCGCTTCTCAGGACCCGGGACGGGGCCTGTCTTATACCGATAACCACCGTTCCGGTATCGCCGGCCTTAATTATCGCCTCCTTGAAATCGGGGTGGGCGATGCATTCATGGGTAGCTATAAAGCGGGTCCCCATCTGGACGCCTTCGGCCCCCAGGGCCAGCGCCGCCACCAGCCCCCGGGCGTCGGCTATGCCCCCGGCAGCCACCACCGGTATGCTCACCGCACCGGCCACCTGGGGCACCAAAACAAGGGTAGGCAACTCGTCGGCCCCGTTATGCCCACCGGCCTCGTAGCCCTCGGCGATAACCGCATCCACCCCCCGCGCTTCCGCCCCCCGGGCATGCCTCACCGAGGCCACCAGATGGAGCACCACCACACCGGCCTCCTTGAGATAGGAGGTATAGAGGGCCGGATTGCCGGCGGCGGTTATCGCCACCCTGATTCCCTCCTTAAGGGCAATATCTATTAAATTCCTGACCTCGGAGTTCCCCAAGGAAAAATTTACCCCGAAGGGTTTATCAGTAAGGGCCTTCGCCTTCCTGATTTGACGGCGCAGGTTCTCCTGCTCATCGCCACCTATACTCATACCGGCATTGCCGTTAATCACCCCCAGCCCACCGGCATTGGAGACCGCCGCCGCCAGCTCGGCATTGGCAATCCATGTCATGCCCCCCTGAATTATGGGATAGCGAATACCCAAAAGGTCACAAAGCCTCGTCCTCTTCATAAAACACCCCTTTCCCATATGATTGTCCCCGCCCCTAGATTCTATTTACGCTTGGTAAGCAATGTCAAGCCCCAGCGCCCCGGTATCCGCCGGCGCCGATAGCGGCAAAAAGCGCTTACATGGTTTATAATAGGCCCAAGAGGACAAATCACATGGGCTTTAAAAAGTGCCTTCTCCTTGCCAGCATGCTATTCTGTCTCGGGCTGGTGCTGGGCCTGCTCACTCCACTCTGGGTCCAGGGCCTCCTCGAGGAAACATTAGGCGAACTCTTCGAGGAGTTCGGCGACATATCAGCCCTGCCCGACCACTCCTTTGCCGTGCTCGTCTTCACCAATAATATCAGGGTGGTGCTGACTGGCTTCGTCTTCGCCCCCTTCCTCTGCCTGCTGCCGGTTCTCTCCCTAGTCCTCAACGGCTGGCTAGTATCCGTTGTTTCCATAATGGCCATACCGGAGACATCACTCGGCTATATCGTGGCGGGCCTGCTGCCCCACGGGATTATCGAGATTCCCGCCGTTATCCTAGCCCAGGCCGCCGCCATCAACTTCGGGGTAACGGTCATAAGCGCCCTGTTTCGGCCGGAAAAGAGGCCGCTACTGCTGCCCAGCCTAAAACAAAATGCCCGGTATGTCGGCATCGCCTGCAGCCTGCTCCTGCCGGCAGCGCTTATCGAGACCTATGTCACCCCCCTGCTAATGGCCCTCTACAAATAAATCTAAGGAGGACGGAAATGAATCAGCTGGGCCTGGGGCTGCCCTTCTGGCTAATCGTCGTCATCTGGCTGGCCCGGACTATACTGCTATCCCTTATCTGCCTACTGCTTGCCTGGCTGGGCATAAGGGCGCTGGATGCCCTCACCCCGCGCATCTCCCAGCGCCAGCGTATCGGCGAGAGTCCCGAGGCTACCGGACTGTTCATCGCCGGCTTCTTTATCCTGGTCGGGCTGGTCATACACGGTACTATCACCGCCCCCACAGTGGTCGGCGGGCCGTTACTGGCCTATTTCTTCGACTTAAGGAGATGGGGACTGCTGGCGGCCAGCTTCCTGGTAAGCCTGCTTATCGCTATAGCCCTTTTCCAGATTATGGATAAGCTGACACCCAAAATACCATTTATCAACATCAACAAGAGTCCGATAGCGGTCGGCATATACGTCTTCGGCTACCTGGTCTTCTTCGGCCTGGCGCTCCACGCCGCCCTCACCACGCCACTTTAGACCGATACTTAAGGAGATGCCTTTGACCCGTCAGCTAATTACAATGAGCCTGATACTGGCAGCCATCGTCGGCCTGGCCGCCGGCGGCAGCGTCCTGGCCACCCCATCGAGTGGACTTGAGGAGATAGACGGCGACCTGTTCGACGACTGGAAGATATGCCGCACCCGGGCGCAGGGTGAGGACGGCTTCTACCAGATAACGAGGTCCTCCTTCCGCCCGGTGATAGCACTGGAGAGCCTGGGGGAGAACGCCCACACGGCCTATGACCTGGGCCGGCAGTTTAAGGACAAATACCCGGACCCGCTACCGAGGGCCAGGGCCATATTCTCCTTTGTCCGAGACAGGGTAAACTATACCCCCGACATAGACCAGTTCCGCCACGACGAGTTTGCCCAGAACGCCGATGAACTGGCCATCGTTATCAGGGAGAAAGGGGTCGGCTACGGCGACTGCGAGGACACCGCCGTGCTGCTGGCGGTGATGTATAAAGGCGCCGGACAGCGCTCGGCCATAGCGGTGGGCCCCGGTCACACGGCAGCCCTGGTCTATCTGCCCGAATACCAAAAGACACCCACCGCCTTCGAGCTGGACGGCGAGCCGGGCTGGGTGTGGTGCGAGGCCACCGGCCGGAATAACCCGATGGGCTGGATACCCAAGGAGTCCGCCGGTAGCGAGTTCGCCGCCTACGAGATAACCGAGGACGAGGCCATCACCTCGGCGGAACCGCCGTCGAGGCCGTCAACCGCCGTGGCCCGGACCGGCGGGGGGGGGTCGTCGTCCCAACCGTTCCCCTTTTTCGGCATAATGCTCTTGTTCTGGCTGATACCCCTGTTCCGCCGACGGCGCGCTCGCTAAACGCCCGCATTTGCCGTATTTACCGACGGCGACTATAATACATGGTGGAATAACGCAAAAAGAGCAGGTGATTAGATGCAACAGTTCGGTCTGGAAAACATTCGTAATATTGTCCTGCTGTCCCACTCCGGCGCCGGTAAGACATCGATTTCAGAGGCAATTCTGGTGGCCACCGGCGCCATTAGCCGCCGGGGCAGGGTGGATGAGGGCAGTAGCACCTCCGATTACGACCCCGAAGAGATAAAACGCAAGATAAGCCTCAGCCTGGCCCTGCTCCCCTGCCAGTGGCAGGATGCTAAGATTAACCTGATTGACACCCCGGGCTACCTGGACTTCGTCGGTGAGGTCAAATCGGGGATAAGGGTCAGCGAGGGGGCCATGATAGTCGTCTGCGCCACCTCCGGCGTCGAGGTGGGCACCGAGCAGTCCTGGACATACTGCGAGGAGGCCAAGCTGCCCCGCCTTATCTTCATTAATAAAATGGACCGCGAGAACGCCGATTTCTATAAGGTCATGGGCGAGCTGGAGTCGAAATTCGGCTCCCGCTGCCTGCCGCTACAGCTGCCGATAGGCGCCCATAACGACTTTGAGGGCCTGGTTGACCTCCTGGCCCTGAAGGGCTATACCGGCTCTCCGCCCCAGGAGGCGGAAATACCCGCCGCACTAACCCCCCAGGTCGATTCCTTCCGCAACAAGCTGGTGGAGGGAATAGCGGAGAACGACGACCAGCTGCTGGAGAAATACTTAGACGGCGGGGAACTGAGCCCCCAGGAGCTTGAGAAGGGCCTGGCGCAGGCCATAGCCGACGGTAAAATCGTGCCGGTACTGGTCGGCTCGGCCCTGAAGGATATCGGCATTACCTCCCTGCTGGACACCTTCCTCAAATACCTACCGTCACCCAAGGAGGGTAAGATAATCCTCGATGGTGAAGCCACCATGGAGCCCGGCCCGGACGGCCCGTTAGCTGCCCTGGTGTTTAAGACCAGCGCCGACCCCTATGTGGGCAAGCTCACCTACTTCCGGGTCTACAGCGGCAGCATCGCCAGCAACTCCCCGGTGTGGAACGGCACCCACAACAGCGCCGAGCGCATCGGCCAGTTATTTATGCTAAGGGGTAAAACCCAGGAACCCGTAGCCACAGTGGACGCCGGCAATATCGGTGCCGTAGCCAAGCTAAACGTCACCAATACCGGCGATACCCTGTGTACCAAGGACAAGCCCGTAAAAATCGCTCCCGTCATCTTCCCCAAGCCCATCTTCACCAAGGCAGTGCGGCCCAAGACCAAGGCCGACCTGGACAAACTGGGGTCGTCGCTGTCCCGGCTCAGTGAAGAGGACCCCACCCTCGAGGTGCATCGCGACAGCGCCACCCATGAGACTATCCTGGCGGGGATGGGGGAAACACACCTGGAAGTAGCCGCCGAAAAGATGCTGCGCAAATTCGGGGTGGATATAGAGATGGATACCCCCAAGGTGCCGTACCGGGAGACCGTCACCAGCCCCGCCACGGGCGAATACAAGCACAGGAAGCAGACCGGGGGGCATGGCCAATACGGCCACGTTAAGCTGGAGGTGCAACCCCTGCCCCGGGGGAGCGGCTGCCAGTTCGCTGAGAAGATAGTCGGCGGCTCCATACCCAAGAACTACATCCCGGCGGTGGAGAAGGGGGTCAACGAGACCGTCCTGGAAGGGGTGCTGGCCCACTACCCTGTGGTCGACATCAAGGCGGTAGTCTATGACGGCAGCTTCCACCCGGTTGACTCCTCGGATATCTGCTTTAAGATTGCCGGTGCCCAGGCACTCAAAAAGGCACTAGCCGATGGTCATCCGGTCCTGCTGGAACCTATAGTGAATATGAAGATAACCATCCCCGAAGAGTTCACCGGCGATATTATCAGCGACCTGAATACCAAGCGCGCCCGGGTACTGGGCATGAACCCCGGCGGCGGGGTGAACTACATCGAGGCCCAGGCACCGCTGTCCGAGACCCTGCGCTACGCTATTGACCTCAAGTCAATAACCCAGGGGCGGGGGATTTACACTATAGAGTTCGACCGCTACGAAGAAACGCCGGCCCATATCTCACAAAAGATAATCGCCGAGAGAGAGGCCGAGAAGGCCCGAGGCTAATACCGCCACCATTTAAGGAGGCGCTATTTCACCAGCTCCTTAATCTTTTCCGTAAGCGCCGGTATAACCTTCTTCCAATCGCCCACCACGCCGTAGTGGGCCACCTTGAAGATATTAGCCTCCGGGTCCTTATTTATCGCCACGATGCTCTTGGCACCGGAAGAGCCGCTCATGTGCTGGGTAGCCCCGGAGATGGCCACGGCGAAATAGAGGTCGGGGCTGACAATCTTACCGGTAAGCCCTATCTGCAGCGTATCAGGCACCCAGCCATTATCACAGGGAGGACGGCTGGCACCGACGGCACCACCCAGCACCCCGGCCAGCTCACGCAATTGCTCGAAACCCTCCGGGCCACCGATACCCCGACCGCCACTGACTATTACCGCGGCATCCTCCAGCTTCACCCCCTCCACCTCCTCGACCACCTTCTCCACGAAAGTGGTTCTTATAGACGAGGGGTCCAGCCCGGCATCGACGGTAATCACCTCACCCTGCCTCGATTCGTCACGCTCAAGCGGCGTCATCGCCTTGACCCTTACCGTCGCCATCTGCGGGTCGGCGGCACAGGTGAACACCGCATGGGCATTGCCGCCATAGACCGGCTTGGTCTGTAGCAAGCGCTTCGATTCCGCATCGATGGCCAGCTCCAGACAGTCCATGGAGACCGCCGTCTCCAGCCGGAAGGCCAGGCTGGGCGCCAGGTCACGACCCACCGATGTCTGCCCCATAATGAGGACCTGGGGCGGGGCCTGCTTAACCACCTTCTCCATAACCGGTACATAAGCATCGGTCTGGTAATTGGCCAGCAGCGCATCATCGACCACATATACCTTATCGGCGCCGAAGGCAATAGCTTCCTGGGCCAGACCGCTCACCCCGCTACCCACCAGTACCGCCGCCAGTTCCTCACCCAAGTCGTCGGCCAATTTCCGGCCACAGCCCAGCAGCTCGGTCGTAATCGCCGCCAGCTTGCCCTCGCTAACCTCACCATAAACCATAACACCCTTATATTCAGCCACAGAGTTTACCTCCTTAAAACACGGATATATTTATTCTATAAAACCTTGGCTTCCCGGAGCCTGGCGGCTAGGTTGACCGCCGCCTCTTCCGGGGTATCGCCCGCTATAATCTCGCATTCGCCCTCATGAACGGGCGTAAACAGCTGGAGCAACTGGGTGCGCCGGCCGCCAGCACCTATCTGCGCCGCCTCAACACCGATATCCGCCGGTTTCCAGACCACCGGCTCCTTCTTCCTGGCAGCCATAATGCCCTTTATGGTGGCATAGCGTGGCTCGCCAATCTCATTGCTGACCGTAATCAGGGCCGGCAGCTTTACCTCGACCACCTCATAGCCATCAGCGGTCACCCTCTCCACCCTGGCCTTACCATCAGAGACCTCTATCTTCCTGGCCAGGGTAACTACAGGCAGGCCCAGGATACTGGCGATACCGGAGCCTACCTGCCCGGCATTCCAGTCAGCCGCCTCCCGGCCGCAAAATATAATATCGTACTCCCCTATCTTCTTGATGGCCATAGCCAGGGCATAGGCGGTTGACCAACCGTCGCCCCGGGTAAAGGCCTCCTCCTCCAGCAGCACCAGCTCATCGGCCCCCATGGATATCGGCTTCTTCACCACGTCCCGCAAGAGGTCGGCACCCAGGCTGATAACCGTTATCTGGCCGCCCTGAGCGTCCTTAATCTTCAGCGCCGCCTCCACCGCATTCTCATCAAAGGGGCTGATTACCGGCGAGACGCCGGGCGGTGAGACCGCCTTATCGCCGGCAGGGTCAAGCTTGAAGCTGGCCGGTGGCGCCTCCGGGTCAATCACCTGCTTGACACAGACAATCATGTTCATCTCTACTTTCCTCCTTCTACTTATATCTACAGACTCTAAAAAACCCCAGCATAATTTAACACCGAAGACTATAAACGTGTCAAGGCAAGCGGAGCCCCTACGAGGCGGGACAACCACACGGAGCAGCCAGGGACAGGCTCACCACCCGCTCTATACCGGCCAGGTCGGGGGTAAGCGCTACCGCAGCTAGGGGGTAAAGGGTGCTCAGCAAGCCGATTACCGCCTCTCCCTGTCCCTGCCCGATTTCCAGCAGGACATGACCGCCGACCTTAAGCTTATCGCCAACCCGGCGGCAGAACCTGAATATCTTCTCCAGCCCGGCCGGGCCACCGTCCAGCGCCAGCCGCGGCTCGTATTCCGCCAAACGAGATAGCTCTCCATTATCAACATAGGGGAGATTGGCTATGACGATGTCGCATGCCTCCGGCAAGGGGTCCAGCATATCGCCCGGCAAAAGGCGCACCCTATCTCCCACACCGTGTTTTTTAAGATTAACAGAAGCCACCTCGAGGGCCGGTACCGATATATCGGTGGCATAGACCACGGCCCCGGGCAGTTCGCAGGCCAGGCTAATGGCAATGGCCCCGCAGCCGGTGCCGATTTCGGCTATGGTAGACAGACGATGGCGCCGGGCCAGGTCCAGGGCCTTCTCCACCAGCAGCTCACTCTCCGGCCGGGGGATAAGCACCCGGCGGTCCACGCCGAAATCGCGGCCATAGAACTCACGGTGCCCGGTGATATAGGCGGTGGGCTCACCCCGGCGGCGGCGGCCCACCAGACGCCAGAACCTGGCCGCCGGCTCCGGCGCCAGCTCACAGTCGTGCTCCAGGTAAAGCTCCACCCGGCCCAGTCCCAGCACGTGCCGCAGCAGGACTTCACTCTCCAGGGATGCCCAGTCAACGCCGCCAGCCAACAATACCTCCCGGGAGCGGGTCAGGGCCTCTTTCAGGGTCATATCGCCTGGGCCTCTAACTGTTTTTCGTGGTCACTGGTGGCAATGGCGTCAATAACCCCGTCCAGACCCCCCTCCATGATAGCGGGCAGATTGCGGAAACTGGCACCGATGCGATGGTCGGTAATACGGTCCTGGGGGAAATTATAGGTCCTGACCTTCTCCGAGCGGTCGCCGGTACCCACCTGGTAACGGCGCTGCTGGGATATCTCGCTCTCCTGTCTGCGCTGCTCTATATCCAGCAGCCGCGCCCGGAGGACGGCCATCGCCTTGGTCTTATTTCGCAGCTGAGAGCGCTCGTCCTGGCAAACGACCACCATACCGGTAGGCAGGTGGGTCAGGCGCACGGCGGTGGCCACCTTGTTGACGTTCTGCCCCCCGGCCCCACCACTGTGAAAGATGTCAATCTTGAGGTCGCCGGGACTAACGGACACCTCTACCTCACCCGCCTCCGGGAGGACAGCCACCGTAGCCGTCGAGGTGTGAATCCTACCGGAGGACTCGGTGACAGGCACCCGCTGCACACGGTGAACGCCCCGCTCATACTTGAGACGGCTGAAGGCACCCCTGCCCTTTATCTCGAATATGACCTCCTTGATACTGCCGATACCGGACTCACTGACGTTAATGATATCTACCTTCCAGCCCCGGGACTGGGCATATCGCGTATACATCCGCAGGAGGTCGCCGGCAAATAAGCCGGCCTCGTCGCCGCCCGCCCCGGCCCTGATTTCCATGATGACATCCTTATCGTCATTGGCATCCCGGGGCAAGAGCATAACCCTTAGCTCCCCAAACAGATGCTCCCTTAGCGACTCCAGCCTCTCTATCTCCTGCTTAACCAGGTCCGCCATGTCCCTGTCCGACTCATCATCCAGCATCCCCCTGGTCTCCTCCAGCGTCCGGGTAACGGCCTGATACTGGCCATACTTGCTTACCAGGTCGGCAATAGCCGCCCTCTCCTGGGCCAGCGGGCGCAGCTTCTCCAGGTCGGCGGACACCGCCGGTTCGGCCATCTGCCGGTTCAGCTCCTCAAAACGCTTTTTTAGCCTCTCCAGTCTCTCCCACATGCCAAGTCTGCTCCCCGGGAAATTATAGCACGGGCGACGGTGGCACTCAAATAATCTATCAGCAGAATGCCTGTCACCTTCGGAGGTTATTCTACCCGCAAAATGAATAAAAACACCCGATATGCAGTCAACTAATTCTTGACTTCCCTCATGACGATAGGGTAAACTATTGCTTGGGTTTCCACCACGCAGTTCGCCGGACTTATTAAAACCGAGTGTCTTCCCCAGAAGCCGGGATTTATTAAGATAATGATTCCGATTAAGGTTACTGTTAGTGGATTTAGATGAAGATTGCTATTAGTGGTAAGGGAGGAGTAGGCAAGACCCTGCTATCGGCTCTCCTATCCCAAACATTCGCCGATGCCGGCTACTCCGTTATAGCTATAGATGCCGACCCCGATGCTAACCTGGCAGCTACCCTCGGTTTTCCCCACCCCGAAGAGTTGACCCCTATATCGGAGATGAGCGACCTCATCACCGAGAGGACCGGGGCCAAACCGGGCCAGGTCGAGAGCTACTTCAGGCTAAACCCCAAGGTTGATGACCTCCCCGAGACGATAAGCGCCGAGAAAGACGGCATCAGACTAATGATAATGGGACAGGCCAAGGGGGGGGGCAGCGGCTGCTATTGCCCGGAGAGCGCCCTGCTCAGGGCATTGATAACACACCTGCTGCTGGGCCGGAAAGAGGTGGTTATCCTGGATATGGAAGCCGGCATAGAGCACCTGGGACGGGCCACCGCCCAGGCCGTGGATAAGCTGATTATGGTAGTTGAGCCCGGCAGGCGGAGCATCGAAACCGCCGGTACCATTAACAAACTGGCCCGTGACATCGGCCTGAAGAACATCGCCGTAGTGGGCAATAAGGTCCGCAACCAGTCCGACCGGGACTTCCTCACCTCCACCCTGGCCGGCTTCGACTTCCTGGGCTTTATCCCTTATGACCCGGAAATAGTGGCGGCAGACCAGGCTAACCGCCCCGTGGTTGATGCCAGCCCCCGGGTTACCGCCGAAGTCAAGAATATCTACCGCTCCCTGCTGGACGCCGCACAAGCACCTTAAAAGCTGTAGACCGAAATAGGGCCAATTTCTAATAATACACCAGGAGTAATCCTGATTACCCTGACAATGGAAGTTAGCCTTAATGACACAACGGGGATAACGACACCCCACTAAAAACTATAGAATAATATTAAGGAGGTTCCTATGGCTTACGACGCAACCAAAATGACGGACTGGCAGATTGCCGAAGCGGCTGAAGGTGGTATGCCCACCCCCGACCAGTGGCGGGAGAAGATGGGGCTGCAAAAGGACGAGATCATTCCCCAGGGCAGAACACCCCGCCTCGACTTCATGAAAATCATCGACCGTCTCAAGGACAGGCCCGACGGCAAGTACATCGAGGTAACCGCCATTACCCCCACCCCCCTGGGCGAAGGCAAAAGCACCACCTCATGCGGCCTGATAGAAGGCCTGGGTAAGAGGGGCAAGAACGTGGGCGGCGCCCTGCGCCAACCCTCGGGCGGCCCCACCATGAATATCAAGGGGACCGCTGCCGGCGGCGGCAATGCCCTGCTCATCCCGCTGACCGAATTCTCCATGGGGCTTACCGGCGACATCAATGATATTAATAACGCCCACAACCTGGCCATGGTCGCCCTGACCTCCCGCATGCAGCATGAGCGCAACTACAATGACGAGCAACTGGCCAGGCTCACCAAGATGCGCCGCCTGGATATTGACCCCACCCGGGTGGAATTCGGCTGGATTATGGACTTCTGCGCCCAGAGCCTGCGCAACATTATTATCGGTATCGGCGGCCGCTATGACGGCTTTACCATGCAGTCCAAGTTCGGCATCAGCGTCAGCTCCGAGCTTATGGCGATGCTGTCCATCGTCAGGGATCTGGCTGACATGCGAGAAAGAATGGACAATATCACCCTGGCCTACGATAAGAGCGGCAAGCCCGTTACCACCGGCGACCTGGAGGTGGGCGGCGCCATGACCGCCTGGATGCGCAATACCATCAACCCCACCCTCTGCTGCACGGTAGAGTACCAGCCGATAATGGTGCATGCCGGGCCATTCGCCAATATCGCCGTCGGCCAGTCCTCCATCATCGCCGACCGCATCGGCCTGAAGATGTTCGATTACCACGTAACCGAGAGCGGCTTCGCCGCCGACATCGGCTTCGAGAAGTTCTGGAACGTCAAGTGCCGCTACAGCGGCCTCAAGCCACATGTCTCGGTACTCACCACCACCATTCGCGCCCTCAAGATGCACGGCGGCGGGCCCAAGGTGACACCGGGTATAGCACTGGCCGAGGAATATACCAAGGAGAACCTCCAGCTCCTGGAGAAGGGGCTGCCCAATATGCTCCACTTCATCGAGGTCATCAGGAAATCCGGCATCAACCCGGTGGTGTGCATCAACTGCTTCCATACCGATACCAAAGACGAAATCGCGATGGTCAAGAAGGCTGCCGAGGCTGCCGGAGCCCGCTGTGCCGTCTCCACCCACTGGGCTGATGGCGGCGACGGCGCCCTGGAGCTGGCCGACGCCGTGATAGACGCCTGTAACGAGGAGACCAACTTCCAGTTCCTCTACCCCCTGGAGATGAAGCTGCGCGACCGGGTGGAAAAGGTGGCCAAGGTAGTCTATGGCGCCGACGGCGTGTCCTGGACACCCGAGGCCGAGGCCAAGGCCAAGCGCTTCGAGTCCGACCCCCAGTATGACGATTACGGCACCATGATGGTAAAGACCCACTTAAGCCTCTCCCACGACCCGACGCTCAAGGGCGTGCCCAAGTGCTGGACACTGCCCATAAGAGACGTGCTGATTTACTCCGGAGCGAAATTCCTCTGTCCCTGCGCCGGGGCCATCAGCCTGATGCCCGGCACTTCATCCAACCCCGCCTTCAGGAGGGTCGATATCGACGTAAAGACCGGAAAGGTTCAGGGGCTGTTCTAGCAACTACTGGCCCGGTGGCACGGGGTTTAAATGGTAAAAATAATACCGCAAAAGCTAAGGGTTCACTTCAAACCCGACAAGACCGATGTTGTCGTGGCCGAGGGCGCCAACCTGCTGGAGGCAGCTATCGCCGCCGGGGTGCATATCAATGCCTCCTGCGGCGGTAAAGGCGTCTGCGGCACCTGCAAGGTCCTCATCGAAAAGGGAGAGGTAGAGAGCTTAAGGAGCGATAAACTCTCCGAAGAGGAATACCAGCAGGGCTACCGGCAGGCCTGCCAGAGCCGGGTGCTGACCGACTTAACCGTCTATGTACCGGTCGAATCGAGGCTGGAGCAGGCCGTCCTGTCCCGCGAGGGCAAGCAGGTCTCGGAGGTGCTGGCCACCGGCTGGAGGTACAAACCACCCCTCAGGAAGTGCTTTGTGGAGCTGGCGCCACCAACCATCGAGGATAATACCAGCGACCTCTCACGCCTGTTCCGGACCCTGAAGAAGCACTGCAATATCAGTAATCTGTCGGTGGACTTCGACATACTTAGAGAGCTGCCCAGGGTCTTAAGAGACAGCGACTGGAAGGTCACCGTTACCACCCTGGCCACCGCCATCAAGGCCCATGCCCGGGACCGACGCCGGCCGAAGGTAATCAATGTAGAGGGGGGAGACACCCGGGAGAAATACTACTCGCTCGCCTTCGACATCGGCACCACTACCGTCTGCGGAGAACTGCTTGACCTGAACCGGGGTAGGGTCATCGCCAGGAGTATGAATTACAACGGCCAGATAAAATACGGCCATGACGTTATTACCCGCATAGCCTACTCGCAGCAGCCGGGCGGCCTGGAGAAAATACAGAAGGCAGTGACTGGCACCATCAACCGGGTTATCGACGATTTGCTGGCCCAGACCGGGGTCAGCATCAGGGATATCGGCCATATAAGCTGCGCCGGCAATACCACCATGACCCACCTTCTCCTGGGGCTCGACCCGAAGTATATCCGGCTGGCCCCCTACACTCCAGCCGCCAATATGATCCCCCCCGTGGAGGCAAAATCCCTGGGCCTGAAGCTCAGGCCGCGGGTCTACCTCTTCACCTTCCCCTCGATAGCCAGCTACGTCGGCGGCGACATCGTATCCGGCGTGGTGGGTGCCGGCATCCACCAGAGAAAAGACCTGGTCCTGTTTATCGATATCGGCACCAACGGCGAGATAGTGATTGGCAACTCGGACTGGATGGTAACCGCCTCCTGTTCGGCGGGGCCAGCCTTTGAAGGTGGGGGGGTAAAGTATGGTATAATAGCCACGGACGGCGCCATCGAAGGGGCCCGCATCAGTCCGGCCGACCTCGAGCCGGTCATAAGCACCATCGGCGATGCCCCCGCCAAGGGAATCTGCGGCTCGGGGCTGATAAACATCGTCGCCGGGCTGCTCGAAGCCGGTATCATCGGCCAGAACGGCAAATTTAATGCCGACCTGCCCTCTAAGAGAATCAGGAAGGGGAAGGACGGCTACGAGTACGTGCTGGCCTGGGCCGTCGAGACCCAAATCGGCAAGGATATTGCCATCACCGAGGTCGATATAGATAATCTGATTAGGGCCAAGGCAGCCATCTATGCCGGCTGCCAGACACTAGCGAAAAGCGTCGGCGTTAGCTGCTCGGACTTCAACCAGGTAATCATCGCCGGCGCCTTCGGCAGTCATATAGATATTGAAGGAGCCATCACCATCGGTCTCCTGCCCGATATACCGCAGGACAGATTCCTGTTCATCGGAAACGGCTCTCTACTGGGCGCCCGGCTGACCTCGTTCTCGGTCGATATACTCGACGATGCCCGCAGGGTGGCCGGTATGCTGACCAACTTTGAACTGAGTGAGAATACGGACTTTATGAATAATTATGTCGCTTCCCTGTTCCTGCCCCATACCAATACCGATGAGTTTCCCTCGGTGGCTAAAAGACTGCCCCATCCGCCACAATCCATTCCCAAGAGGAGGATAGCCTGTTGACTTTCTCTATCGCCGTCGCCGGTAAAGGCGGCACCGGAAAAACGTCCCTGACCAGCCTGCTTATCCGCTACCTGAAGCAGAGCGGCAGCGGGCCAATCCTGGCAGTGGATGCCGACGCCAATGCTAACCTGGGCGAGAGTCTGGGCCTCAGCGTGGAGAAGACCATCGGCTCGGTAATTGCCGGCTTCAACGAGGAGAAAATAAACATACCCCCGGGCATGACCAAGGAGGCCTACCTCGAGGTCAAGCTGAGCGAGGTTATCGTGGAAAGCCAGGGGCTGGACCTGATAACCATGGGCCGCGGTGAGGGCCCGGACTGCTACTGCTACCCCAACCTGCTCTTAAGGAAATTCATCGACAGGCTGGCCGCTAATTACGCCTATATCGTGATGGACAACGAGGCCGGCATGGAGCATCTCAGCCGGAGGACCACCCGGGATATCGACGCCCTGCTGCTCATCTCCAACCACTCCGTCAAGGGCGTACGCACTATCGCCCGGATAAGGGACCTGGTTACCGAACTCAAGCTGAACGTAAAAAGGCAATGGGTGATAATCAATGCCGTACCCGGCAAGCTGGACCCCGTCATCAGCGAGGAAGTGGCCCGACTGGGCATCGACTCCGTAGCCACTGTACCCTTTGACGAGGCCATACATGATTACGACCTCAAGGTAAGGCCGCTGGTGGAGCTACCCGACACCTCCGAGGCGGTACAGGCGGTAAATGATATAATGGATAACGTCCTGAATAAACAGGGCCTGCATTCCGCAGGCAGCGCTTAGAAATAGTAGTTTTAGCTACTTTATAATAGTATAAGGAGGTAAGAGGTAATATGACGGCACAGATTATCAGCGGCAAGGATATAGCCCAGGAGATCCGCGAGGAACTCAAGCAGGAAATTGCCGAGCTTAAAGCCAAACATAACGTGGTACCGGGGCTGGCCACCGTTCTGGTAGGCGAAGACCCGGCCTCCCAGGTCTATGTGGGGCAAAAAGAGAAGACCTGCCTCGCCCTGGGCATCTATTCCGAAAGGCACGATTTACCCGCCGATACCAGCGAGGCCGACCTGCTCAAACTGGTCGACCATCTGAATAAAGACCCCAAGATAAACGGTATCCTCGTCCAGCTACCCCTGCCCAAGCACATCAATGAGACCGAGGTGCTCTACGCCATCGACCCCAAGAAAGATGTCGATGGCTTCCACCCGGTGAACGTCGGCAAGCTGATGATTGGCGAGCCGGACTATATACCGTGCACCCCCCACGGCATACAGCAACTGCTCATCAGGTCGGGAACCCAGATCGAAGGGGCCGAAGTGGTGGTACTGGGCCGCAGCAACATCGTGGGCAAACCCATAGCCAATATCCTGCTGCAAAAGAGAGACGGCGCTAATGCCACCGTGACCATCTGCCACACCCGCACCAAGGATATTAGCTTCCATACCAGAAGGGCTGATATACTAATAGTGGCCGCCGGCAAGCCCAAGGCGGTTACCGCCGATATGGTCAAAGAGGGGGTAGTAATCATCGACGTCGGGGTCAACCGCATCGGTATGACCGAATCGGGCAAGGCCATCCTGGCGGGCGACGTGGACTTTGACGGGGTCAAGGAGAAGGCCAAGGCCATTACCCCGGTACCCGGCGGAGTGGGACCCATGACTATAACCATGCTCATGATGAATACATTAAGGGCAGCCAAATTGGCTGCCGGCCTGGCCTAACTTAAGGAGGAAATGATGGAATACAAGATCGAAGAGAAGAGCGCCCCGGGCCGAGACAAGGTGGAGGTACTGGGAGAAACCTACGAGAAAGGCAAACCCCAGGGTGAAGAACTGGGACGCTGGCGGCAAAAACTGGCTTCGCGCGAGGAGAAGCTGAAATACCTGGAGTCCGGCGAGCGATACTGGTACGCCAAGGAAGGGTATGGCAGCGAAAGAAGAAAGAACCCAGTCTAAGGAAGGAGCATAGAAATGGCATTTGAAATCCCGAAAACACCGTACAGCGGCAAGACCAGGGAAACAAAACTGGGCACCGGTGATAAGGCAGTAACCGTCGGCGGGGAAACGTCCTATCCCTTCTACCTCTTCGAAGGAGAAATGCCCAACCTGCCTAAAATAGCCATGGAAGTATGGGATATGGCACCCGAGGACTGGTCGGAAGCGGCCCTGGAGCCCTTTAAAGGGGTGACCGATGACCCGGTGGCCTGGGCGCAGAAATGCATCGACGATTACGGCGCCGAGATGATTGCCCTGCAACTGATAAGTACCGACCCCAACGGTCTCGACCGGGGAGCCGGTGAAGCCGCTGCGGTGGTCAAGAAGGTGGCTGACGCCATCGACGTGCCCCTGATTGTCTGGGGAACGAACAACCACGACAAGGATACCGAGGTGCTGAGAGAGGTATCGGAGCTTTGTCAGGAAAAGAACCTGATTATCGGGCCAGTCGAGGAGGGCAACCATAAGAAGATTGGCGCCGCCGCCATCGGTTATCACCATACGGTAGTGGCCTCAACACCCATCGACATAAACCTGGCCAAGCAGCTCAATATTCTGCTTGGCAACCTCGGCGTCCCCGATGAGCAACTGGTAATAGACCCGACGGTCAGCAGCATAGGCTACGGTATCGAGTACTGCTACTCGGTAATGGAAAGAATCAAGATGGCCGCCCTGACCCAGCAGGACGAAAAGCTCCAGTTCCCTATCATCTGTAACCTGGCGAATGAGGTCTGGAAGACTAAAGAGGCCAACCTGCCCACCGCCGAAAACCCCAAGCTGGGCGACGCTAAAAAGCGAGGCATCATGCTGGAGGCTATGACAGCGACCCTCCTGCTACTGGCCGGCGGCGACGTGATGATTATGAGGCACCCGGAGGCCATAAAGCTGGTGCAAGAGATGATAACGGAGCTGGCCGCCCCGAAATAACCGGTACCGGGAGATTAGAGACCGCTTTGACGGTAAATCGGAAATACCATATAATTAATACTAGGAACTGTTATTACTAAAGAAGGATGGTGTCCCGCGCCATGTCCCGAAAATCGAGACAGAAGGAGTGTATCCTCAGGGTCTTAAAAGCGACCAAGTCCCATCCCGGCGCGGAGTGGCTATACCAGGAGGCACGAAAAGAAATACCCAATCTCAGTCTGGGAACAGTCTATCGCAACCTTAGGCTACTAACACATGAGGGGAAGATATCAGAGGTGGGCCTGGCCGGCGCACTGACCAGGTACGACGGTAACATCGAAAACCACTACCATTTCCGCTGTGAGCAGTGCGACTCCATATTCGACCTGGACGAACCGGTGAATACGAAGCTTAACCAGAAGATAGCCCGGGGAAGCGGCCTTAAGGTATCCCACCACCGCCTGGAATTTCGCGGGCTGTGTATGGGGTGCCAGGCTTAAGACCAATAACCGAAAAGGGGATAGCCAAGCCGAAAGGCTTATAAAACATACGCTATTAATTACAGTTGTAAGGGGGGAATAAGATAATGGCAGAATCAGAAGCGGGAAGCAGAAGCGTTGATAAAGCCACCATCGAGTTAATCGAAAAGGCCTGTAGCGACGAGGTCAGCCTCTCCTTCGACAGGGCTGATAAGATGAAGCCCTGTCCTATAGGCGTGGTGGGCAGTTGCTGTAAGAACTGCGGCATGGGGCCCTGCCGGGTACCCCTACCCAAAGGCAAGGAGGAAACCGCCGAAGAGAAAAAGAAGAGGCGCGGTGTCTGTGGGGCGACAGCCGAGACTATAGCCGCCCGGAATTTCATCCGGATGATAGCCGGTGGGGCCGCCGCCCACTCCGACCACGGACGCGGGGTGGCGGAACTATTCCTGGCTGCCGCCAAGGGGGAAGCCCCGGGCTACGAGATTAAGGACGAGCAAAAACTGCTGCAGCTAGCCCTGGAATGGGATATCCCCATCGGAGACCGCAGCAACAATGAAATAGCCGTCGACATCGGCGAAAAGGCCCTGGGCCAATTCGGCCAGCAGGAGGGTGAACTCCTCTTCCTGAAGAGGGCGCCCCTGAAGCGGCAGGAGATATGGCGCAAGTATGGCGTAGCCCCTCGCGGTATAGACCGGGAGGTAGTGGAAATAATGCACCGCACCCATGCCGGTGTTGACCAGGACTACGAAAGCCTCATTCAACAGGGGACACGGGCAGCCCTGGCCGACGGCTGGGGTGGCAGCATGATTGCCACCGAGCTTCAGGATATCCTCTTCGGCACCCCGACCCCCGTGCTGAGCCAGGTGAACCTGGGGGTGCTCAAGGAAGATGAGGTGAACATCATCATCCACGGACACGAACCACTGCTCTCCGAGATGATTGTCGCCGCCGCCCAGGACCCGGAAATGCTGGAACTGGCCAAGTCCAAGGGGGCCAAGGGGATAAGCATGGCCGGCATGTGCTGCACCGCTAACGAGATATTAATGCGCCACGGCGTGCCCCTGGCCGGCAATTTCCTGCAGCAGGAACTGGCTATAGTAACCGGGGCGGTGGATGCCATGGTAGTGGACGTCCAGTGCATTATGGAGTCCCTGCCCGATATAGCCCAGTGCTACCACACCAAGATTATCACCACCTCACCCAAGGCCAGGATGAGGGGTGCCCTACACATCGAGTTCGATGAACACGATGCCATGAAATCGGCTAAGGAGGTAGTCAGGACTGCCATCGAGAACTACCCCAACAGAAGCGGCAATATCCGCATCCCCAAGTTCAAACAGGACCTGATTGCCGGTTTCAGCCACGAAACGATTAATTACCTGTTGGGCGGCCTCTTCCGTGCCTCCTACCGGCCGCTGAACGAAAATATCATCAACGGTCTCATCAGGGGCGTAGCTGGCGTCGTCGGCTGTAATAACGCCCGCAGCGTACACAATCGTGGTCACATCGACATGGTCAAAGAGTTGATAAAGAATGACGTACTGGTGATTCAGACCGGCTGCAGTGCCATGGCCAGCGCCATGGCCGGTCTCATGGTCCCCGAGGCCGCCGCCGAGTACGCCGGCCCCGGACTGGCCTCGGTATGCGAAGCGGTTGGTATTCCCCCGGTAATACACATGGGCGCCTGCGTGGACAACAGTCGCATCCTGATGGCCGCCACCGCCATGGTAAAGGACGGCGGCCTGGGTGATGACATCAGTGACCTGCCGGCAGTGGGAGCGGCACCGGAGTGGATGAGCGAAAAGGCCATTTCCATCGGCCAGTACTTCGTCGCCTCCGGGGTATTCACCGTATTCGGTGTAAACTGGCCTACCTCCGGCAGCAAAGAGGTGACCGACTACCTGTTCAAGGATATGGAGAAGATGTACGGCGGCATGTGGGCCTTCGAACCGGACGCCATCAAGGCCGCCCAACTCATGATTGCCCAAATCGATAAGAAGCGTAAAGCCTTAGGCATCGATAAGGCCAGAGAAAGAGTGCTCTACGATATGGAGATGAGACGAGAACTGGAAGCAGCCTGAGCACCAACCGTAAATACAATTGGAGGACTTAGAGTATGTCAAAAATAATCGCATCGGCCGCCATCAGAGGGGCCCACAAAATAATCGGCAACGCCGAGAAGAAATGGCAGGAGGCCATGGACAAGTGGGGGGCCAATGAACCAGTGGGCTTCCCCAATACCGCCTATTACCTGCCTATTATCTACGGGATCCTAGGCACCAAGGTAGAGAAACTGGGCGATATGGAGCCGGTCTTAAAGAAGTGTAAGGAAATCCTGCCGCCACCGGTAAGGGAAGAGCACCCCCTACCCTATCTGGCCCCGGCCCTCGATGCCGGCATGGTCACCTTCTTCGGTGAAGAAATAATCGAAGCCATAAGGTACCTGGAGACCCCCAACTTCTACACCAAACAGGAAGATATCACCGACGACAACATCTGGCTGGGCGCTGCCGATGATGTCATCATGAGAAAGAGGGGCGTCGAATTCGTTGACGGCACGGCCCCCGGCTTTGCCGCCGTCGTTGGTGCCGCCCCCAGCGCGGAGATTGCCAAGAATATTGCTCAGGAACTTCAGGAGAAGAACCTGTATGTTTTTATGTGTGCCGAGTACAACGGAAAACGGTTTTCCGAACAACTGCTGGAAGCCGGAGTGCAGATTGGCTGGCCCACCCGCCTGGTCTCCTACGGCCCCGACATCAGCGCCGCCGTCTTCGCCATGGGCTTCGCCACCAGGGCCGCCATGTCCTTCGGCGGCATCGACCCCGGCGACTACCGTAAGATACTTATCTATAACAAGGACCGCATCTTCGCCTTCGTCCTGCCCCTGGGCTTCGTCACCGACGAGTGGTATGCCAATGCCGCCGGGGCGGTGAACTGGGGCTTCCCCACCATTGCCGATACCCCCATACCCGAGATCCTGCCCACCGGCGTCTGCACCTATGAGCATGTAGTCTCCAATATCCCCCACGACAAGCTGGTCGCCAAGGCGGTAGAGGTGAGGGGCCTTAAGGTGACTGTATCCGAGGTGCCGGTCCCGGTAGCCTATGGCCCGGCCTTTGAAGGCGAGAGGGTACGCGGCGATGACATCTACCTGGAGTGCGGCGGCGGCCGAACAGCTATGGTAGAATGGGTCACTTCCAAGAACATGGACGAGGTAGAGGACGGCAGGGTGGAGGTGATTGGCTCCGAGCTGGCCGATGTTGAACCGGGCACCAAGCTACCCATGGCCATATGCGTTGAGGTAGCGGGGAGGGAGATGCAGGAAGACTTCGAACCCATCCTGGAGCGACAGATTCACCACCTCATCAACTACGCCCAAGGGGTAATGCACATCGGGCAGAGAGATATCTCCTGGATACGCATCAGCAAACAGGCGGTGGAAAAGGGATTTAAGCTGGAACATATCGGTGCCCTCCTCCATGCCAAGCTGCACCAGGACTTCGGCCGGATATTCGATAAGCTCCAGGTAAAGCTCTACACCGAAGAGGACAAGGTGCTCGAAAAGGTAGCCAAGGCCAGAGAGGTCTATAAGATTCGGGACGCCCGTATCGAGGGCATGACCGACGAAACTATCGATACCTACTACTCATGCACCCTGTGCCAGTCCTTCGCCCCCAGCCATGTCTGTGTCATCAGTCCCGAAAGGACCGGCCTCTGCGGCTCCTACAACTGGATGGACTGTAAGGCCTCCTACGAAATCAACCCCACCGGGCCTAATCAGCCGGTAGAGAAGGGCGAATGCCTCGATGCCAAGCTGGGACAGTGGAAAGGGGTAAACGACTTTATCTTCAAGGCCTCCCGCCAGAAGATAGACCACTATAACTTCTATTCCATAGTATATGACCCCATGACCACCTGCGGCTGCTGCGAGTGCATCGCCGCCGTCCTGCCCAGCTGTAACGGGCTAATGACGGTAAACCGCGACTACGCCGGCATGACACCCTGCGGGATGAAGTTCACCACCCTGGCCGGTACCATCGGCGGCGGTATCTCCAGCCCCGGCTTTGTCGGCCACGGTAAATACAATATCTGCCAGAGGAAGTTCGTCATCGGCGACGGCGGCCTGCTGAGGATGGTCTGGATGCCCAAGATGCTCAAAGAGGAAATCGGCGAGCGGTTCAAGGCCCGAGCCCAGGAGTTGGGCGTCCCCGACCTGCTGGACAAGGTGGCCGATGAGACCATAGGCGAAACCGAGGAAGCCATTCTACCATTCCTGCAAGAGAAAGGACATCCAGCCCTCACTATGGAATCCATACTGGGCTAGAAAGGAGTTTATCATGCCACTTACCGGAATAGAAATCTTTAAGCTGCTACCCAAGACAAACTGTGGCGAATGCGGCGTGCCCACCTGCCTCGCCTTCGCCATGAACCTGGCGGCAGGCAAGGCCCAACTGAGCGCCTGTCCCCACGTCTCGGAGGAGGCCACGGCCAAACTGGAAGAGGCCTCCGCACCGCCCATCAGGCCGGTTACCATCGGCACCGGCGACCGGGCATTTAAGACCGGTGGCGAGACAGTACTCTTTCGCCACGAAAAGAGGTTTGAGAACCCCGCCGGTATCGCCCTCCTTATCACCAGCGACATGGCGGATGCCGAGGTGGACGCCCGCCTCAAGAGGTTCAAAGACCTGGAATACGAGAGGGTGGGACTCACACTGCGCGGCGACCTGATTGCCCTAAAAGACGCCTCGGGAGACGCCGCCAAATTTGCCGCCCTGGCCGGCAAGGTAAAGGACTCCAGCGACGCCCCCGTTATCCTGATGAGCGATAACCCCGATACCCTGGCCGGCGGGCTAAAGGCCTGTGGCGACCGTAAACCACTGCTCTACGCCGCCACCAAGGACAACGCCGCTAAGGTGGCTGAACTGGCCAAGGAGAACTCGTGCCCGGTAGCGGCTAAAGCCGCCAATATGGATGAGCTTATCGAGCTGAGCGACCAGCTGTCCGCTGCCGGCATTAAGGACATAGTCCTCGATTCCGGGGCCAGGACCATTCGCCAGGCGCTGGAAGACCAGGTAACCATCAGAAGCGCCGCCCTGAATAAGAAGTTCCGCCCGCTGGGCTTCCCCACCATCATCCTGCCCTGCGAGATGACCGACGACCCGATGAAGGAAACGATAATCGCCGCCATGTTCGTCGCTAAATACGGCGGTATCATCGTTCTCTCCGATTTTCAGGGGGAAAGCCTGTTCCCACTGCTCGTGGCCCGTATGAACATCTTCACCGACCCGCAGCGGCCGCTGGCCACCACCGAGGGCATCTACGAAATCGGCAATCCCAACGAGAACTCCCCGGTGCTGCTCACCTCCAACTTCTCGCTGACCTACTTCATCGTCTCCGGCGAGATAGAGAATAGCAAGGTCCCCAGCTACCTCCTGGTCAAGGATACCGAGGGACTCTCCGTCATGACCGGGTGGGCCGCCGGCAAATTCGTGGCCGACGCCATCGCCCCCTTCGTTAAGAAGAGCGGTATCGACAGCAAGATTAAACATCACAAACTGGTTATCCCCGGCTACATTGCCGCCGAGAGCGGCGGCCTGGAAGAGGAACTATCCGGCTGGGAGATTATGGTCGGCCCCAGAGAAGCAGCACATATACCCGCCTATCTAAAAACATGGAAAGCGTAAGGAGGTAATTGATGATCCTTGTTGGGGAAAACCTAAACATCATGTCCCAGACCATCGGGCCGGCACTAAAGGGAAGGGACGCCAAGCCCATTCAGGATATGGCCAAGGAAGAGTCCGCGACCGGCGTGGACTACATCGACATCAACATCGGCCCCGCCCGCAAGAACGGCGATGAACTGCTGTCATGGGTGGTCAATACCGTACAGGAGGTCTCCAGCCTGCCGCTATCGCTCGATACCACCAATATGGACGCTATGGAGGCCGGCCTAAAGGCCTTTAAGGGCAAGGCGCTGATAAACTCGGTATCCCTGCAACCGGAAAGGCTACAGAGAGGGCTGAACCTGGCCAAGACCTACAATGCCAGCATGATTGGCCTGTTGTGGGGCACGGAGGGGATGCCACGCGATGCTAACGAAAGGGCTATGCTGGCGGTTGACCTCCTTTACCAGGCCGGCGAGCTGGGCATCCCCAACGAGGATATCTGGATAGACCCTATCGGCACCCCGGTAAGCGTGGAGATAAACCAGGTCAAGTCCTGCGTGGAATTCATGGCCATGCTGCCCGAAATCGCCCCCGACTGCAAATCCATCGTGGGCCTATCCAATGTCTCCAACGGCACTCCCATCCACCTCAGACCCTGGCTGAACCGGACCTACATGATAATGCTGATGAGACACGGCCTGTACTCCGCCATCGTCGATGCCTGCGACGCCGAGCTAATCAAGATAGCCAAGGGGGAGCGGCCCCAGATTATCGACCTGGTAAACCGGGTAGTGGACGGCGAGAAGCCAGACCTGGCCTCGCTCAGCCCGGACGAGGTCAACTACGTGAAAACGGTCCGGGTGCTCACCGGCGAATCACTCTATTCCGATTCGTGGCTGGAAATATAGCTTTACGCTCCGACAACAATTTACCCATCAGGGGGAGGCCCCGGGGCCTCCCCTTTTTTCATGCCATGCCGACGGGATAGCCACTAAAGTAGTTGCATCAAGGCCACCGATGGTGCATAATACTGGGGCCGGGGGCTTATCCTAAACGACCATAGAACGGAAAGAGGTAAATACCTCGGAGAAGCAACTGCCCGTAACACCGGGTAAACTTTACAAAACCAATCGGGAAAATAAACTAAGGCAGGTATCGTTATGAGTAAGACATTATTACACTTTGACTATCTGTCACCACGGACCATTAAGGAAGCCGGCGCCCTGCTGGCCAAACATAAGGGGGCCAAGCTGCTGGCCGGTGGCACCGACCTGATGGTCTCCCTAAGGGAGGGAGCTGTCACCCCGGAATATGTCATCAACCTCAAGGCCATCGCCGACTTAAGTTATATCCGCTCGGACGGGGAAGGCCTGAAGATAGGCGCCACCACCACCATACATGACATCGAGCATTCCCCCATAGTCCAGGAGAGGTCCCCCATACTGGCCAGTGCCGCCCATCAGCTGGGCTCACCCCTGATTCGAACGATGGCGACTATCGGGGGTAACCTGTGTAACGCCACCCCCTCGGCCGATACGCCGCCGGCACTGGTTGCCCTTAACGCCAGTGTAAGGTTGGTCAGCGCCCGGGGAGAAAGGACACTCCCCCTAAGCGAGTTCTTCGTCGGGCCGGGTAAGACCGCCCTTAAAAACGATGAAATTCTTACCGAAATACAGATACCAATCCAGCCAGCCCACAGCGGCGGCGCCTACGCTACCTTTTTCGAAAGCCGGGCTGAGGACCGGACGGCTGCGGGAGTAGCCGCCATCATTACACTGGATGCACCAGGTACCAAAGTAGCGGCGGCCAGGATAGTACTGGGCACGGTAGCACCTACCCCGGTAAGGGCCGGTAAGGCCGAGGACATACTGACGGGTAAGGCTATCAGCGACGAACTAATAGAGCAGGCCGCCCAGGCCGCCGCCGAGGCGGCCATTCCGCGCCGGCGCCTCTTCTTCAAAAAGGAGCTGGTTAAGGTGCTGGCCAGGCAGGCGATAAAACAGGCCGCCGACTCGGCTAAACCGCCGGCATAACGGCGGCCAATACCGCCCCTTATGGGAGCATATACCCTCGCCGGACTTAAGGGAAGCTATCCCTCTGGTCATTTCAGCCGTCCAAGCGCCGGGCCGGCCTGCCCTTAAGCCTGACCCAGAGCACCGCCGCAGTAACCACCACCAGGAAGGCAAATAAGCTCATCACGCCGAAGCCCACCCGATAGGTGCCGGTCATATCACGGCTAAGGCCGACCAGCCAGGGACCCGCAAACGCCCCCACGTTCAAGACCGTGGTGAGAATACCATAACCGACCCCCAGTTGCCGCGGGCTCAGCACATCGGCAGCCAGAGAGAAGACCGGGGACGGGACACCGGCCGAAAAAATGCCTATTATTACTATCAATAAAACCACCTGGTTTATGTCACCCGGAACCAGTGGGAAAAGCGCAGCCATACAAATCCCCCCCACCAGAGGAAACACCAGCTTATGCCCCAGCCTGTCCACCATATAGCCCACAACCGGGCCGGCGAACAGGGAAGCTACCATGTACCAGCTAGCGTTACGACCGGCGATTATAGGGTCAATACCGGCTCCAACCATAAAATCATGGGCAAAGGTAAACATGGCGATAGTCGCCGCATTGAATAACCCCCAGATAAGCCCCAGCAGCCAGATGGGAAGACCGATGTGACGCAGACCGGAGAGGAGACCGCGCCAATCCTGCTCTCTCCTGGCCACCGCGGGGGCAGGCACTAAGAATATAGCGAAGACCACGAAGGCTACAATAGCGACACCCAGGGTTATCCAGATACCGAGACGCCAGCCCCAGGTGACTCCCACCCACGATAATACATTCTGTGCGGTAATAAAGGCCACCGGCATCCCGCTGTGGAACAGCCCCATAGCCAGGCCCGTCTCCTTCCGGGCAAACCACTGGGCAAGAATCTGGGGGCAGAGGACGGCCAGGGTCATGCCACCTATGCCCCCCAGCACACGGCCCGCCGCCAGGACGGCAAAGCTGGACCCCAGGGCCACCATCACCGTTCCCGCTATCAGCAGCAGGAAAGAATATATGCCTATCCGTTTCACCCCGTAGCGGTCGGCATAGATGCCGACGGGGATAGCGACAATAATACCCGGCAGGGAGAACAGGCTCATGAGTAGCCCCGCCTGCCCATGGGAAATAGCCATGTCATCGATTATCAGGTGCAGTAGAGGAGGAACAGACTGGAACACCAGGGCAAAGCTCACTAAGGTAAAATAGGCTATACCGAATATGCCCCACCTTGATATCCGTGTCTGCATTATCACCTCTCCTTTACGGCGCCGGGCTATCCCCGCTACCAGTATTTAAACCGATATTGGGCATAATTATAGCATATCTGTCTTACTGATTGCAGGATGCCGGCCGAAGATTAGGCCGGGCCGGATAATCATCTTCACCCCCACCTTCAGCATAAGTTTACCCATATGTTTTATGTGGATAAAACGATAAAGTTATGTAATTTTCCCCCGAAAAGCTATATGGGGTTGCCAAAAAATGTTATCTGTGCTAAAGTGTTTTCTGTCATTATCGGGGCGAAATCATAAGCCATATGGCAGGGCTATGCTCTCGCTAGCAACCCAGGTCCGGCGTCAGTCGTTAAGTTTACCCATAAGTTTTATGTGGATAATACGATAAAATTATGTAGTTTTCCCCGAAAAGCTATATGGGGTTGCCAAAAAAAGTTATCTGTGCTAAAGTGTTTTCTGTCATTATCGGGGCGAAATCATAAGCCATATGGCAGGTCTATGCTCTCGCCAGCAACCCGGGTCCACCGTCAGTCGTACGGACCTTTATAATTGAATAGAGTGCGCCCATAAACAGCGGCGTGGCCTACCGGCCCGGCGCTCACCAACTACGCTAAAGCCTTTTATTACCTGGGTATTCTGAGTAGTCTATCTGAAGAAAATGGAGGGAATGTTACATGGACAATTTCATCAGCAGCAAAGCCGATCTCCAAGCCTCTGTCCAGAAAATGCTTGACGGAAATGAAATAGTCTATGGCGTCAAGCGGAAAACGCCCTGGTTCGCCTTTGACAGGCTGGCCGCGGCCGATGAACTCTGTCTGGACTACAGTATGGCCGTGCTGCCACCCACCCAGTATCTGCTACCACCCGAAGAAGCCCTGGCCAAGTTCAGTGTAGCCCCGGAACTAAGCGTGCGCGGCACGAATGGGGCCCAACCCTTCACCGTAATCGGCGTCCACCCCTATGACCTGAATGCCATTAACCTGCTCGATGCCGTGTACCTGGGGGAAAACACCGACACCAACTATCAGGACAGACGAAAGGCCGTCACTATCATCGGCGTGGACTGCTTAAGCCCCTGGCCCTACAGCTTCGCCGCCAGCCTGGGGACCAACCTGCCCTCAAAGAACTTCGACCTGTGGCTCACTGACCTGGGAGACGATTACTTTATCGAGGTAGGCTCACCCAAGGGCGAAGCCCTGCTCCAGAAGTACTTCAAACCCAAAAAGGCCGGTAAGGCGGAGGCCAGGGAAAGAGATGCCAGACGGCAGGAGGCACTCAAGAAATACGAGCTGGCCCTGGACATATCCCTCCAGAAAATGCCCGAACTCCTGGAAAAATCCTGGGAAAGCCCCATGTGGGCAGAGCTGGGAGAGAAATGCTTCGCCTGCGGCGGCTGCACCATGGTCTGCCCGACATGCGTCTGCTTCGATGTACGCGACCAGATGGAGCTCAACCTGACCGATGGCCAACGCTGCCGGCTATGGGATAGCTGCATGCTGAAAGGCTTTGCCAAGGTAGCCAGCGGCGAGAATTTCCGGGCGCCTGGTGAGGACAGGCTCAGGCACCGCATATATCGTAAAAACAAATACCTACGGGAGCGCTACGGGCAACTAGGCTGCGTGGGCTGTGGTCGATGTGTACATGCCTGCCTGGTCGATATCGCTAGCCCGGTAGCCGCCATTAACAGGCTGGTCAAGGAGGCGAAATAATGGTAACAACTGCGCAAGAGAAGAAGTCCCTGTTCATACCCAAGCTGGCGGAGCTGGTAAAGGTAGAGCCTCTGTCAGAGAGAGAGAAACTGTTCCAATTCAGCCTAAAGGACGGCAGCACGTTGAACCAGCAACCGGGGCAGTTCGTCGAGGTATCTATACCCGGCATAGGCGAAGCCCCCATCTCCATTTCCTCGTCCCCCACCCGCGGCCCTCACTTTGAGATTGGCGTCAGGGAAGTGGGGAACCTGACCAAGGCCCTGCACCAGCTTAAGGCAGGCGCTACCGTCGGCATCAGGGGACCGTTCGGCAACGGGTTCCCGGTAGACAAACTCAAGAAACGTGACCTGCTCTTTGTGGCCGGTGGCATCGGGCTCTGCCCACTGCGCTCCATGATTCAATACGCCGTCGATAACCGCAAGAACTATGGCCGGCTTATCATCCTCTACGGCTGCCGCGAGCCGGCCGAGCAGCTCTTCCGGGAAGAGCTGGCCCAATGGAGACAAAGCCCGGATATCGAGATTATGGAATCGGTGGACAAATGCCCGGAAGATATTACCTGGGAGGGCACAGTAGGCGTAATCACCACCCTCTTCCCCAATATGGAGATAAATACTAAAAACACCACCGCCATCGTGGTAGGCCCACCAGTAATGTACAAGTTTGTAGTAGCTGAGTGTCTCAAGAAGGGCCTGGCCCACGAGAACATACTGCTTTCACTGGAACGCCATATGAAATGCGGCCTCGGCTTGTGCGGACATTGCCAGATAAATAACGTATATGTCTGCCAGGAAGGGCCCGTATTCAGCCTAGCCCAACTGAATAAGCTTATGGAGGCCGAGATATGAATCCAAGAGTCGCTTTTTTCGATTTCGCTTCTTGCGAAGGATGCCAGCTCCAGGTAGTCAACTGCGAAGATGAGATTCCCGCCCTGGCCAAGGTGGTGGACATCGTCAACTTCCGGGAGGCGTTGACCGAACGCAGTGATGACTACGACATAGCCTTCATCGAGGGTAGCTGCACCCGTGAGGCAGATATTCCCCGGCTGGAAGGAATCAGAAAAAATGCCAAGGTGGTAGTGACACTGGGCGCCTGCGCCTGCCTGGGCGGGGTTAACTCGCTCAAGAACCTCAGGCCCATGGAAGAAGGCCTCAAGTATGTCTACGGCAAAGAGGCTAAATTGTACAACACCTTCCCCACCCGCCCCATCAGTGCCGTAATACAGGTTGACCTGCAAATCCCGGGATGCCCTATCAGTAAAGAGGAATTCCTCCGCGTGGTGGGGGAAGTTCTGCTGGGCAAGGTACCGTCTATCCCCAACGACCCGGTGTGTAACGAGTGCAAGAAGGCGGGCAATGTCTGTGTCTACGATAAGGGCCAGACCTGCCTCGGGCCGGTGACTCGCGGTGGCTGCCGGGCCGCCTGTGTTACCGGCGGCACCCTCTGCTACGGCTGCCGCGGCCTTATCGACGAGCCCAACGTCAATGCCGAGAAGGAGGTCCTGGAAAAAGCGGGACTCTGTGCTGACGACCTAGTCAAGAAATTTAATCTATATAACACGTGGCAACAAGACACGTGGCAGGAGGTTGCGAAGAAGTGAGTAAGATAGATATCAACGTACACCTCGTCACCAGAGTAGAAGGTCACGGCAACATCATAGCCAAGATGGATGATGGCAAGGTCAAGGAGGTCACCTGGGAGGTAACCGAAGCCCCGCGCCTGTTCGAGTCGTTCATCAGGGGCCGGCGCTGGGATGAAATCCACCATATTACCTCACGCATCTGCGGCATCTGCTCCGTATCCCATCAAGTGGTATCCTTACAGGCTACGGAAGCCGCCTTCGGCATTACCCCATCGGAGCAGACCCGGCTACTGAGGCGGCTGCTTTACGTCGGCGAGATGATAGAAAGCCACATCCTCCACGTATACTTCCTGGTCGCCCCCGACCTGGTGGGCGTCGGCAGCGTCTTCCCCCTAATCGAAACGCATACCGACGTCGTCCTGCGGGCGCTGAGGCTGAAAAAGCTGGGCAACGATATCATGGATATTATCGGCGGCCGCGCGGTGCACCCCAACAGCACTATGGTCAACGGCTTCGGGCGCCTGCCCAGCAAGCAGGACCTGGAGGGCATAAAAGAGCGACTGGAGGCCTCCATGGCGGACCTGGTGGCCACCGTAGAGCTGCTCAAAGGGTTTACACTGCCCGACTTCACCCGGGAGACGGAATTTATCGCCCTCACCGACCCCGATGAATACGCTCTCGTCCACGGCTTCCTCTCCTCCACCGATACCGGTATAGCCCCCCTGGAGAAATACCTGGAATATACCAATGAGTTCTCCATACCCCAGTCCACGGCCAAGTGGACCAAGCATGCCCGCGAGTCCTATGCCGTAGGGGCGCTGGCCCGCATAAATAACAACTACGAACAGCTGCATCCGGCGGCCAAGGGGGTAGCCGAGGCACTGGGGCTGAAACCAGTCTGCCACAACCCGTTCATGAACAGTATCGCCCAGGTGGTGGAGACCGTCCATGAGGTTATGGTCGGTATAGATATTATCGACCAGCTGCTGCGCATGGGTGTCAAGGAAGAGGAGATTGTGGTCAAGCCCAAGGCCGGGCGCGGCATCGGCGCCGTAGAGGCACCGCGCGGCCTGCTCATCCACGACTACACCTATGACGACAACGGCTACATCACCGAAGCCAACTGCATCATCCCCACCAACCAGAACCATAACAGTATCCAGCATGACCTGGAAGAACTGGTCCCCAAATTCTCCAAGAAGAGTGAGGATGAGATAAGGCTGCTCTGCGAGATGCTGGTCAGGTCATACGACCCCTGTATCTCCTGCTCCTGCCACATGCTGCGGCTAAACCAGAAATAGCCGAATCGCAGCCTTTAAGCAAACAAGGTAGTCCGGCGTGGGCCCACGACACCCGGGCCCCCCCCCCGAAGAAACCCCCCCCCAAAACAAAA